>MGOM01000036.1:0-897 GCA_001797105.1 Chloroflexi bacterium RBG_19FT_COMBO_62_14
AGGCCCGCCCCCCTGACCCCTGAAATGGAATGCATCCCGGGCGGACCACACCCGAGGGCGAACACGATTGCGGGCGAGGGAAAGGCCTATGGGGCCCCGGGGAAGTCGAAAGCAGGAACGCGCCCGGGGGAACAGGCGTCTCCCCGGATGGAGGCCCGATTGACCACCGCGGGCAGGGCGATTGACCGGCCGCCCAGCGATCTACGGCGTGGACACTCGTGAATCCAGAGATCGGCAGAAACACCAGACTTCGGCGGCCGCCGACGCACGTTTCACTTGCTAACCTTGAGCGGAGCGGCACCCTCGGAGGCATGGACGGGGAAGATCACGGGCTCGATCCCGCTGGCGGCGGTGTAGTGCCGGCTGACGTGAGCCTGGAATGCCTCGAGCCGGCCGGGTTCGATGATCGACACCATGCAGCCTCCGAATCCTGCGCCAGCTTGGCGCGCACCGATCACCCCCGGTGCCTGGTGGATCGCTTCGATCATCATCGTCATTTCGGCTGAGATGATTTTGTACAAGTCTCGCGCTCCGGCGTACGACTCGTGGGTCAGTGTCTGGATCGCGGGCCGATCCCCCGCTGACAAAGAGGCGGCCATGTTCTGAACCCGCTGGTTCTCCTCGATGACGAATCGGCAGCGGCGGAAGACAAGATCGGGGAGATCGGCCTGATGGGCGAGCAGCTGATCGAGGCTCACATCTCGTAGCGCACGGATCCCCGGATCAAAAACGGAGAGGCGGCGCGTCCCCTCCTCGCATTGGGCGCGTCGCAATGCATACTCCGACCCGGTCAGCTCGCGCGGTGCCTGGGTGTCGCAGATCACGACTTCGATGTCACCTGCGAGAGGCCTGGCCTGGCTGGTCAGGTTCCGGCAATCCAGCAGGAGGCAGTGGCCG
>MGOM01000036.1:908-9401 GCA_001797105.1 Chloroflexi bacterium RBG_19FT_COMBO_62_14
CGCCGATGAGTACTGGTCGAGAATCCCACACCGCATCCCGACAAAGTCGTTCTCCGCTTGCTGGCAGAGCAACGCGGCCTGCAACGGCTCGATCTCCCAGTCGCCGAGCAGGCCGAACAGAATCGCCGTGGCCACCTCCAATGCGGCCGACGAGCTGACGCCGCTCCCGACTGGAACGGTGCTCTGGATCAACCCGTCGAACCCTTGAAGCGAGTAGCCTTCGTCCTGGTAGGCCTTCGCCACCCCGCGGATGTAGTTGGTCCACGGGGTCTCGCCGTCACGCACGATGTGATCAAGATCGAACTCTCCACCTCCGCCTGTGTTCAGTGATTCGATCCGGACGCGCCGGTCGAGACGCGGCGAAGCGGCGATCCACGTGTCCCGGTCGATGGCCATCGTCAAGACGAACCCCTCGTTGTAGTCCGTGTGGCTCCCCATTAAGTCGACCCGACCGGGCGCACGCGACCAGAGTATGGGTGCAGTCTCGAAACGTCTCTCGAATTCAGCGGAAATCCAGCCCACTCTGTCGCTACGGTTCACATTCCGAGCCTCAACGAGCGTGGATGCCAGAGGCGCTTAGTCGCAGGCATTCGTCCGGTCATAGCGTTCTTCGACCGATCACGCAGGAACCAGGTCGCAGTAGGCGAACCGGTCCTCCCGCAAGACCTGCTGCCCACGCGTGAGCGGGATCGATTCATGGAAGATCGGGCCGTCATAGACGAAAGTGTGAAACTCGCCGTTCTCGCCGCACGGGTCGATGTTGGGCGGGAGGGCCGACAGGAACTTTCGATCATAGGATCTGCCCGAGAATGCCGGGTCGAGGGCCTGCGTATCCACGCACACGACGATCGCCTTGAATCCCAGGTCGAGAAAGGCCCGAGCCAGCTCGGTGGTGTCTTTCCCCCAAAGCGGAAACACGCCCGACATGCCCAGTAGCGCCAACCGTTCCTGGCGATAGCGGCGGACATCTTCCAGGAATAAGTCGCCGAAGGCGACCTTCCGGATCCCTCTCTCCACATGGGGCCGAAGGGTAGTTTCCATCCTGCGCCCGTACTCTTCGTCTGAACAACCCTTCGGCAGCAGGATCTCCTCGAGAGGAATTGCGAGAGCCCGCGCCTGGGCCGTCAGTAGTTCTCGGCGGACGCCGTGCATGCTGATGCGCTGGTACTCCTCCGAAACCGTCGTGAGCAATGCCACGACGGCCAGCTCGGGATCGCTCGAGAGGTCGTGCAACGCAAGCACGCTGTCCTTTCCACCGCTCCACGACAGCACGATCCTCTCAATCATCGGCGTGCGGTCCCATTGCAGTGCCCCTCTTGTAATCGGGTGTCTTGCCCGCAATTGCCGGCGGGGAATGCGCAGCAGACCGGCGGATTCGCTCTTGGCCTCTCGGATTGTGAGCGATCTGTCCCACGCTGTCTGCGCGAGCTACCAGTCCGCTGAATCGGCGACTGCGATGAGGCCTGTTGACGGCCGATGGGAGATCCGGACCAGTCTCGATCATGAACTTGCAACTCGCTCGGTGCTCGCGCACCGACGACCTGGGCCATCTCCCGGCCGGAGTGCTCGGTCGACAGCAGGCCGTGCCACACCGAGGAGTCCCCTTTGTTGGCGCTCCTTTCGCGTGGGCGAGAGAGCGTGCGGGGTGGCAGTCGGTGGTCTCTCGTCCTGCGACATGGGCCCATTTTCGCGCAGACCAGCAGTGCAACAAGGTCGGCATTCGGTGGCAGCGGGATTGCCGGCGCAGGACCTCCGTCCGGCCCAAGGTAGAGCCCGCGTTCGGCCCAGGAGGAACGAAGTGCGGAGGAGTGCCAAGGCTCCTCCGCATGCGGACAGAGAATACCACGCTTACTCCCCGTCGATCTTCTCCTTCGGGGAGGCTGGATCACCGCGTGACGCCGAAGGTCACCTCCACCGAGATGCTGACCGTGATTTGGCCGGGGGCGACGGGGACCTCACCTCCGCCCCCGAGGCCCATGGCGGCGTAAGCCGGATAGATCGGCCCGCCCGAAACCTCAGCCGCTTTCTGCACCTCACCCAGAGTCACCCCAAGCTCCTTCGCCAGCTGGGCAGCCCTCACCCGGGCATCTGCGATGGCCGCAGTCCTGGCCTGCGAAGCGAGCGAGGCGGTGTCCTGGACACCGAAGGTCATGCCGTAGATGTTGTTCGCCCCGTTCTTGATCACCGCTTCCAGGACTGCCCCTGCCTGGTCAACCTGCCTGACCTTCACCCGCAGGGTGCTATCGACCCGATAGTTCTTCTCGCCAGTTGGGCTGCCCGTGGCCGGGGAGTAGATATCCTCGGGCCAGACGTTGAAGCCGGTTGTCTGGACGTCGTTCTCGTCGATCCCTAACTCCCCGAGGGCGCCGGTGATCCTCTCGATAGTCGTGTTGGACGAGGCGACGGCTTGGGAAATGTCTGTGCTGGAGACGCTGACACCGACCTCGACCGTCAGGACGTCCGGGTCTCCATTGGCTTCGCCGTAGCCGGTGACGGTGATGGTCTCGGCTCCGGTCGATTGCATGGCCGCTGGGGCGCCGACGGGAAGCCTGGCACAGCCTGCCAATGCGATCACTGAGGTGGCCACAAGCAGAGTCATCCACAATTTCCTCATTCCTAGCTTAACCATGGTAAAGATCCCTCCAGCGGGTATACCGCAACAGTGTTTCGGCGCCGGTCAGGCAACCTCGGGCGCCGTTGTTGCTAGAAGGACGTCCTTCCGGCACATCAAGTTCCCAAGCACGCGAGGCCGGATCTCACCTCCGGCGAGGCTCCGGAGCCGGGGCATGCCAACACCCGAGCCGATTGAATTGACAAACATCCCCAGAATGGCACTCGATCTCGCCAGGCTGGCGCGTGGGCAGAAAGCCCTCAGGATCTGAGGGTGCTCATGCAGGCAAACCTCCCGCTGCTCTCGGAGGGTCCGGCGTGGTCGATCCGGTGCGCCAGAGTGGGATCATCGGGGAGCGTGCTGTGCGGGATGATCCTTGTAAAATGGATTGGACGCCCGATCTTTGCTAGGGTAGAGAACCTACGACCTTCTTGAATTCATCTTCGTCGAGCGCGTGCAAGGTCTCGGTGCGGACATTCCCTTGCGCCCCCAGGGCCAGCAGCACCGACGCGGCGGCCATCACGCTCGGAGCCTGCGTGATTGCCAAGAAATCGTATCGACCCATCGTCAAGTACCAGGCGACGAACTTGCCTCCGGCGGCTTCGACCGCCTTCTTAGCCGCTGCAATGCGCGCCGGGCCTTCTTTGATCTTGGCGATCCCTTCCTTGGTGTAGTTCCCCAAAATGATGTACGTCTCCATGGACTCCTCCTCCAGTGTGCGCACGCTCCCCGGTTCAGCATAACACGGAGTACGGCTGAATCAATCTCATCCAGACCCTCGGCCGCGCCTCCGCCAGGCCTGCCGCCGTCATCTGTGGGAAACGTCCAGCATGGCAATGTAACGTCAGCCCGGCGCGGCAATCATCCGCCGGCTGGATCTCCGGCGCGCTCGGCCCCTCAGGCCCGATCAAGGGTCTTGAGCATATTGAGGCTGCGGACTGTATAACCTAGCTTCTCGTACAACTGGAGGGCGCCGCGGTTGTGGGCAAAGACGTGCAAGCCGAGGTAGCGGAGACCAAGATCGGTCGCCAGTCCAACCGGGCAGACCAGGTGCACCAGTCTTCTTGGATAACTAGTTGACAATGCAAACCAGGCCGGGTAACATGTAGGTGAAAGTCCCAGGCCTGCAGCCCGAATCGAGGTAAGACATGACAGTGCAACCTGACATCCAAGATCTGATGAGGCGTACCCGACACTATGAGTTCGCCGACGGCTTGCGCGATCTGCAACTGGCGCTGATGTTCGGGCTGAGCGGCGCCGGGATTTGGCTGGCGTTCAGCCCGATCTGGATGGCCTTCCTCGGCGCCCTCATGCTCCGCTACGGGCGCTGGGCTGCCTGGGCCGGTCTCTTGTGGGTCTTTCTGCCGGCTCTGGCGGTCTTCGGCATGTTGGGTGTAATGAAAGTCCTGCGCTCCCGTTGGCTCTGGGCGCAGACCGGCACGGTGAGGCCTTCACGCTGGGCGGTGTCCTGAAGAGTCAATCTGATATCTGCCATCATTCTGGTTGGAGGCATTGCCGTGGGCATCGGCCTGCGCAGTCTCGGGTGGGTGAATGAGACCTTTGTTCTGCGCATGCTCTGGACGGCGACGGGTTGGTCCTTCGGATACACCCTCGTTGGCGTCGGGCGCGAGCTGGACATGACTCGCTACACGCGGATCGGGCTTGTCGGAGCCGTCGCCTCCACGGTCATCCTCCTCACCCCGATCGGCTTCGGAGCGGCGGCCCTGGCCCTAGGGCTCGGCTGGTTCCTTGTGCTTTCGGTGAGCGGCGGCGTGACTCTGCGGGGCGCTTGGCTAACCGCGGGGAAGGCAACGGGGCGTGGATCCGATTAAAGAGATCGGCCAGGTCGATCGCCTGATCCATGAGCCCGCCCGACTGGCGATAACGGCCGTCCTGTCGGCGTGTGAGAGCGCGGATTTCGCGTTCCTGCTGCACTCCACGAGCCTGAGCAAGGGGAACCTGTCGGCGCATTTGAGCAAGCTTGAAACCGGCGGTTACGTTTCGATCCGCAAGAGCTTCAAGGGCAAGTACCCGCATACGACGTGCGCGTTGACGACGACGGGTCGGCGGGCATTCGAGCGCTACCAGCGCCAGCAGATGGCGCTGGCCCGCCACCTGGGGAGCGACCGACGGGAATGAAGGGACTCGCATGAGTGCGGTGTATGGGGCGATCGAGGCCGGAGGGACCAAGTTCGTGTGCGCAGTTGCCGAGTCTCCCGGCCCCGATCTTGTGACCAAACAGATCATCCCGACGACGACCCCCGATCAGACTCTGGCGAAGGCGGTCGAGTTCTTCCGCGGCCGATCTCTGCGAGGACTGGGGATCGCGTGTTTCGGCCCGCTGGATCTAGAGCGGGGGCGGATCGGGGCGACACCCAAAACCGGATGGGTGGGGGGTGACGTAGTCCGAGCCTTCCGAGAGGCGCTAGGAGTGCCGATCCGTTTCGACACCGATGTGAACGGCGCCGCGCTCGGGGAAGCGAGGCACGGAGCCGGCAAATGCATGGATCCGCTGATTTACGTCACGGTCGGGACCGGGATCGGCACAGGAGTCCTCGTCTCAGGACGACCGGTGCACGGGATGATGCACCCGGAGGCCGGCCATCTTTTCGTCAAGCGCCGTGCCGATGACGCTTTCCACGGGAGCTGCCCGTTTCATGCCGACTGCCTGGAAGGGATGGCCAGCGGTCCGGCCATCGAGGCCCGATGGGGGTCACCAGGGTCGGCTCTCCCCGCCGATCATCCGGCGTGGGAGCTGGAGGCACACTACCTTGCCCAGGCGATGTGCGATCTAATCTACGTTGTTTCACCACAGCGGATCGTTCTGGGAGGGGGTGTGATGAACCATCAGGGCCTGCTCGGGCTCATCCGTCAGGAAACCCGAGCGCTCCTCGCAGGTTACGTGCAAACCCTGGCCGACCCGATGATGTTGGATGAGCAGATCGTCCCCGCTGCGTTGGGGGACGACGCCGGTATCGTCGGCGCGCTCGAGCTGGCGTTCGAGGCGGCGCAGGCGAGTTCCCTGACCGGACCTCCGCCGGTGTGATAGGAGGACCTCCGAGGCGCCGAGGGCGGCCCGTTCCCGAAATCCCTTGCACCTCCTGTGATCGACCCATGGATTGACATCGGTAGGCCACCACCGACTCCAGTCTTGGCCGCCCGAGCGCGACGTGCCGGGCGCCCGCTCGCCAGTCGGGTTATGATCATCGTCGTGACCCAGGACCTGCAGCGCCAGAATCTGCGCCACCTGTACGCCGATGTAGCCTGGTTCGGTGTTCTCGCGGGAAGCGCGCTGGCCTTCTTGTCCGTCTACGCCGCGCGCTTGGGGGCCAGCCCATTCCAGATCGGGCTGTTGACGGCCGGGCCGGCGGGCTTGAACCTGGCTTTTTCACTCCAAGCCGGGAGGTGGCTGGAAGGGCGGCCGTTCCCCACGGTGACCTTCCACTCTTCCGTTTATCATCGGCTGATCTATCTGCTCCTCATCCCACTTCCCTGGTTGCTGCCGCAAAGCCGCCAGGTTTGGGGACTCGTGGCCCTGGTGCTCTTGGGGGCGATTCCCGGGACGCTGCTGGCCATCGGATTCAACGCGGCCTATGCCGACCTCGTCCCGGCAGATCAACGGGCCCATGTCACCGGCCGACGAAATGCGCTCCTGGCGCTTACATTGACCACCTCGTCGCTGGTGTCGGGTCAAATCCTGGCGGCCACACCTTTCCCGTTCAACTTCCAACTGGTGTTTGCTTTGGGGGCGGGGGGAGCGGTGATGAGCAGCTATCATCTCTACTGGCTTCGGCCGACCAAGGCGGCCGAGGACAAGGTCGAGGCGCCTGGTGGATCGACGGGTGCCTTGATGCGACCCGGTTCGCTGCGCCTGCCGGATGCGCTCCGACTGGCGGCCGGCCTTCGTTACCTCACGCGTTCCCAAGGGAAGCCGCTCTTGCGTGCCGATCTCCTGCGTGGGCCGTTTGGACGTGTCCTGCTCGCATTCCTTATCTTCTACTCCGTGCAGCACCTGCCCATCCCGTTGTTCCCCGTATTCTGGGTCCGAGAGTTGGGCTTGAGTGATCGGTCTATCAGCATCGGCCAGGCCGGTTTCAACGCGGCGATGTTTCTCGGTTCGATCGCGGCCGGATCGATCCGGGGGAGGCTCGGTCATCACCGGCTGATCTTGCTCGGCGTCACGCTGTACGGTCTGTACCCTCTCATGACCGGTCTGGCAACCAACAGCCTACTCTTCTGGGCTGCATCCCTCGCAGGCGGGGTGGTCTGGGGATTCCTCAGCGTGGGGTTGATCGATCATCTCTTCGACCATGTTCCGACGGGCGATCGGCCGGCGCACATGGCGTTTCACAATCTGGTGCTGAACCTGGGGATCTTGTCGGGGACACTGGTCGGGCCGCTCATGGCAGATCGGTTCGGGCTGCGCGAGACCTTGTTCATATCAGCCGCCCTTCGCCTGGCCTGCGTTGGGCTGTTCCTACCACGGAAGCGTTAACCTCTCGACAGCCGACACGGCCGATCTTGCGCCACTTTCTGCTGGGCCCGGGGGAACCGATCGGCGCCTTCGAGCGTGATGCGCTGGAACTGGCCGCTCCGCCGCGTTTACCCTTAACGCCCCCGGATTCCAATGCGGAATGGGCGGTTTTCCACTCTTACTCATCCCTGGCCCGCGAGAAGAAGGGCAGAGCGAGTCGAGCCACGAGCTCCTCGCAGGTCGGCATCAGACCGAGGAGGGCAGAGGGACGTGGCAGACATCTAACTGCCGGTCTTCGAGCCAACTCGCCGGCGGCCTATGTTGTACCTGGGCGGCGCGACGACCTCTCAGGCGGGCGACTAGTCGCCGCCCCCGTTGTTTCCTCCGCCCCCACCATCTTCTTTGCCGGTCGCGTGGCAGCTGGTGCAGTCGGAGAAATCGGGGATTCCCTTCTCCTGGTGCTTCTTCTCGATCTCAGCCGGGTCATGTTTGTGGCAGCCGTAGCAGGTGTACTCACTGTATCCGGATGGATGGCAAGTGCTGCACTGACCGCCGGCGTCACCGTGGTTCATCGGGAAGGTGTGCGGGCCGTTCCACGACGCCGGCAACCAGGCGCTGGTGGAGTGACACGCTGCGCAATCCTGTCCGAACACGCCCTGATGGATCTGCGGCTCCGAGTGGCAAGCCGAGCAGGCCGTCGGCATGCCGCTGAACGAGCCTCCCGCGTGGCAATTCGCGCACCCGACCGAGCGGTGCGCGCCGGTGAGTGGAAAGCCCGAGCGATTGTGATCGAAGGTCACGTCCGACCATCGAGTTGCGCGGTGGCATGCACTGCAATCCCGTCCGAATTGTCCATTGTGCTTGTCGTCGGAGGCGTGACAGTTCACACAACTCGTCGGGGTACCGACATAGCGACCTCCGGCATGGCAAGAGTCGCACGCAATATCGAGATGCGCGCCGACGAGCGGGAACGCAGAGCGGTTGTGATCAAAGGTCACCTCTGACCAGCGCGTAGGGCGGTGGCATGAGGAGCAGTCCTGTCCGAACTGTCCATTGTGTTCGTCGTCGGAGGCGTGACAGCTAAGGCAACTTGTCGGCGTCCCAACGTATCGACCCCTGGCATGGCATGAGTCGCACGCAGCCTGGAGATGCGCGCCGGCGAGCGGGTACGACGAGGTCTGGTGGTCGAAATGAATCTCGCTCCATTGCGTTGGAGCGTGGCATGCATCACAGTCCGCCGCAAACTGGCCGGCGTGCGGATCCTGCCCCTTATGGCACCCGAGGCAATCCGTAGGGATACCTGACCAGCGTCGATCGACGTGACAGCCGAGGCAGTCTGCGGTGGCGTGGCTCCCCTCATGTTGGAAGCCGGTCAGCTGGTGGTCCAGCGTTGCATCCGTCCAAGTCT
>MGOM01000036.1:9413-11726 GCA_001797105.1 Chloroflexi bacterium RBG_19FT_COMBO_62_14
AGGTGTCACATTCCTGGCCGAGACGGCCCGCGTGCACGTCGTCCTTGGCGTGGCAGGCCAGACAGCGCGTCGGCGCGGTTTGCAGTGCCAGTACCGTGAGGGCGCCGCGATGACAGGCCGAGCACCCAAGTCCCTGATGTCCGCCTAAGAGTCGGAAGGCAAGCGTCTGGTGATCGAACGCGGCGCCATAATGATCGACACCGTCATGACATCCCAGGCACTCCCTGCCGAAGTCCGCCAGGTGCTGCTGCGTATAGCCAGACTCCAGTTCGTCATGGCACCCGAGGCACGAAACCGGGGAAAACTCCCTCAGCTGGCTTGGGTGGCAATCCATACACCGGAACGCGCCGCCGACGGCCATGGGCGCGTGGGCCCGCAGCGAGAACCCGGTGCGATCGTGAGGGTAGTTCGAGATCTCAGCCAGGGTGAGGGCGGCCTCGGGTCCCCCATGCTCCGTGTGGCAATCGCGGCAATTCCCAGGTTCGGCGAAACCGGAGTGGAAGCCGGAGACGACCGCCAGCTCGGCGGCCACCTCCTGATGGCAGGCCAGGCAGCGGTCACCCATCCGATCGCCATCCCAGAAGGCGGCGTGACACTGGTCGCATTGGTGACTGAGATCGGAATGGGTGCTGATCCCGCCGACCTGGGCCTGCCCGGGTGTGGCGTTGAGGTCACCGGGGCTAAACATGGCATTGCTGCCGGCAGCACCCACCACCGCGATGATGACTGCGGCCAAGACGCCGGCGAGCAGGCCGGCGCCGCTCAGGCACCCCAAGGGTCGAGTCATGATGGCGATCGGCTCATCTGGGGTCACTCATCGCAAAAGTGTCGCGTAATACAGCGCCCCTGCGGCGTGAACAAAGGCGGCGACAAAGAGCGCCATCCCCAACGGGATGTGCACGCTGCGCCATAGAGAAAGCAGCCTCCGCGCCGTTGATAGGGAGGCGATCTGCCTCTCCAACTGACGACGGCGTCGCAAAGCTGCCTGCTTCTGGGTGAGAAGCTGCCGCGCCTGCCGATCCAATCCGCGCCCGCGCCGCCAGGTCTGCAGCCGGTCGCGAATCTCCTCAGGCCCCCTGCCCAGGATCCAACCGATGCCGGCCGCATTCTCATCCGTTTGGATGGGTGCCGATGTACCTCGGCTCTCGGACGAAGCCCCGGCTGGACTGGCCGTGGCGCGCAACTCGGCCTCGAGTTGAGAGATCTCGTTGCGTAATGCCTCCGCCTCCAGCACGATCCCATCTGCCGTGCGTGGGACGGCCGTATAGATGTAGCGGCCGATGAAACCACTCAAGACAACGATCGCGGTTAGCAGCGTCACCACGCCGGCCAGGCCGTTGAACTCCCAGGCAGTGTGCAACAGAACCAAATAGGGACCGACGATCCCCGTGAAAATGTGGAACCGTAACCAGTCCCGCATCCGCCCCCAGGGGCGCCGGATCGCGCGCTTGCGGAGAGAGTACAGAGTCTCGGTGGAAAGCATGAGGATGAACCCCAGGACGCCCAGGCTGTGACCGAGGAAACCACTGGCTGCCGGAACGCCGGTGAGGGCGCTGGCTGAGGCGTAAAGGCCGCTCACCAGAGCAATGGCCAATCCGGCAAGCCAGAGCTCACGCGATCCCAGCATGGGACCAACCGCAGGTGAAATGAACGCAAGTCATAGCTGAGAGCTGCGCCTCATTGGATGGGCGCCCGCGCACTCCAGTTCTTCCAGAATGCGAGAATCGTCGCTCCCAGGTTGGAGGGGTCAGTCAGTAAGCGTTCGCGCACGGGGCCGATGTCGACTTCACGGCTGATGAGGTGCTGGAGGGGGCGGGAAAGGGTCTGATCACCCATGATGACCGCCCCGACGATTGCCTGCCCCCCGAGCATGAGCCGCATGCGACTGTGCTCTTCGCCGGCCTCGACAGCCATCGCCGCCGGTCGAACCCGCCAGCCCTCGCTGTCGCCCCGAGCTATTGCCAGGAGATCGTCATCTCCGCGCCCCTGTCCGACCGCGCCCACGATGGTCGTCGTAATACCTCCGATCCGGGTGACATTGAATGGCGGTAACCGGCGGTAGCGCGCCTCGGCTCCGGCCATGTTCAGCCCGGCTGACCGGCCCTGCTCGAGTGCGATCCACCACAGCGAGTCAAGCATGGTCTTCCCGGTCTCGGGGTCGTAGACCTCGGCGACATCCCCAGCGGCGAAGATCCCCGAGGCGCTGGTCTGCATGAATGGATCGACCATAATCCCCCGACCCACCCGCAACTCGCAGCCCCGGGCCAATTCGATCCTCGGCGCGATCCCGATCGCCACCGCCAGGATGTCGGC
>MGOM01000036.1:11745-14649 GCA_001797105.1 Chloroflexi bacterium RBG_19FT_COMBO_62_14
GTTTCGATGCCCGTTACCTTGCCTCTGCGACCGAGGACACGCACCAGCTCGGCCCGCCGGTGAAGTCGAATCTTCTCGTGCTCCAAACGGGACTCAACAAGGGCCGACTCCTCGTCGTCGAGAACGTTGGCCCAATAGCGATCCTTGCGCAGCAGGTAGTGGGTCTCGACGCCTCGCGCTGCCAGCCCTTCGGCCAATTCGAGAGCGGTGATCCCTCCTCCGACGACCACCCCTCGACGTCCTTTGCGCGCCAGCCGCAGAATCCGCCGCGCGTCAGCCAGCGTGTCAAGTGTGACCACGCCATCGAGCTCGATGCCCGGCACATCGGGGAGGATTGCCCTGGCGCCGGTAGCCAGCAGCAGAGCATCGTAGCCGAGCAGGCGTCCGTCGTGAAGCTGGAGGCGGCGAGTCTGCGGGTCGATACTATTCACGCGCGCCGCCAGCCGGCGTACCCCCAGCCGACGGTAATCCTCATCCCCCCGGGCGAAGAGCGATCTCTCCGGAACCGCTCCCGTCAGCAAATACGCCAGCCCGGGCCTGGAGTACAACGCCGTGCCCTCATGGCTCAGGATCGTGATTTCGCCAAGAGGATCGCGCTCGCGGATAGCCCCTGCCGCGGCATACCCTGCCGGCCCGTTGCCAACGATCAGGTAGTTGCCCCCCATTTCAGCCGTTACCTTCCCCGTCTGGCCCACTAGACGGGAGTTGTCGGTCAAAAATGACTCTTCTCATTCTGGATCGCTTCCCTTATCACCTTGGCGCATGCGGAAGATCGAGCTGGGCTCGAAGCGAAGCACCCCGCGCGGGCAGCGGGCGACGCACTCACCACAGCTGAGACAGTAACTCTCGGTGACCGGCCGGCCGTCTCGGGCATGTGAGCGCACGTCGATCCCCAGCGGGCAGTTGAAAGAACAGATCCCGCACTGCACGCAGCGGACGGCTTCGGGAACCACATACGCTGTCGCCAACACCTGGTGGCGGCGGGAGTCCCTGGAGAGGAACGCGTCCAAGCTGCCTATGGCGCTGCCTGCCTGGGTTGCCGGGCGGATGCCGTGTCGAAACGTCGGCGAGAGTTCGGACCTGTTCGAAAGCTTACGCCCCATCCCGCCCCCACTCTAGTATTCTCCATCGTGTTCCTGTTCGTGTTCGTACTCATGCTCGTCCTGGGAATGGCCCTCGTCGTCCGCTACACCTGCACCATCATTCTCGTCCTCGGTCTCGATCTTGTCCTCGTCCTCATCCTCGCCGTTGTCATCCTCGGTCGGGCTTGATTGCTCTCCTTCGTTCATTTCCTCAACATCGTCCAGCTTCTGGGTTGCCTCGGATGCATCGCCGTCCGGGGCGCTTTCGTCCACCCGCTCGATTTCGAGACCGAGCAGTGAACCGTCGGCGGCGGCAATGACCTTGACTTTCACCAGATCGTCGAGCGCCAGACCGTCTTCGATCTCTGTATCGCTGGTGATCCTGACCTGGAGGGTTTCTCCGTCATCGGTGCGCACGATTGCCCAAACCCCCGGGTCGATGACCTTCACGAGGCCTACCAGCTCGAGCTCCACCTGCTGTCTTGAGGACTCGAGTGCTCCCACAAGGGCGTCTTGCGATTCCGGCGGTATGGCCGGGGTCAGGCCGTTCAGGATGTCGACGAAGCGCGTCATCGAGTCGGTCACGGCCGAGGCGAGTCGCTTCGCTTCGTCTGGCTCGGTCTCAGCAATCGAGCCGAGGTCCTGAACGGCAGATTGCAGATGCGCCTCGAATGCTTCTGTTACGCCGGTTAGCTGATCAAAGCGGCGGTCTTCGACAAGCCCGGCTAGCTCCCCCAACCGCTTCTCGGCGAACATCAAATGTAATTCGGCGTTGTGCGCCTGATCCCGCGAGAGCGCAAGTTGGGCGCGTTCCAGGCCGGTCTTGACAGGGTAAAGCGGGTTCCCCGGCAATGAGTCCTGCGCGGCGTGGGCGGTCGCCACCGCTCCGCCGAACAGCAAGACAAAGACCGCGACGGCGAGCACGAGCGCATGACCCGGTGCGCTGCTCCATCCATTGCCGGAAAATCCCCTTGCACCACTTCGACCGAAGCCTCTCTTGAGACGGACTGTGGGCGCGCTGGATACGGCCTCCTGCAATGCCCTGGCTTCCCGCAGGAATGCCGCCCGACCCGTGGCCGCGGCCTGTGGATCCCGGGCCGGCACGTCACGGAGCTGATCCAGCCTGGCGATCAGTGGAGCAGGATCAAGTGTCTCTTTCATTCTGGAGCTTCCTTCTCTTGCATCAGCCTCTTCAAGGCAGCCAGCGCCCGGTGCTGCATGGATTTGACGGCACCCACCGACATTCGAAGGGTCGCCGCCACCTCTTCGTTTGTGAATCCCTCCAAGTACTTAAGCACGATCACCTGGCGCTGATCCGGGGTCAACTCGAGCAAGGACGTCCGGACCTGTTCACGCTCAATCCGCGCCTTGACGATCTCGCCCGGCTGCCCTTCGCCTGGGCCGGCCAGATCAAGGGGGATAGGGATGGAGGCTGACCGGCGAAAATGGTCCACGATCCAGTTATGTGCCGTACGATACAAGTAGGCCTTAAGGAAACGGCCCGGTCCGCCGCCTCGCCTGATCGCGTGCAAGAAGCGGCTGAAGGTCTCGGCAACGCAGTCCTCGGCGAGGGCGGGCTCGCCCAATAGTCGAACCGCGTACCGGTACAGGCCGGGGCTGTACCGGAGATAGATCTCGGCAAGCGCGTCTTCTTCATGGCGTCGCGCACCTTCGAGCAAGGCCAGGTCATCGAGCTTATCTGTCATTCAATAAGACGCAAGAAAGGCGAATCGGGTACGGTCGAGCACGACGAAACCAGGCGGGGTGGATTCCCGCAGCGAGCGGGGCGAGCGGTTCGGCCTGAGCGCAGCGGTTGCCCCTG
>MGOM01000036.1:14733-15390 GCA_001797105.1 Chloroflexi bacterium RBG_19FT_COMBO_62_14
AATCGACGACAGCCGGGGAATAGCACCAGGCGGGCAAGCGTTCTCTCCGACCGTTGTGGCCGAGCGGCAGCTCGTGGTAAATTGCTGTGTGACAGTCATCACGAAGTGAGAACCCCCTCTAGCGGTTCAAGGAGTGTGAAATGGAGCCATCACCGGTCGCCAAAGGAGCGTCCTGGCCTCGGCTGCTGGTCGCCGGCCTGGTGGTCGTCATCGCCATTCTTGGCCTCGCCGTGGTCGCCCTCACGATTGCCCGAGCGCCGTCCGCCTCCCTGGCCGGGCAGGCCGATGCCCTGGCGACGAGCAACGACGAATGCGTGATCTGTCACCGGACGAGTACTCCGGGGATCGTCGAACAATATGGCCGGAGCACGATGGCCGCGGCCGAAGTCGCATGCGGCGACTGTCATGAGGTGCCGGCCGACTACCCTGGGGCGGTAGAGCATGAAGGGACGTTTGTCCTCGGTCAACCGACCCCAGCGAGGTGCGAACAATGCCATTCGGCCGAGGTCGCTCAATACTACCAAAGCCGGCATTCGCTCCCCGCCTACGTCGCCATGACCGGTACGGCCGGACTGAGCGAAGAGCACCTGGCGATGTATCAGCGGATCCCCGAGGGCCAGTTCGCGCCCGACAAGATGCGGAATGCCTTGTTCGCGC
>MGOM01000036.1:15414-17212 GCA_001797105.1 Chloroflexi bacterium RBG_19FT_COMBO_62_14
CACAACATCGGCCGGCCGCAGCCGGATGGAAGCGCCGGCGAGTGTCAGCAATGTCACTTGCGGCACTCGTTCAGCCTGGAACAGGCGCGCAAACCCGAGACGTGCAACGCCTGCCATATCGGCCCAGACCACCCACAGTGGGAGATCTACGAGGAATCGCCCCACGGGATCGCCTACGCCACCGGAGGGGGGAGCTGGAATTGGGAGGCGGATCCCGGGACTCTGACTGTGTCCGACTTCCCGGCCCCTACTTGCGCCACCTGTCACTTCAGCGGTTTCGGAACGGCCGGAACCACACATGACGTCGGCGATCGTCTGACCTGGTTCCTGTTTGCGCCGATCAGCGAAAGGCGGCCTGGTTGGCAGGACAGCCTGGTGCGGATGCAGAGCGTGTGTGCCGAGTGCCATAACCGAGTCTTCGTGGATGATTTCTACGCCGACGCCGACAAGGCGACCGAAGCCGTCAATGCCTGGGTGCGCCAGAGCGACGAGATGATGGCCCCGCTCAGAGCAGGCGGATTGCTGACTGAGCTCCCGTTCGATGAACCGATCGATTTTGTCTACTTCGAGCTCTGGCATCACTGGGGTCGGACGGCGAAGTTCGGGGCGTGGATGCAGGGGCCGGACTACACCCAATGGCATGGAGCCTATGAAGTCCTGAGTGACCTGGCCGAGCTGCGCGAGCTCGTCGAGATCAAACAGGCTGGGCCCGAATGATGAGAGCCGGATCCTTGAAGGCTCTGATCCGCCTGGGGTCTTGGATTCACTCCCCATTTACGCGGGACCAACTGATGCTGCTGATGGCGGCGGTGAACGAGTTCTTCCTCGCCGTCGACATCTACCTGGCACACAGCATTAGCGGCACGATCACGCGCAATGAGTGGATACCGATCATCTTCGGGCCGATCGCTTCCGGCCTCCTCCTTTTCGCCGGCCTTTTGGCCCTGCGCCGGCGCGGCCTGGCTACCGTCATCGCCAATCTCGTGCTGACGGCGAGCATCGGTGTCGGGCTGCTCGGCGCTTACTTCCACTTCGTCCGGGCGATCCTGCCCACGGCTCCGTTCGGCCAGAGGGTGAGCCTCGACCTGATCGTCTGGGCGCCGCCGGTCCTGGGTCCGCTGACCTTCTCTCTCGTCGGGATCTTGGGGATCAGCGCCGTGTGGATCGAGGAACCACCCGATAGCGGGATCCTGCGCTTGATCGGGGGAGTGCGCCTTCGATTGCCCTACAGCAAGACGAGGGCGTATTGCTTCCTGGTCGGCCTCGGGAGCTTGGCGACTCTGATCAGCAGCGTGCTCGACCACGCACGGACCCAGTTCACGAACCCGTGGTTGTGGATACCGACGTCGGTCGGGGCCTTTGGGACCGTCGTCGGCGTCGGCCTCGGATTGATGGATCGTCCGACCCGAGCGGATGTGTGGACCTTTGTCGGTGGGATGATGGCGATGCTGCTGGTCGGGTTGGCCGGCGCCTACTTCCACATCGAATCCAATCTGACGTCGCAAGGCACGATTGTTGGAGAGCGCTTTGTGCGCGGGGCGCCCTTTCTGGCTCCGCTCTTGTTCTGTAACATGGGAACCCTCGGGTTGCTGGCCCTCCTTCCGCCGGATGAGCCTTCCCCCGCCGGTGCGCCGCAGCCCGCACCCGCCTGAGCACTGATGGAAAAGGGGGATCGCTCTTTTGAATGCGTCGGGGAAGCGGAGCTTCCCCGGTTCATTCAATGGAGCGCGAATCCTGGCGCAGCCGCCCAGCTCAAGGTCCGAGATGAAAGGCACTCAGGAAGAAGCCGACGATCCTC
>MGOM01000036.1:17239-19398 GCA_001797105.1 Chloroflexi bacterium RBG_19FT_COMBO_62_14
CGGTAGCCGCCATGCCCAACGCCGGGGACAATCCAGAGCTCCTTCGGCTCGAGCGCCGCCGAGAAGAGGGCCTGGCCGTGATCGGCCTCATGCTCACCATAGATCAGCAAGACCGGACGCGGGCGGATCTCCGCGATATGCGCAGCGGGGCTGACTTCGCTCGGAGCGACCCCCATCTCGAGCCCCAGGATGATGACGACCATCTGGAGAATGGTCCGATCTACGAGACCCGAGGCGGCCTGCGTCCTGAGGATATCCGCGTCCAGGCTGGAGAATCCGCCCATCGCGACGACTGCTTCGATCCGGGTTGTCTTTGCTGCCGCCAATAAGGCCGCTGTGCCTCCGGCCGAGAACCCGAGAACGCCAACGTGCCGGACGTCCGAGCGTGCGCGCAGGAACTCCGCCGTACTCACCAGATCATCGGCCTCGAGGTACCCGCCGGTGTGGATCAAGTCTGGGTCAGCGCACGAGCGGTGCTCATAGATAAGCGTGCCGAAGCCCGCCCGGGCGAGCAGGGCAGCGTTGGGCACGGCGAACTGGGTGTTCCCCGATATGCCCGGCAAAACCACGATCACAGCTTCTGGGAAACGATCACCCCGAGTGAGCCAGCCTCTGAGCTGATAGCCCCGCGTCGTTTCGATGACGATGGGTTCCGAAGCGTATCCTTGAGGCTCGAGGCTCTCCCGCGCGCCGAGGCATCCGGGATGAGCGAAGTTGTCAGCATACCGCCAGGACGCATAGGCGAGTAAGGTGAGCAATGCTAAGACGGTCCCGGCCAGCGCAGCCAGCCCAAGCCTGGCCACGCGCTTCCAGCGGATGCCGAAGACTCTCTTCACGGGGTTGCGGACGCCCTCGGGCTTGAGAGGACGGGCGGGGGTTTTCTGTCTCTAGTCGCTGCCATCTTGCACCCGATCCGTTGGGTGGTTCACCGGTCAAGTAAGCGTGGGCCCGCGATGAGAACGGGAATCGCGCCCTCCCCGCCAGCTCCCCATTCTCCCGGCCCGAATCACGGCCACGGAATCACGATCTCATCCGGGGTCTGGTACTTAGCCGCCTCGCGCCGCTGGAGGAGCAGGGCCGACAGTTGCCAAGCCTCACCGACCCGTTCGGCGAAGAAGATCCAATCCCATTCGGCGTCTCCGGTCGAGACCAGGATCGCCGGTCCGTTCAAGACCTCGACGTTCTCGAGCCCCAGGCCAGGGATCGTAGGAACCACGATACCACGGACGCGGATCGGGGGCGCGGAGTTGTTGGCCCAAGTGGCGCGGATACGGGACAGAGGCGTGCAACCTCCCCCGCCTTGCAGCGCTCCGTGCTGTGTGCAGAACTCATCCTGCCCACAATCCGTGGAGGGGTTGAAGCCCGGCCCGGCGCTCCCATGTGTGGCACAATCGAACGCCTGTGTATTCTCGAGGACAAGGTCGATGTCACCGGCCTCGATCGCCGGCTCAAGCTTGGCGACGAAGGCGCACAACGAGTCATCCTCGAGGGGGCATGGGCCGGCTGTCAAGGCCTCATCCACTCCGATTTCGGCATTCGTTTGTGGGGAGGGCGCCGGCGACAGGATTTGAGAGGTAAGATTGCACGCGAGCAAGCTAAGGGACAGGCAGCCCAAGAAGACGAAAGCAAGTTGCCTCATCGACCGGTGTCGCTCAAGCAGTTGCCTCATGGCCCACTTTCTCGAACCAACGGCAATCGTAGTTTAGCACGGCGAAGCTTCGGCGGCTTGTGAGGGGCCTTGCATCAACCCTGGAATTCCGGTGTCAGATCCTTACCCTCGTTTCCCCGAATGGGCTCTCCGATGTCCGTGCCCCAAGTAGCGAGGGGGAGATCGTTGCGGAGCGTCGTAGGGGAGGGGGGCACTCTTGGGGGACTTAGCCGGGGCGAGGTACGCCATGCGATCCCGGTTCAGATTCTGTCAGGTCTCGAGTAGCGACAAAGAGACCATGTAGAATGGTGGTGTTCCTTCGAGTACACCCGGGCAGGGTTGTCCTTCCGGCGTCAGACACAGGTCAGGGTCGGGCCGCGAGTTGTGCTTGAATACACCAGGCGGCTCGACTCCGGTCGGCTGCTGCGCCGGAGCCCGGGAGGCGCGACCCGTGCTGCTTTCGCAGAGTGGGTGCAAAGGATGGAGAACAACGTCATTATTCACGCCTCGG
>MGOM01000036.1:19411-19830 GCA_001797105.1 Chloroflexi bacterium RBG_19FT_COMBO_62_14
CTACCATACCGGGAGCGTCGCGGTCCAGGCTCTGCGAGGGGTGAGCCTCGAGGTCCGCCGCAAAGAGATCATCGCCGTGATGGGACCATCCGGGTGCGGCAAGACCACGCTTCTCAACTGCCTTTCGGGACTCGACGCCGCCGATCAGGGCATGATCGACATCGATGGCAGCGCCCTGACGGACATGTCCGACTACGAGCGAACCGACTACCGGGCCAGGCGGATGGGTTTCGTCTTCCAGTTCTACAACTTGCTCCCGGTGCTGAGTGCGGTTGAGAATGTGGAGATGCCGCTTCTTGTCTCAGGTGTGCGACCGCGCGAGGCGCGCGATCGATCGCTGGAAGCGCTGGCCCAGGTGGGACTGGGGCAGAGGGCGAACCACCGGCCGGCCGAACTCTCCGGCGGTGAGCGGCAGCGGG
>MGOM01000036.1:19933-22803 GCA_001797105.1 Chloroflexi bacterium RBG_19FT_COMBO_62_14
GATGAGCGGGACCTGACCTTTCTCCTGGTGACCCACGCCAGGCGCGTCGCGGCACGGTGCACCCGTGTGATCCGAATGCGCGACGGACTGATCGAGGGCGAGGTGTCGCCCGAACAGGTGATGGCCGAGCTCAGCCACATACCGACCTTCAAGGGCGAGGGCGCTGAATAGCGGCCTTGCCCGCCTCGGAGCGAATCGCGAAACCTCCATGCTAGAAGACAAGGCGCGGCAGGATCGGATGCTCAACACGTCGGGGCCGGAAAGATCTTCCTAGGAGAGCCAATTGGACAAGCTGTTCGGCCTGGAGATGACCACGATCGCCGGGTGCCTGGGGGCGGTACTGCTCGTGGTACTGCTGGTCCTGGCCGTCGTCGGCTGGCGCAACAACGTCATGCTCAAGCTTGGACTGCGCCCGATCGTGCGCCGCCGCACACAGTCCGGCCTGATCATCATCGGACTGATGCTGGCAACCCTGATCATAACGGCGGCGTTTGTCACCGGCGACACGCTCTCGTACACCATCCGGTCCCTGGTCGTCAATGAGCTGGGTCCGGTCGATGAGATCGTCCGCGTCCGGGGCAATGCCTCTCAAGACTCCTCCTATTTCGCCCTGTCGCGCTATGAGGAACTGGCTATCAACCTGGTCGACTACTCGCTCGTCGATGCCGTGGCCCCTGCCATCCGCGAAAGCCTGCCCGCCGTGAATCTGACGCGCAGGCAGAGCATCCGCTCGCTTGAAGTGACCGGCCTGCGCTCGGAGGATGCCTCCCTTGTGTTGCCGGCGGAGGAGCTCACCGACGAGCAGGGCATTTCGCTTTCGCTGGACTCGCTGCAGAGCCGTGAGGTCTATTTGAACGCGGCCGCCGCCGAGGCACTGCATGCCGAACCGGGAGACTCACTCCAGTTGTTTGTCGGATCGGCGCCGAGGGAGTTCGTCGTGCGCGGCGTGGCAGCCTCGGGCAGATCGGCCCGGGCGGTGATGAACCTGCGTCAGGCCCAGACGCTCTTCGGAGAGCGCGGCCGGATCAACATGATCCTGGTCTCCAACTTGGGGGATCAGGCCAGCGGGGCGACGCAGAGCCTCCAGGTCACCTCCAAGCTGCGCGGCTTGCTCACGGATCAGAACGCGGCCCGACGCATCTTCGGCCGGCTGGCGGGCGATCCGAGCAGTGCCGCCGCTGTGCGCAAAGCGGCCGCTACCTATCAAGGCAACACCAAGGCCGACCTGCTCGCGTTGGCAGCCGGGCTCGAGACCGCGACCCTGGACGACAAGGTTCGCAGCCTGCTCTCCGACGAAGGCTTTGCGAGCGAAGTCCAATCCATCCTTGATCAAGCGGACTGGAAGACCGAGGCGGTTCGGCGGAGGCTCGAGACCCAATTCGCCGAAGTTTCCGAATTGACCGTCGACGACACCAAGCGCGACGGCCTGGACCAGGCCGAGCTGGCGGCCAACGCCTTCACCACGATCTTTGTGGTGACCGGCCTGTTCGGAATCGCTTCGGGATTGCTGTTGATCTTCCTCATCTTCGTGATGCTGGCAGCCGAGCGCAAGTCAGAGATGGGCATGACGCGAGCCATCGGGGCGCAGCGCAAACACCTGGTGCAGATGTTCGTGTATGAAGGTACTGCGTATGATCTGGCTGCGGCAGGCGTTGGCGTCGCCTTGGGAGTGCTGACGGGAGTGATCATCGCGTTGACTCTCGGTCAGGCGTTCGCCTCAACCGAGTTCACGATTCGTCCAAGTGTCAGTCTCAAGGGTCTTGCTGTCTCATATTCGCTTGGGGTGTTGGTGACATTCATCACGGTGCTCTTCTCCGCCAACCGTGTCAGCCGCTTGAACATCGTCGCTGCGATTCGCGACCTGCCTGAGCCAACACCTCCACCCATCCCCCTCAAGGACCGATTACTTGCTCCGTATCACGTCGTCGTCGAGGGCTTTCGTCATCTGCGGCGGCTTCGCATCTTGCGAGCCATGCGGGCCTGGGTCGTCGGGGTGCCCACGAGCTTCTTGCGGTTGGTGTGGGACGGTTTTCGCGGGGGGATCCTGACTTTCCTCGTCGGCGTCTTGCTTGTCCCGGCCGGGCTCAGCCTCGACAGCGGGGCGTTCTTCACCCTGGGGATCTCCCTGGCGCTGATCGGTGGTGGCCTGGTGGCGCGTGGCTTGCTCGTCATTATCTTCCGGCGACACAAGGACCTGGCCGAGCGGGTCGCATTCACCGCCATAGGCTTGGGCCTGACGATCTTCTGGTCTCTCCCATCGAACGCGTTCGAAAACATCGGCGTGAAGGACCTCAAATCGGGTCCGGAGATGCTGTTCATCGCCGGGTTCATGATGGTGGTCGGTGCGGTGATGGTTGTAATGTACAACACCGACTTGCTCCTCAAGATCATCCTGCGCGTGTTTGGGGGCGGGCGGCGCCTGGCCCCGGTCCTGCGCATGGCGGTGGCCTACCCTCTGGCCAACCGATTCCGCACCGGTCTTACCCTGGGGATGTTTGGGGTAGTGGTCTTCAGCGTGGTCTTCATGGCGACGGCCTTCGAGGCCAATGAGGCCTTCTTCGCCAACACGGAAGGCCTGACCGGGGGCTTCCAGCTCCGAGCGCAGGTGAGTGCCAACAACCCGATCCCCAATCTCGCCAGGGTCGTTGCCTCTAAGGCGCAACTGCGCTCGGTCGGGTACGACGTCGTCGCCGCGGAATCGGTCGTGTCGGTAGAACTCCAGCAGGAGGCCGGGCGTTGGGAAGGATATCTTGTGCGGGGGGTCGACGCGGCCTACCTCGATCACGTCGGTTTCAACCTGGCCATTGTCGCTGATGGCTTCGGGACTCAGGAGGATGCCTGGCAAACGCTGCGCGATCATCCCGGCTTTG
>MGOM01000036.1:22869-23639 GCA_001797105.1 Chloroflexi bacterium RBG_19FT_COMBO_62_14
TCAAGCTCGAAGGGGTCTACCTCGAAGACGAGACCATGCCACCGATCCGATTGCGGGTGCGAACCCCCGGCGGTGAGCCGTTCGAGGTTACGGTTATCGGTGTGCTCGAACCGGGGTCGTTCCTCAGCTTCGGCATGATCACCTCGCAGGCCACACTGGACAAAGCCCTTCCCTCGGCGCCGACGCCGACCACCTTCTACGTTCGCTTGGCCGATGGCGCCGACCCGGAGAGAGCCGGATCGGCCTTGGAGAGCGCCTTCATCGAGCACGGCCTGGAGGCCGTGGACCAGATCCAGGAGATCAAGGATCAGCAGGCGGCTCAGCGCGCCGTTCAGGATCTCCTGTTGGGGTTCCTGACATTGGGCCTGATCGTCGGCGTGGCAGCCCTGGGGGTTATCAGTACGCGGGCGGTGGTCGAACGACGGCAGCAGATCGGTGTGCTGCGGGCGTTGGGCTTCCAGGCGGAGATGGTCACCTGGAGCTTCATGGTTGAGGCTTCATTTGTGGCTCTTCTCGGTATCAGCCTTGGAGCGGGCTTGGCGCTCATCCCGGCCTATCAGCTCATCACAGACATTTCTGCCGACGTGCCCGGCCTGAAGTTCTCCGTACCGTGGAGTTCGATCGCGTTGGTCGTCGGCCTGGCCTACGGTATGGCGCTTCTCGCCACATACCTCCCCTCAAGGCAAGCTGCGCGCGTCCTCCCGGCGGAAGCCTTGCGCTACGAGTAAGACGCAAGACGCAAGACACATGACGCAAGACGCAAGACACAA
>MGOM01000037.1:0-9833 GCA_001797105.1 Chloroflexi bacterium RBG_19FT_COMBO_62_14
AACTATTAATTGAGCCTAATCCCCTCGGCAATACCCCCTCGATTCGCCCAAACCGGGCTCCGAATCTGCCAAAGCCCCCAGCCACGGGATACTCTGCGGGCTGGAATCGGCATTGCATGCAATCGGGGGTGTTCTGTGACAACGAAACTGCAACCCCCCATCTCTCGTGCCTATCATACAGCCGTCCAGGCGCGCCCACAACTGGAGGACAGCGGTAAGCGCCTTGCATCCGCAGGGCTAATCCGGAGCCCGGGCTCCAACCCTGAGCGCCTCGATTTAAACGCAATGGACGCGTCCCATTCGTCTTGCGTCTAAGGTCAACTCGGCAGCGCGCCGGTCAACCGGAACCACCACTTCATACATCTGTGACCGATGTCGACCGGCGCCTGGAACATCATCGGGCAGCCGACCTCGATCCCGCTCTCCCGGGACATCTCGACTGTCTTCTCCGACAGACTGCTCCCCATGGCCCGATGGATCCACAAACGGCGGACGCCCTTCGCGGCGCACTGGTGCACGATCTCTTCGGTGACCTGGGGCGTGGTTACCGTGACGACGCCATCAACTCCGCCGGGGATGGAGGGGATGTCACGGTAGCATGCCATGCCCTCGAGCTCCGTCGCGTTCGGGTTAACCGGGAAAACATCGTGCCCGGGGTCCCGAAGCTTGATCAGAATTACGTTGGCCGCGCTGGCTCCCGACCGAGAGACACCGGCCACGGCGATGCGCTTGTGCGTGAGGGACTCCCTGGCTTGCTCGTCGATTACGCCACACACTCCTCCCTCTTGATCGGCGGATGAGATAAGGTTGATTCTCATGAGACGGCCGGCGACGCCTCATCTCGATTATCCGCCGATCGATCCCAGCTGGACACGTGCAGAATATCAGCTCCCTCACACCACAGCGGCTCGGAGCGCCCATCCCCTCGGGTACCCTGAACGGGCTCCGCGTTTCGAGTAAGCCGATTCAGGGCTGGCTAGTTACGTCTTGGCGCTCGCTTCTTTTTGCCTTCAGGGGAGAAGACAACAATCAGAGGGATTTCTGCATACTTCCGCCAATGCCCAACTCCACCCTCGCGAGCATCTACACGGAACGAATAAACTCCGGATTCTGCCAAGGGCAATCCGCTGAACCTGGCCTTCACGCGGAACCGCGGGGCCTTGTTGAGGTCAATCTGCCCCTCCGACTTCCGAAGACTCTTCCCCTTCGGAGATCGAAAGCTGACGCGGATCTCGCCTGCTTCTGGGGTGTCAAGGGCGTCCCTGATCCAGGTACTGACGACATCCACGTCGATTGGTAGAATCCCGTCCGGCTGCGGAGGGGCATGAATAGTCAGCTCTTCCACCACGCTTTGGAGGCTAACGTTGTTAGTCTCCGAATCGATCACCGCACGCGAGCATGCAACTGTCCATATATGCTTCATTGGGCGATCTCCTTCCCTGCCGACCTTGTTTCGGTATTCACAAGGGAGAACAGTTCGAGATACGTTCCTTTCCCTGCCAGATCATCTGTCAAGATGCGTGCCACAAGACTTCCAGGGGCTGGGGTCGCGTCTGAGATGAGAATGTCGATATCAGGCGCCTGTGTGCGAACACCGCTACCCGCGAAGAACATTCCCGTCTGGTACATCGACCCGCTCATATGAAGAGCAGCGATTGAAGTCGCCTGAAGGCTTCCCTCCACCAGGGGCAAGATCACAACATCAGTTACGTTCGAATCAAACCGTACGGTTTCAAGTCGGCCGGGGGTAGCAGAGAGGCTTGCCCCTCTGACCCCTGGGACCAAGTCATACTGTTGTATGAGCACAGATGATGGAATCCCTAGCCCCCGCTCTAGGTTCCGGATCATCTCCAAGGTCAGATGCCGTTTCTTGTTGAGAACTTCAGAGACACGTGCCCTGCTGCCGATGTAAGCCTCCAAGTCCTTGCGGGAGAGGTCCTGTGCTTCCATCCTGAACTTGATAGCTTCGATTGGGTCAGGCAATGGAATGGGGTAATGGGCATCCTCGTAAGCCTCGACAAGCGTAACCAAGACCTCCAGGCGGTCAGCCTCTGGGGTTCCTGGCTCCGCATCGAACATCTCTTCAATCTGGCCCAGCCCCCACTTGTAGTCGTCTTCTGTCTTTAGGGCTCGAATCTCCATGATATCAACCATCCTCTAGATCTTTACCGGGTCAATGGCATCGTATTCCTCATGTGTGCCCGCGAACTTGATGAACACTGTTCCCTCAGACTCCTCCGTTGTATAACGAACCGCAACAACCATCCGATACCTGTTCCCCCGGATATTGAAGACAACTCGCCTATTTCCTAGAATGCTGGCACTTCCATACTGTTGCTTGATGTCCATCGAAGTTCTCCACGAAGCCCGATCTGCCTCATTGAGCCACGCAATGAGCCGATTCTCTGCATCTGGGTGGACAGCCCAGAAAGCCTCGACCACTTCCCTGTTTATCACCCGCATCCTAGTCGTCCCCCCGGCCGGTCAAGGGCATAAACATTCTACCCTGTTCCCAGTCTGGGAGCAAGTAATTCCCAGCATGTTCCCGATTTGGGAGCAGGTACTTTCTGCCCATGCTCCCTTATGGGGTCCGGGCAACCCGACGGCATCCCTCCTCGAATCTGACGGTGCAGAGCGGGCGAATGCGGCCCGCAAGGCCGCCCATACTCGTCACAAGAGCCGTGTAAGCGCTCTCCAGGCGTGTCGCCGCCGCCATCCATGATAGAATTCAACATGCATGGCCTGGCGCGCAAACATGGTTTGGAAGAGCCAGGCGATCGTTACGGGGCGTGGCTCAGCCCGGCTAGAGCGCACGGTTCGGGTCCGTGAGGTCGGCGGTTCAAATCCGCCCGCCCCGACAGCAAGACGGGGCTGTCCATTTGGGACAGCCCCGTGTGTTTATCCTCCCTACTCCCTGCCTTGTCCACTGCGCCCTCGAAGAACACAAGGACACCCTACACTTCGTTCCGGGTGCAGGCGGGCCGAACAACTCGGGCCGCCGCCTGTCCTGGCCGGTCAGGCCAGGGAGGACGGAGGACCGTAAGTTTGTCTCCCCACTCCGCGCTGTCGGGTGGGGCCTCCGTCCGGGCGCGTTTTCTCCAACTAGAACGGCCGGACCGTGAGCAGATACAACCCCGCCGCCAGCAGAGCCGTCGCCAGCACCAGGAACTGCATGTCCTCGGATAGCTTGGCAAACACCTCGGCCAGCTTGGCGATGGCGTCCGTCACGTCTTTGATCGAATCGAGACCGAGGTCGGCCCTCAGGCTCCCCCCGCTCATCAGCCTGCGGATTCGCCCCCAGATTACGACGGCATACATCACCAGACCGACTGCAAACAAGATCCAACCGGCAATCTGACTGGCCATCGAACACCTCCTCCAAGAAGATCCTCAGGGTGTAAGTTGAGATGCCATGAGTATAGGCTGCCAGCGCCATGCGGACAATCGGGCAAGGTTAAGCTGCACTCCGATCTCGATGTGCGACGACCTGTAGGCGTCACTCGGCGGGGCCTGGGCGGAAGGGACACGGCCCTCAACTCGTTCACATCCATGACCCTGGGGATTAGAATTGCCCTCGAACTTGTGCCAACGGAGACGAGACACATGAGTCAGAGCTACACGCCCGAGAGCGCGATGGCGATCTTCGCTCATCCCGACGACATCGAGTTTTCCTGTGCCGGCACCCTGGCGCGCTGGGCGCGGGCAGGGGCGCGCATCAGCCACGTACTGTGCACCAGCGGGGAAGTGGGGATCAGCAAACCCGGGATGTCGAAGCCCCGGGCTACCGAGATCCGCGAGACCGAGCAGCGCCGAGCTAGTTCGATCACCGGGGCCGCCGAAGTCATCTTCCTTCGCCTCCCCGACGGGATGCTCGAGTCGACCCTCGACGTGCGGCGCCGGTTGGTCCGAGAGATCCGGCGCTTCCGGCCCGAGGTCGTGGTCGCCGGCGATCCGACGATCGTCTGGGCCGGCGAAGATTACATCAATCACCCGGATCACCGCGCCGCGGCAGCGGCCGCCCTCGATGCCACCTTCCCCGCCGCCGGACAACCCAACCTCTTCGAAGAACTTGCCGACGAAGGACTGACCGCCCACAAGCCGCGCAAAGTCTTTGTGAACACCTGGGATGGCGGGGATACGTTTGTCAATATCGAAGAGACAATCGACCTCAAGATCGCCGCCCTCCGGGCTCATACCAGCCAGATGGAGGAGATGGGCAGTTGGGATCCCGAGTCGGCCATCAAGGAGTGGGCCCAGGAACGAGCGCGCGGCAAAGAAATGGAGTACGCCGAATCGTACCGCGTCGTGACCCTGGTGTCCGATGAGGATTGGGAGAAGACCAGGGGCCGCGTCGGGGCGGAGCGATCGACTCAGGATGAGCCCACAAGGTAATCCGCCCTGCACTGGGTTGTGATTCGCATGAGTGAGCCAGGCACAGTACGGGCGGGCGATGGGCAGGGCCGGGATCACGCCCGCGGCTTGAGGCTGCCAATCATCGGGGGTTAGACTGTGGGAACACCGGATTTCTACGATCCGCAGCGCGTCGGCCAGCTATACACCCCGGATGCCCTGACGGCGATCGCACAGGGGGCGACCCTGGGCGAAAGACTGGCAGGGGATGACGGGCGTCGCACCGTCCTGCTGTTGGTCGATCCGCAGGTCGACTTCATCCACCGCGAAGGCACGCTGAGCGTCCCGGGCGCGGTCGACGACGCCCGCAGGACGATCGAGTGGATATTCCACAACCTGCCTAGGATCACCGCGATCGCTGCCTCCCTCGACAGCCACTACCCAAATCAGATCTTCTTCCCGAGCTGGTGGGTGAATGACGCCGGTGACCACCCCGCCCCGTTCACGCCGATTTCGGGAGAGCAAGTCCTCAGCGGTGCCTGGAGGCCGGTCTTCGAGCCGGAGTGGTCGATCAAATACGCACAGCGTCTGGAGGAGAAGGCCAAGAAGCAGCTCATGATTTGGCCGTACCACACCATGCTCGGCACGCCCGGGCATACGATCACGCCTGCGTTGTATGAAGCTATCGTCTATCACGCCTCGGCGCGGAGGTGCCAGCCGCGCTTCGTCTTGAAAGGGACCATCGCCAAGACCGAGTATTACTCTCTGCTCGAACCCGAGGTGCCGGTGCCGGAGGATCCCGCAGGAGTTCTGAACGAGGGCTTTCTGACGGAGCTGATGAGCTACGACTCGATTTACATCGCCGGCCAGGCCAAGAGCCATTGCGTTCTCGAGACGATCGCCTCGATCGTCCGACGCTTCGGTGATCGGCGAGACGTCATGTCCAGGGTGCACATCCTGACCGACTGCACTTCATCCGTGCGTCATCCCGAGATCGACTTCGACGCCAAAGCTAATGAGACCTTCGCCCGTTTCGCGGCCGCGGGCGTGAACCTGGTCACGTCGGCCGATCCGGTCGACTGATTTCCGCCCCGTGGACCGTCGACGGCGCGTAACAACCATTCGGGCCGCCGAGGACGGCGGCCCGAGCATACATCCCCGCGCTCAACGCCCGTCGCTTTTCTTCGTTCCCTGTTGCCGGTCTCCGGTCCCTCGTCCCCGGTCCCTTCCCGTCATCTGTCCCCCGTCCCCGGTCTCGGCCCGCCGTCTATCGTCATCCGTCTGCCGCCGCCATCAGCACCTCGATCTCCAGCGGCGCCGGTTTGCTGTCATCAAGCGCGAGCGACAGAGCGCCCTGCGGACATCGATCGACACAGATCCCGCATCCCATACAGCAAAGGCCGTCGATCTTGGCCGTCCCATCTTCGACGGTCAGCGCTTCGAACGGGCAGACTCCTTCGCACGTCCCGCACCCTTCGCATAGATCCTGGTCCACCTGGCTCACATAGCCCGAGGAAATCAGCATCGGGGTTCCGTTACGCACGGCTTGCATCGCCCCGCAACAGCACGGGCAGCAGTTGCAGATGGCGTAAAACCGCCCCAACATCGCCTCCTTGAAAAACGCGTGATGCACGTGTCCGCGAGCGTGTTCTTCAAAGAGAATCTGATCAGCCTCCGTAGGAGTGATCCAGCGCGAGCGCCGCGGATGGTGTTCCTGGACAAAACCGGCGAAGGGCTCGCCTACGATAAGGCAGACGTCCAGAGGCAGGCAAGGGCTGGCGCGCGAGCTCCGGCATGGGCACTCCAGGGCGACGATATGCTGAGGGTTCTTGAGGATGATGTCGCGGGCGCGTTCGAACGGGATGACCTGTTCCAGGGCAGTGATCCGGAGGTCCTTCTCGATCCTGACCAGGCTCCGCGCCGTCCGAAGGGGAACGACCTTGCCGTGGTACCCATCGGCGGTCGAGGAGACATGCGTGTCCGGCTTCTGCTTCAACGGAGCCAGAACTTGAATGGCGCCTGACACCCAACGGATGACCTTCGACAAGGGATGTTCGCCAGTCCCGACACCGATATAAAGGTACGGCCAACGACCGTAGAAGTAGCCGTGCAGAAAGTCGAACAAGCTGTAACCCGGGGTCCGCTGACCTTCCTCGAAGAGTGCCTGCGTGGAAGGGCAAACCCACGCGATCCGTTGGATTGTGCGTGATCGCTCGACTTCGTTGCCGTCATTCATAGAGGACCTGTGTCATAGGGTGTGTTCCCCAGAACGATTTGGTGGGCTGCGGTAAGAACCCTCAGTCGCACGCCTCCATCCCCGCACGTGTGCCGGCGGGAGGACCGCCTTAGTCGATTCTCCCACTAGCCCAGCGTGGGGATTCACCGCACTTACTCCACATCCGTGGAGCGTGGGAGAGATCAGCCCCCCGCCTCAGCCAGCCTTTTGAGGAACGCCTCGGCCTCATCGAAGTTCTCGAAAAGGCGCTCGGCCTGCTTGAACTCTCGCGTGTGGAATACCCTTCGACCGTTGATGAATGCGCTACCCATCCGCTTGTGAAGGAGTTCGTGGTGCATGACGTGGTCGACGACAAACGTGGGCACTCCCGGCACATCGAGCGCGATACTGATCATCAGTGTGTCGCTCAGCGGTTCGTAATGCCCGAACTCCTGCGTGGTGATCACCTTATTCCACATCAGACGCGGTCGGCCGATCTTCCCTTCGAAATAGGCGGCATTGACCCGCCGAAAGACCTCATCCAGATCGAAATGTAGACCTCGGGATCGCTCCTCAAACGTGCCGCCCGAGATCTCGAGCTCGACCAGCCGCCGTTCGAACGCCTCATCCGAGGCATACTCCCGGATCACGGCTTCGTACTTCCTTCGCTTGGTGTAAGGAAGGGCGAGTTTTACAAGGGACTCGATGACCGTCCGAGGAGCGCCACAGAAGGCTTCACTCATCGTCAGGCCCAATTGGGTCCCCTCCCTCCAGGCATGATAGAGGCCGGCGATGTTGTAAAGCCCGATCGAGGCCCACGGTGCGAAGCCCAAAGCTTGCTCCAACGTTCGGTAATGCTCGACCAGGTGGTCCCACTCCGCCAGGTAGCTCAACCACTGGTAGGCGCGTTTCGATGGCTCAGGTAGAGCGGCTGCCGTCGCCCCGGCTTGATAGCAGATCGTGGCGACCTCTGCCACGTTATCCAGGATGTACCCGTGAACGTCGGAGAGGATGAGCTCCAGGCCCTGGACCTGGCCGCGATTCTGGATTCCGCTCAACGCAACCGCGCTTAATTCCTCGCGCAGGAAGTTTCTGACCGTGATCAAGTTGGCGACGCGGACGGGATCGTGAGCCCTGACCCGATCGTCCGGCGACAGAGGCAGGTTGTTCAGGTCCAGGCCGGCAAGATAGCGGTAGGCCTGGCGCGAAGGTCCGGGTAAGGCACGCGGCGACACGCGCATGCGCCGGCATATCCGGTCAACGTCCCGGACGGCGCTCCTGACTTTTTCCTGCAGTTCCGGCACTTGCGAAGGGTGTAGGCCAAGCGAGAGCATCTGACGGACTTCATTCATGTTCCGCACAAGTCCGGGGACGCGGACGGTCGCCACGATCTGCCTCCGGGCTTTCTCGTCTCCCCACCGCGCGCGGCGAGGGTGAGCCTTCATGGTTGTGTCGGGAGCCCAGCCGGCGACGGACCCATCGCCGGCTAAAGGGGTATACGACCCCGCGCATCAGGGCCGTTCGACCGGCCCCGGCGCGGCACTGCCCTCCTCGGGCGGCCCGGCAACAGCACTAAAAAGAGAATACGTCCATCCCCACCGTTGTCAACCCGCAAGTGACCGGCCACCCGGAGCCGCGGCCGGCGCCCGCGCGACGCCTCGGCATCGGGATCGATCCACAGGGACGTGTCGTGGACCTGACGCGCGCATACCACTGAGGTTACGGGCGGCAGAGACCTTGAGAAGCCAGGATGGTCGGGAGCGCGGCCGGGCCGCGGACCCCGTTCGGGCGGTCGGTGCTCCGGGGTGGAGGCGGAATGATCAGTCGAGGATGTCGCGGGAGAGGATGAAGACCTGCGCGGGTCGCGAGGGACCACGCGGCCGAGCCCAGGCTCACCCGGGTGCTACGCCGGATGAGTGATGGTGAAATACGTGTAGTGGTATTGGATGAGTCCGTCCTGCAGGCCGAGCGTATCGTTGCCATCGGAAACCGATCCGTTGTCGCTGCTCGCCTTCCAGGTTACGTGACGGGATCGCCCACTGATGCTCTTGCTCGTCATCTCGAACCTCGCCTTCGGCAAGAGCTTCTTGAAGAGGGCCTTGTACCAGGCCTCGATCAGCTCACGACCGACAATCGTCCTGGCACCGGTCACGTGCGCCGCCCGGTCGGTGTAGAGGGCCGCGACCTGCCCGGCGTCGCGCTGGTTCAGCAGTTCCACCAAGCGCTCGGGCATGTCTGCCGGAGGCGGATCCTTGGACCATTGGAAGCCGGCGACGGTTCTCCACAGGTCGGCCATCGAATCTTGCGTGGCAAAATCCATCGACCAAAAGTTCACGCCCTCCAGCCCCATGGCTTTGGCCTTGTGCATGAAGCGCTCGACCTCGTCCGCCGAGGGACGCCAGCCGTTGTGGTGATACGTCGGACCGGTCGGCACGATCGGACGCGCGTTCTTCAGCGCGTAGTATTGCTCGACGGACATCGCCAGCTGCTCCTCCGGGTTGTGCGCCAGTTCGAAGTAGACCTGCGGCAAGGCGTAGTCGCATCCTTGAAGAAAGATGTCGTAAGGGACCTCAGGGTGCAGTCTGGGATAGCGGTAGGAACTGAAGCCGATTGGGATGCCGGTCAAACCGGATTTCAAGTCGCGCATGAAGCGTTCTGCCGCCGACTTCTTGTCCGGATCCTTGAACTGGCTTTCGGCGTCGATCACGTATCCGTCCAGATTGAGACTTCGTACCCGGTTCACGGCCAGGCGGGCTTCGCCGACTGGATCATCTCCCCAGATGTAGTGCCATCCCCAGACCTTGATCCCTGCGCTCTGCAAGGCGTCTCGGACCGGTGGAACCAGGTCAGTCTTCGTCGCGTAGTCGTAGTTGTAGACCCAGTTCGGGCCGTCAGCGATCTTGATCAACACGTGAGTCAGCCCGGCTTCGAGGGCTCGGGCCACGATCGCCGACGGGTCTCCCCTTGCCACCTGGGGGATCTTCCAGAGGTAGTAGCCTTTGCCGGCGATGGTCATGTGACAGAACCTTCCGTGGGTTTCGGTCCACCGTAGATCTCGTTCCTCATCATCGAACGAGATGCCATATTCGGGCATATGGCGTGCACGGGTCCCCCTCGCCGAATGCTGTGGCGGCGGGCCTCTGGCCATGGAGGGAGCTGCAAGTTGCGTGCCTTACGCTTCCAAATCGGGGATAAGCTGCCTTATGACGCCTCTGGAACCTAGAAGCTCTGCTTCTGGCCGTGAGCGCAACCAGCCGGCACTCGCGGC
>MGOM01000037.1:9897-11238 GCA_001797105.1 Chloroflexi bacterium RBG_19FT_COMBO_62_14
GGGATCGGCAGTGATGCTACCGAGAGTTCAGGATCAAGCCTCGGGATCGTCGTCGTCCGAGAGCTTCTTGATGAACTTCTCGAAGACCTCGAGGCGATCCTCGGTTTTCTCCTCGGGAGGCGGGGCGACCTGGGGCCTCGGGCGGTTCAGCCTCCTCCGCCTGAGAGGATCCCGTCGGCCGAGCGCTGTTCGCTGGAGATCGTCCAGCAAGCCCAGCCTCCAAAACAGGAAGAAGGCCAGCGCGGCCGTGATGGCTACGTAAGGCAGCATACTATTCCCTCACCTGTGTCTGACAACTCCCTCCGGCGGGCACCTGTACGGATCACAGCTAATGCTATCACGCATCCATAGCTTCGGAACACCATCGTACATCGAATCGCACGAAATCCTCCGTCTGAAGCGCTCCATCCCCCGATGCTTTCGACGGCTTCCCGGTCACGAGGTTGCGATGACCCTGTGACGACACACCGCTCAGGATTTGGGGTTTGCCCTATCCAAGTGAAGAGATCGGCGCGAAGTGGTCTGTCGGGCGCGGAACCCCGCTTCGCCAGGGCCTTCCCGGATGAGGGTCGGTACTAACCACAAGAGCCCCGAAATGGGGCTCTCACGGGGAGGAGAATAGAGATCGCCGCAGAGTTTCACCGGAGACCGACCGCTAATGTTTGGGGCGCAGGCCGGGTGCCACAAGGGGGCCGGCTCTAGACGCACACCTGAATGTAATTTGCGTTCTCTCCAGAAACACCGTGCGGCGATCTGAAGTCATGATAGCACCTCGCCCCCACGGGCGAGCTTACAATCAGCTTTCACACGGCGGTCAAGTGAGTGATGCGAGGTCGATCTGGGCCCATGCACGACCCTCGCCGGCCAGATGCCCTACTGAACCAGAACCTCTCGGACCTGGTCAGCGTAGGCCGCGCTTTCGCGGTCCCCGGTGACGATCTCGATCTCCTCGGCGGAGGCCGCCCCCAGGCCGATTTCAACAGCACGCGCGATCTGCTCCAGCTCGAAGACGCGCCCGCGGCCCACCTCCGGAGTTGTCCCGTACATCCGGAGCAGCGCAGCCCCGACCGCGTCCATCGCCACTCGATCGGTTGCCGCCAGCACGACATTTGAGTCGACCTTCTTCCCCCGATCCGGCCCGCCGTTCACAAACGCTTCGACGCCGTCCATCAGGATCAAGGACGGGGCATAGGCCGTGTTGATCTCGGCAATCATCCTGCGCTGGTGGGCCGTCGAATGTAGCTCGTTCATGAAGTCGTAGCTGTCACCAGGTACGGTCTTGGCGACCAACCCGACCGAATTCTTCAGTGAAAGTGTGAAATGACCTCCATAGCGGTGGGT
>MGOM01000037.1:11284-11615 GCA_001797105.1 Chloroflexi bacterium RBG_19FT_COMBO_62_14
AATGACTCTCCGCCGGACGCAAGTATTCCCAATCCTGACGCCCAAGCTCATCGAGGACGACCGGATCGAAGCCGAGCTCTCTGGCCATGTCGAGGACGCCTTTGTCTCGCATGACGCGGCGGGTGTCCCCCATTCCGCTGCGGTCGGCAACCGTGATCGAGCGCGCCCCGCTTTCCCAAAGCCATTCGACCAGGCTTCGAAGGATATCGTTGTGGGTTGATCCCGGAGGCGGGTCAGCGCTGTTGAAATTCGGCTTGAGCAGAACCCGCTTGCCGTCTACCGGGACGTTCCCCAGAAGTTCAATTGCCTTCCGGACCCCGGCGGCGCGGTC
>MGOM01000038.1:0-2131 GCA_001797105.1 Chloroflexi bacterium RBG_19FT_COMBO_62_14
CCCGGGCGCGGCCTCGTGCCTGTCACCCCACAAAGATCGAGTCCCGACGCTACCGGCGTGGTCTTCCCTCCGGGGATGCAACCCGGCACGTCTCACGTCCTGCTTTTTGACTCATGCCTCCCTCAATGCTAGAATGCCTCGCTGAAGCTGACCGTTGATGTTGACGGTCGGAATACATTTATCCGGCTTCTCAACCAAATCGAGCCGGCCGTGCGCACCACGGCCTGGGTGTTTGAGGAGGCCTATGGAGAATGGTAGTTGGCGAGGCCCGTTACTCAGGCGGGTATTCTCCGGCCGCCCTGAACAAGGATCCCTGCCCTGTTCCGACGGGGCATGGATTGAGGCTCCACTGACCCGGCTCGAGACGAGCGCGCCCTTGATCGGCAGCATGCCGGATCCCATTTTTCCTGCAACACTCTTCCACGCCTCAGACCATCTAGATTCAGTCGTGGCCATCTCACGACTTCATGCGGGGTGAGCAATCGAACAGGCTCAGATCGATTCAACGCTTGAAGCCGTCCGCTCCGCATTGCAGCGCGGCCAGATTCAGGACGCCATCGCCGCCCTGACCCAGCTGCACCCGGCGGATCGGGCTGATGCCTTCTCCGACCTGGATGACCAGCATCAGGCGGCGATCTTACCGCGCCTGGGGATCTCAGACACCGCAGACCTGCTTGAAGAGCTGGAAGACGAAGACGCGATCGTCGCCGCCAGGACCATGCCGACGGAGCGCCTGGCCGACGTCCTCGACGAGATGGAACCGGACGAGGCTGCGGACATCCTAGGTGACCTTTCGCCCGAGCGGGCGGCGAGGACGCTGGCCGAGATGGAAGACGCCGAAGAGGTGATCCCGCTCCTCGGCCACCCGGACGAGACCGCCGGGGGACTGATGACGACTTCGTATATCGCCTTGCGCCGCCACACGACGGCCGCCCAGGCGATCGACTTCCTGCGCCAGGTGCAGGCCGACGAAGAGACCCCTTACTATCTGTATGTCGTCGACCGCAATCGCAAGCTGCTGGGTGTGGTCGGGATGCGCGAGCTGGTGGTCGCACCGCCGTATACCGCCGCCGAAGACATCATCGACCGCGACGTGCTCTACGTCACGACCGGGACGGACCAGGAAGAAGTGGCCCGCTTGATGGCCCGTTACAACCTGTCCGCCCTGCCGGTTGTCGACGAAGACGGGGTAATGCACGGCGTGATCACTCACGACGATGTGATCGACGTCATCGAAGAAGAGACAACCGAAGATGTTTTCCACCTCGGCGGGATCGAGGCCGGCCCACTTAGCGAGAAGCCGTACTGGGCCCGGCGGATTCCGGAGATCGTCCGCTCCCGCTTTTTCTGGCTACTTGGCTTGTTTGTCGCCGAGACACTGACAGGGACCGTCCTGCGACATTTCTCACGCGAGCTGGAAGCCGTCGTTTCGTTGGCGTACTTCATCCCCTTGATCATAGGTACGGGTGGGAACGCAGGCTCGCAGACGGTCACGAGCGTGATCCGTGCCCTGGCCTTGGATGAAGTCCGACGAAGCGACCTCCTGCGCATTCTTGTTCGAGAGGTCTACACCAGCCTGCTGCTGGGAGTCCTGCTCGGAGGCGTGGCTTTCGTGCGAGTTGAACTCTGGGGAATCGGGACGCCCATGGCCTTGACCGTCGGACTAACGATCGTGACCGTCGTGTTGTGGGCGAATGTAGTCGGATCGCTGGTGCCAATCATCGCCGACGCGGCGGGGATCGACCCGACAGTCATGTCGGCGCCCCTCATTGCCACTCTGGTGGATGCGACCGGCTTGTTGATCTATCTGACCGTGGCGGCGATCGTCTTGAGGGAAATCTGAGCAGGCATGACGGCGATCGTGATTCTGAACCCCTACTCGGGTCGCTGGACTGGCCTCCACCGGAAAGATGCCGTGGTGGGTGCGCTCCAATCGGCCGGCATCGAGTTCATCCTCACGGAAACCGACGGTCCCGGCCACGGAATGGTCGTGGCCGAATCCGCCTCAAGGTCCGGTTACTCGCCCGTCATCGTAGCCGGTGGCGACGGAGCGATCGGGGAGGTCGTCAATGGCCTTCACAAAGCATCCCCGGAAGGCGTCCTCGGCCCGCTGGGGATCCTTCCACTCGGA
>MGOM01000038.1:2137-2470 GCA_001797105.1 Chloroflexi bacterium RBG_19FT_COMBO_62_14
AATGACCTCGTCAACAATCTCGGCCTGCCCCTCGGGTTGGAGCCGGCAGCGCGTGCGATCGCGCGGGGGCGGACGCGCCGGATCGATCTCGGGCTCGCCAACGACTGGGTCTTCGACAATAACTCGGCGGTCGGCCTCGAGCCGGTGGTCACGATCGAGAATGCGCGCATGGTGTGGTTGCGCGGCACGATCCGCTACCTGGTGGCGGCCTTGGTGGCCATCGCCCGCAAGCCGAAATGGGAGATGCAGCTCAAGTGGGATGACGGTTCCTACGACGGTCCGGTGAGCCTGGTGTCGGTCGGCAACTGCCCGGTCACGGGTGGGCTCTTTCGA
>MGOM01000038.1:2557-11833 GCA_001797105.1 Chloroflexi bacterium RBG_19FT_COMBO_62_14
CCCCGGGCGATGAGCGGCGCATACGTCAATGACCCGGCGATCCACCAGCACCACACGCGGCGGCTGGAGATTCGGACGCGGCCTTCGACGCCGATCCAGGTGGATGGGGAGCTGCGTTCCGAGGCCGTCCAGGAAATCATCTATCGGTGTTTGCCGGCGCGACTTGACGTTATCACTGATGGGGCGAACGACTGACCCGGCGACCGGCCGCCGGGCCGGGACGGTAGCGGTCGACGGCTCTTGGGTTTCAGATGCGGGGAGGCGCCCGGCCGCAGTTATCTCAGCATTCCTGCGCCTTTTCTTCCGCCATCTGTACACCACGGTCGCGTGGTCGTACGATATCGTAGCCTGGGTCGTTTCACTCGGACAATGGTCGGGCTGGCAGAACGTCGGCCTAGCGGCGCTCCCCGAAGGTATCACCCTCGAGATCGGACACGGGCCGGGCCATCTTCTTGCGGCCGCCGCCCAAGGCAGCCGAGTTCCCTTCGGATTGGACCTCTCACCCCAAATGTCGCGCCTGGCTGCTCGGAGACTGCGCGGCATGAACATGCCTGTCAGGCTGGTCCGGGCCAAGGCGCAAGCTTTGCCCTTCGCCACGGACTCATTCGATGGCGTCCTTTCCACGTTCCCCACCGAATACATCACACAGGCCGTGACGATCGCCGAGGCCCGGCGCGTGATCAAGCCCGGGGGGAAGATGGTCCTAATTCTGGTCGGCATCAGCACCGGGAAGTCGTTGCCAGAACGTTTCGCCGCATGGGTCTTCCGCGTCACGGGCCAGGGGCAGTCCCCCGGCGGAATTCCAGAGGGGCTCTTTCCGGGATCGGGGATGGAATCCAGAGCCGAGTGGATCTCGCTCCCGCGATCAGCCGTGCTTCGGGTCGAGCTGAAGAAGCCCGGGACTTGACAAGCCGGGCCGGTGCCAGCCGATCGGGATCCTTTGCGGAAGAGATGTGCGCGGCTTACAATGCGAGCAGAGGAACAATGTGAAGCTAACACAAGCCGGCGAGCTGGCCATGCTGACCGGTGCCGGGCGTAAGGAGTTCATCTTCCGGCTGGATCCATCTGCCGAACTCCAGACTCACCAGGGCGTACTCCGACACTCGGATTTGATCGGTGTGCCCTGGGGGTCCGGAGTCGAGAGCCATCTAGGCAAGCGGTTCTTCATCCTCGAACCGACATTGCGCGATTTGCTCCTGCACATTCGCCGTCAGTCGCAGATCGTCTTCCCCAAGGACATCGGCTACATCTTGTTGCGGCTGTCCGTGGTTGAAGGGATGCGCGTGATCGAGGCCGGGACGGGCTCGGGAGCGATGACGACCGCCCTCGCCTGGGCGGTCGGAAAGGAAGGAAGGGTCTTCTCCTACGATCGGAGGGCCGACATGATCGACCTGGCCCGCAGGAACCTCGTGCGTGTCGGCCTCGAGGGAAGAGTCGACTTCCGCCAGCGGGACATTGAGCATGGCTTCGAGGATTCCGATGTCGACTCCCTCTTTCTTGACGTCCCCAATCCACACGACTACCTGAAGCAGGTTCGCCGGGCGTTGCGCAGCGGCGGCGCCTTCGGAGCGATCCTGCCGACAACGAACCAGGTCTCGGCGTTGCTGCGAGCGCTCGGGGATCACGATTTCGGCCTGCTCCAGGTCTGCGAGATCAGCCTGCGCTTCTACAAGCGCGTCCCAGACCGACTCCGGCCCGAGGACAGAATGGTCGCCCATACCGGCTACCTGGTGTTCGGACGGCCGATCCTCGACGTAGCTGTAGATGGACCTGTTGAAGGTGGCGACGAAGACGGTGCCGGATGACGCCCGCTTGATCCGACATCCCTGGACAGAGCCTCGAACGCAAGCGCGGAGGAGATAAGAGCCATGTTTCGACGCAGAGGAGTCGCACGACGGCGGCATCTCGAACGTCAATTGCTCCCCGGCAGGCGAAACAGAGTGGCGCGAGGGGCACTCCGCCAATTGAGACGGGCCAATCGCATGATGGGAGACGGGGACTTCGCCGGTGCGGCTGCCATCTTCGATTTCCTGGCCGATGGTGCACAGTCACTCGGCATGTGGCACAGTCCTCAGCTCTTTCTTGAGGCGGGACGCGCCTGGATGATGGCTGGTGAAGCGACCCACGGGCTGGATCGACTGCGACACGGGCTCAGGCTTATGCCGGAGATGGGCCAGAGTTACCGCCTGCCGCTTGTCTTGTCACGCATCGTGCGCGAGCTGCGCGATCGGGGGTTCCAGTCCCAGGCCAATGAACTTGATCGAGAGTTCAAGGGACTCTTGGGAGGGGTATCGGACAGTCCTTTGCCCGTGCCGGCCACGTCGCCGATGGCTCGCCTTCCCGCGCAGTGTCCTCAGTGCGGCGGCAGCGTCCTGCCGAATGAAGTCGAGTGGGCTGACCGACACAGCGCGATCTGCGACTATTGCGGGAGCCTGATCCAGGCTGAGGCCTAGCACCGTCGCAATGACCGACCTCCCGGACCGGCTCAAGGGAATGCTAGCAACAAGGCCCGATCGGATCCGAACCGAATGGGAGGCGACGCCCGCCGCAGTTCTCGTTCCCTTATACCAGGATCACGGTCGCTGGCACGTCCTGTACACCCGCAGGACGGAGAGCGTCGACAGCCACCGCGGGCAGGTCTCCTTTCCCGGCGGGCGGATCGAGGTGCAAGACGCTGGGCCGGAACAAGCCGCCCTGCGCGAGGCACAAGAGGAGATCGGTCTCGCCCCGGAGAGCGTCGAGATCCTGGGAAGGCTCGATTCGCTGCTGACGGTAACCCAGTTCCTGGTGACGCCAGTCGTCGGGCTCATCCCTTGGCCAACCACGTTCCTCTTGAACAGTGAGGAAGTCGCGACCACATTTGGTGTGGGTCTCGACTGGCTCTCCGACCCGGACAACCTGGAAGTCCGACTCCGCCGGCCGCTCGTTCCGGGCCCTAGCGTCCCGGTCTATTATTACCGTCCGTTCCAGGATGAAGTCATTTGGGGTGCGACTGCGCGGATCACCCTCGATCTCCTCGAGGCCCTCGGCGAACGCAAGAAGTAGCCCAAATGCAAGGAGCGGCGAGACGCCGCTCCTTTTCAAGTCGACTTCGCCCAGCCCCATGCACGGCTGGGGTGAACCCCGGGGCTTGCTATCCGGCTTCTTCGCCGGGCGCCTCTTCCTCACGACGTGCCCGCTCGATCACCTCGGGCTCTGCCTCCACCGGCACCGCTTCCACGACTTCCTCGACTTCCTCAGCGGCTTGATAGATCACATGGGCCACGACTTCTTTGGCGTCGGTGAGCACCTTGACACCCTTCCCCAGGAACAGATCGCCGACCGTGATCGCGTCGTCGATGTTCTCAAGCCCTTCCAGGTTGACGCGGATTCGGTCCGGCAGATCGGCCGGAAGAGCCTCGACTTCGATTTCGTCGACACCCGAAACCAGAACCCCACCCAGGACCTTGACGGCGGGCGCCTCGCCAACCAATTCGACGGGAACTTCGGTGCGAATCACGACGTCCATCGCTACCTTGAGGAAGTCGATGTGCCTGAGATCGCGGCGGATGACGTCTCGCTGCATCTCTCTGATCAGGACCTTGTGAACCTCGTCTCCGACTTCCAGGTCGAGCAGCGACGCGGCTGACACTCGGGCCAGGGCCTTTCCGGCTTCCCGGGCGTCAAGCTGAAGGGACTGCGGGGTAATCCCGGCGCCATACAGGACAGCTGGGAGGATCCCCTTCCGTCGGAGGGCGCCGACGCCTTTTCCGACGACAGATCGAACTTCAGCTCTCAACTTCTGAGATTCCATCTTTCCGCCTCCGGAGCGCCTCTCACCCGGGTGGGTTACCATCGCTCCCTTAGGGTCGAGGGGTTTCACCTGACGGATCCACCGCCTCGCGATTCAAAACGCCTGACACGCAGATCTTTGAGGGAGATCTAGCGCCGGCGGATGATGAGACTCCCGGCGAACAAGACCATTCCGATTGCGGTCCCGGCGACCAGGCCCGCCAGCAGGGCACCTCGAGTATCGAGCAGGGTCTCGACTGGGCCATTCGTCTGCCCCGCCAGGAGAACCAGGGTGCTGCTCCCCTGAAGGTCGGCCGACCTGGCGATCACCACGCCGGTGCGGCAGTCCCGTTGCTCGACCTCATCGGCGACGACCGAGAGGGCAGCGGTTCTCGACACCGTCACCGTTTCACCACGGACGGCGATCACCGGTGACTGCTGCATGTCGACGTGGCCGGCCTCGACCAGAGCCGCGACCGATTGCTGCATGAACACATCCGACGCCTCGATCTTCTGCGCGCCGCCCAGGTGCATGTGGACCTGGTCCGCTTGCAGCGTCTCGATCTCGCTGCCGTGGATTTCCATGACCTCAGCCGTCAAGTCGCGTTCCGGTGGTTCCTTTGCAGTCTCTTCCATCTTGGCCTCTGCCGGAGATGCAGGATGTCCAAGCCCAACTTGACACGGGCCAATCCAGCCAAACTCAGCCATTCTAACGGCACTCCGCGCCCCCGTCAACGATGATCCCCATTGGCCGGTCGATTGAGCGGAAGCGAAATCCCTGAGCCCGAACGTCGCCTTGCGTTCGGGTCATCATGAGGATTCCTCGCCCCTGGCGGGGCTTCGCGCAGCATCCCGGAAGGGACGGAATGACATGTGTGGTGAGTCCGTAGTCAGCCGACCCCACCTGAACCGTTAGGGGTGACACTTTCTCTGGACTCTAGCACCGAGGATTCGGCGCGTTGACCGGCCTTGTGCACCGTGTTAAACTGATCAGTCGCCGACTCGGCAGTGTGTGACGAGATGGAAGCCTTGAAGATACATCGGCTGTGGGTAGTTCTGTTCGTCTTGGCTTGGGCCGCAGCCGGCCGCCCGGTCAGCGCCTCTCAACCTGAGGGGCATGCCGAGATCAGCCGGCCGACCGCGGGCGATTCAGTCTCGGGCGTCGTCACCATCCTCGGAAGCGCTTCTTCGCCGACATTCAGTGAATATGAGCTGTCCTTCGGCTATGACCCGAACCCGACTGATACCTGGTTTCCGATCGGCGAGCCGGTGGCGGCCCAGGTGAGTTTCGGCCGGCTGGGCCTGTGGGACACGACCGAGATCACCGACGGCAAATACTCCCTCCGATTGACGGTGTTCCTTGACGACGGGGGACTCGTCCAGGACGTCGTCGGTGCGATCTCGGTGCGCAACACGCTCAACGGCGAAGCCCCACCGGCTGCCGGCTCGCCCGGCCCATCGCCCACGGAACGCGCCGCCCAGGCGCCGGCCGCGGGCCTGAGCACTTCTTCCTCCGCGGTAACAGCCACGACCGAGGCACCCCCAGTGGCTCGACCAGGGCGAAGCAGGCAGATTGAGGTCGGCCAGATCATCCTCATCGGGGGGATGACTTCTATCCTCACTATGTTCACTCTCGGAGCGTATGTCTACGTGCGCTCGAATCTGAGACAGCGCTGGGGCGCGATCCGAGCGAGGCGGATCCATACCAGAGTAGACGTGGACGGCCCGCGTCCGGGTGGCGACACGTGACCGAACGCGCCTCCTCGCGGCACCTGATCGTCGGCCTGGGCAATCCCGGAAGGTCCTTCCGCATGAACCGTCACAACGTCGGTTTCATGCTGCTCGATCGCCTGGCGCAGGATGTAGGAAGCTCATTCAGCCGACGGCAGGGAAACTCACTCGTGACCGATGGACGGATCGACGGACTGAAAGTGATCCTGGCCAAGCCCCAGTCATTCATGAACACCTCCGGCGGACCGGTGGCGTCGTTGGTGCGCTTCTTCCAAATCCCGCTGGATCACTTTCTGGTCGTGCTCGACGACCTCGATCTACCCCTGGGCATGATCCGTTTGCGCGGATCCGGCGGTAGTGCAGGCCACAGAGGGATGCAGTCCATCGTCAGCCGGCACGGGAGCGAGGAGTTCCCGAGGTTGAGGCTCGGGATCGGCCGACCTCCGGGCAGGATGGATCCCGCCGATTTTGTCTTGAAGGATTTCGCCGATTCCGACTCTGAGCTCCTGAAAATGACCCTCGACCGGGCGTTGGACTGCGTCCGCTGCCTGTTGCTCGAAGGCCTGGAGTTGGCGATGACTCGGTTCAATGGGACGGTTGGGTGACGATGGACCTCTCCGGCTTACTCGAACCGATCCGCCGGCTCGAGGGCTACCTGGCTCTCAGGCGGATTGTGAGCGACAAGACCGACCTCAGCCGGGTGGCGCCTCTGCCTCACGCCGCGCGCATTCCTGTTGCTGCGGCGCTCGCGGTTGACCTGGCCAGACCGGTGCTCTACGTCGTGGCTCGCTCCGACCGCCTACTTGCCCTGGCTGAGGAGCTCCCCGCTTGGGGCCCTGCCCTACGCGTCCTGACGTTCCCCAGTCCGAACGCGTTGTTCTATGAAGTCACCCCCTGGGGTCCCCGGACCAGACAGCAGCGGATCGGCGTCCTGGCCGCGCTGACCGCGGCGCAGGACGGCGAGGCGGATGGAGCGTCCAGCGGCGTGTTTGCGCCCGGCCTGATCCTGGCCACACCCCAGGCGCTCATGACTCGAACGATGACTCCACAAACATACCGGGCCAATTCACAGACCCTCCGAACCGGGGAGACGTACCGGCTGGATCAGATTCTCACATTGCTGGTCGGAGTCGGTTATGCATTCTCCGGCATGGTGACGGAGCCGGGGCAGTTCAGTCGCCGAGGCGGAATCGTCGACCTTTGGCCACCGGCAGAAACCGAGCCGGTCCGACTGGAGTTCTTCGCCGACGCGCTTGAGTCGATCCGCTCCTTCGACCCCTCCACCCAGAGATCGACAACAGTTCGCGCTGGGGTGGGGATTTCCCCGGCGCGTGAAGGGCTTCCGCGCGCGTACAAAACTGAATGGGACGGCCTGATCCCACCCAGGGAGACGGATGACGGGACGGAAAGGGACTCCCATCTCGAGTTCCTTTTGCCGCTGATGAATCCTGAGGCGGGCGGGCTCCTGGAATTCATGCCTTCGGATTCGATCGTCCTCGTCGATGACCGCCCTGCTGTCGTCGAGGCCCTCAGCGAGCTCGAAGAGCAAGCCATTGCCCTGCGCGCCGACCAAGTCAACGATCGGGCGATCCCTGAATCATTCCCCCTCCCATACCTGACACTGGCGGAAATCGAAGATGGTCTTGAACGCTGCCGGGCGGTCGACCTCAGTATGACCTCGTCCGAGGGACAACTCGACCTTTCGCCGGCGGATGATTTCTCGCCCGGCCCCCGGCTGGCCGGTCAGGTCCAACCCTTGTTGGACTATCTGCTCAAACGTCGGATGGCCAACGAAGCCGTCGTCCTGGTAAGCCGGCAGGCGCCGCGGATTGCGGAGCTCTGCCATGATCTCGGGCCGGGTCAACCTTTGGTGGAGAGCATTCCGACCCCGCAGCTGCCGGGGGACTTGTATATCGTCCATGGCGCACTGAGTGAGGGTTGGACCATGCATCTCGGCGACGGCGGCTCACTCCACCTCTTGACGGATGCGGAGATCTTCGGCTGGGGGCGGCCGAAGCCGCGGTCGCATGCGCCGCGCTCGATCCCCACCCCTGAGTCGGCCTATGCCGACCTGAAGACGAATGATCTGGTCGTCCATGTAGACTATGGAGTCGGTCGTTTCGCCGGGCTCGTCGAGCGGACGCTGGATGGGCTTCAGCGCGAATTCTTGCTCGTGCTCTACGCCGACGGCGATCAGCTGTATGTGCCGATACACCAGGCCGACCGCCTGACGCGCTACGTCGGCCCGGATGCCACAATTCCTACGCTCTCCAGGCTTGGAACACAGGAGTGGGAGCGCCTCAAAGGTCGAGCACGGGAGGCCGTCGAAGAAGTCGCCCGCGATCTGCTCGAATTGTATGCCCAGCGGATGACCGTCGAAGGTTTCGCCTTCTCCCCGGATACCGCCTGGCAGCACGAACTCGAAGCCTCATTTCCATACGTCGAGACGGACGATCAAATCCGGGCGCTGGCGGCGATCAAACGCGACATGCAGCGTAGCCTGCCGATGGATCGGCTGATCTGCGGGGACGTCGGCTACGGCAAGACGGAGGTCGCTCTTCGGGCGGCCTTCAAGGCGGTGATGGACGGCAAACAGGTCGCCCTCTTGGTTCCGACGACCGTCCTGGCCCAACAGCACTTCAACACGTTCCGCCAGAGGCTGTCGCCATTCCCGGTCGAGGTCGAGATGCTCTCCCGCTTCCGAAGTCGTAGCGAAGCCGAGGCCATCCTGACTCGCTTGGCCACGGGCGAGATCGACATCATCGTCGGCACGCATCGCCTGCTGCAGCGGGATGTCGGCTTCAAGGACCTGGGTTTGGTCATCATCGACGAGGAACAACGCTTCGGTGTTACCCACAAAGAGTATCTGAAGCGGATGCGGACCGAGGTCGACGTCTTGACATTGACGGCCACTCCCATCCCCCGGACGCTTTACCTGGCAATGACGGGCGCCCGTGACATCTCAACGATCGACACTCCCCCGGAGGATCGCCTCCCGGTGGTCACTCAGGTCGGTGAGTACGACCCCAGACTGGTCCGACAGGCGATCCTGCGCGAGCTCAACCGATCGGGGCAAGTGTTCTTTGTCCACAATCGGGTTGAGACGATCGATGCGGCCAGCCAGAGACTGCAGCGGCTGGTGCCGGAAGCCGTTCTAGCCATTGCTCACGGGCAAATGCGTGAGCGAGAGCTGGCCGCGGTCATGGAACGCTTCGCCCGAGGCGAGATTGATGTCCTGGTAAGCACCTCGATCATCGAGTCAGGCCTGGATATCCCCAACGCCAACACGCTGATCGTCGATCGGGCCGACACGTTTGGGCTGTCCCAGCTCTATCAGCTGCGCGGGCGTGTCGGCCGAGGCACGGCACGCGGATTCGCGTATCTCTTCCGCCATCCCAAGTTCCGTGCCAAACAGGACGCGCTTCAGCGTCTGGAAGTCATCGCCGAGCACACACAACTTGGTTCAGGTTATGCGATAGCCATGCATGATCTCGAAATGCGAGGCGCGGGCGATATCCTGGGGACGCGCCAGCACGGCCACATCGCGGCAATCGGCTTTCATCTCTATACCCGCCTTCTGAGCCAGGCTATCCGGCGCATCAAGCCTGAGTACGACCAGGCGCTCGCCGTAGAGGCGCCTGACCTGGGGGCCGCCGAGTTCCTGCCGGTCAACATCGACCTGCCGCTCTCGAGCACGATCCCCGCCGAGTACGTCGCCGACCGGGATCTACGCCTCCAGCTCTATCGGCGAATGGCCGGGATACGAACGGAGCG
>MGOM01000038.1:11874-20546 GCA_001797105.1 Chloroflexi bacterium RBG_19FT_COMBO_62_14
GACCGCCGCCGGTCGAAGTAGAGAATCTGGCCTTCCAGCTACGGATCAAGATGCTCGCCGCCAAGGCCGACATCAGCTCGATCGCCGTCGAGAACGGTCAGATATTGCTGCAGCGGAGTGGACCGATCCATGAGGGAGACGTCCCTGAATTGGGGGATGATGTTCGCCTGAGCAAGAGGGGGATTTGGATCTCACGCCGTGGTCAGTCTGAATGGCCGACGCGGCTGATGGCCGTCCTTGAGCGACTCTCCGTCTGATCGCCTCTCGATCACGCACAGGGGAAGCGACAGCGAGCCTCACGTGGGTGAGGCTACCTCGACGTTATCTCTTGACCGGGCTCACTGAAAGCTCGTCGGCTCGCTCGCGTTCCACGAATGCTTTCGTGACCAGGCGATCCAACAACCCTGGCCAGATGAAATCGAGCCAGATGACGAGCCGGTAATACGGCGGTAGCACGAGCGTCGCCCGCGGCCGGCGGGTCAGGCCGATGATCGATTCGGCCACGTGCTCCGGTGACAGGACCATCGACACCGGCGTCCTCCATCCGGTCTTCCTCCGCCTGACCGCTTCGTCGGCGAACCCCGTTCGAACCGCTCCGACGTACACCGTCGAAACCTGGATCCCCCAGGGGGACACCTCCCGGCGCAGCGCGCCGCCGAAGCCTCGCACGCCAAATTTGGAGGCGGCATAAACCGAGTAGGTCGGGGTTGGGATCCAGCCCGCCAGCGACGACATCAAGATGATGTGACCCCTGCGCCTGGCCTGCATGTGGGGCAAGACTTCGCGCGCGATAAGGACAACCCCCTCCAGATTGGTACGGAGTTGATCTTGGATCTCCCGCTCAGGATCCAGCTCCTCGAGCCAACCGAGGGCGACGCTCCCGGCGTTGGCGAAGAGGATGTCGATCTTGCCAAATCTTTCGAGACCAGACGTAACGGCGCGGCGTATGTCCTCTGGCCGACTCACGTCTGCCTGGATCGGATGGGCCTCGCATCCCGGGAACCCGTTGCGCAACTCATCGGCGAGATGTTCCAGCTGCTCAGTTCGCCGAGCGGCGAGGATCACCTGGAACCCACGCCGGGCAAAGGCGCGGGCCGAAGCCGCCCCAATCCCAGAAGAAGCTCCAGTGATCAGCACCACGCGCCTGTCTGATTCCTCAGCCATTGGATGTGTCGACCGCCGTGTTCACGTGCGGGAGCGGATGCAAGTTCCGCATGTCACCTCGAGCAGATCATGTCCTAAATCGCACCTTCTCGCGCGTCACACGCTCGCGGCAGGCTATGGGCGGAGCCTCCCGGACCCCTTCCACTTTGATCCAAGGCTTCGCGAAGACACGCTGTCCTCTAGAGCCATTCCCGTTCCAGCTCGGCATTCGCCCAAGGGGACTGGATGAGGCAATCGGCGATCACAATCGAAATCTGCGGTGAGGCCGGTGAGATCGTGATTGAGAGTCCTCGACAGGGGTCAGGACGAAGGCTGACGAAGGCTCTAGATTTCGGCGCGGTACTGGACGAGCAGGGAGAGGAACGGGCGGCCGCCGACGTATTCGATCCCCATAGCCCAGCCGCGCCAGCTCAGCTCGTTCCCGGGCTGGTTGGCTGGGCGATAGAACGAGTAGAAGTTGATGTTCGTGAACTCATCCGGCCACTGGACGCTTTGGGCAGTCCGCCCAGCGTTAAGGCTGTTGCAGCTTACGACCGGATCGCTTTCTAGCACGTCATCCAGGGCCGGGAGGACGGTCTGACGGAATGTGCCTGCGATAGGTTGGTTGTTCTCTCGCTCGATGCCCCATTGGATGATCCTGGGCGAAGTCAGCAGACTGGAGACCTCCGAGGAGGCTATGGGGACATCCGGGTTCCACCAGTCCAACCGGAAGACAAGCCCTCGCCTGGGGTTGACAAGGTCGGCCAGTTTCTGCCCGTCACGCTCCCTGAGCGCACTTGTGACACTGGCGACGAGCGCCTCTGCTCGCGCATCGGCGCAGAAATCGAATGAGCTCATCACTTCAGTCAGGTTCCAGCTGTTGACCCAGCCAGTCCCGCCTCCGGCGCGAAAGATCTCGACCCAAAGCGAGCTCCCCAGAAGGGTGCTGTTTCCGGTTAGCTGGATACCCTGTTGATCGGATGAGAGCTCGTCGACCTCGGAGCCGGAGGTCCCTGCGGGCTGGCGGACGACCAGGGCTTCACCCCCTGGCACCCAGGCGATGGCGTATGCCAACCCTGACGAAATGGGTTCGGTGGGGCGGAGGGTCGGCCCCGGTTCGATGCCCGCAGTCGCCGTGGGAGGGACCGAGGACTCGGTCGCTCTAGCGATTTCGGTCACAGAGACCGTCGTCCGCGTGCATCCTCCGACAACAAGACCCATCGCGCAGATGGCGACCCAGGCGATCCGGGGTTGCCTTCCCAATCTCATTCGACGCAAGGGAGGATGCATGTCGGATCGGCGATTGCCCTTCACAGCCAGAGTTGCGCCCGTTTCTCGTAAGGGGAGCGATACTCGCATCAGGACCTGGGGAGCGGACGTGAGCAGCGTGTGAGCTGGCGATCTCCCCTCCGCCGAGGACACCTGCTTTTGGCGGTTGTCCCGCTGTGGCCGGGCATTGGCTGCCCTGCTTTGGAGGTGGATCACATCAACGTCGAGTACCGCATCAGGCCGCTGGAGCGGTCGGCGGCCGTTGAGACTTGCGCGGCACTGCCCGGGCCCGACCGGCCTTCACCCGTCTTCGTGGTTTGGGTTTAGCGGGGAGCAAGGCGGCATCCAGGACCTCGTCCATCCCTTTGACAAACCTGAACTGAAGTGTGGCCCGCGCCTTGCCAGGGACTTCAACCAAGTCCTTGCGATTCTGTTCCGGCAAGATCACGGTGGTCATCTTCAGTCGATAAGCCGCCAGTACCTTCTCCCTCACTCCACCGACCGGGAGCACCCTGCCTCGCAGGGTGATCTCGCCACTCATCCCGACATTCTTGCGTACGGCCCGGCCTGTCAGAGCAGAGGCCAAGGCGGTTGCCAGCGTGATACCGGCGCTTGGGCCATCCTTGGGGATCGATCCCTCCGGGATGTGGATGTGGATGTCGTGCTTCTCGAAAGATCCAGATGTGACTTCGAGCTTACGAGCACGTGATTTGATATATGACAGCGCGGCATGCGCCGACTCCTGCATGATTTCGCCGATCTGACCGGTGATTTGAAGATTCCCTTTACCGTCCAGGAGCAGGACCTCGACCGGCATGGTCTCCCCGCCGTTCTCGGTCCAGGCCAGCCCGGTGGCGGTGCCGACCATGTCTTCCGCCTCGGGCTCGCGCGGAATGATCTGCGGCGGGCCGAGCAATCGACGGACGAGAGAAGGGGTCGCCCGTCTGACAGTCCTCCGGCCCTCGGCCATGCGTCGCACGACTTTACGACAAATCTTGCCAATCTCACGCTCCAAATTCCTGACGCCGGCCTCCCAGGTGTACTCTCGGATGATCGTCTTGAGCGAGTCCTCGGTGATGCTCAAGTGGTCCTTCGAGATCCCGTTCTGCTCCAGTTGACGCGGAATGAGAAACCCGCGCGCGATTCGGATCTTCTCTTCCTCGATGTATCCAGGGAACTCGATGACCTCCAGCCGGTCGAGAAGGGCCGGTGGGATCGGGCCAAGGGTGTTGGCGGTGGTGATGAAGATCACCTTGGAGAGATCATAGGGTATCTCCAAATAGTGATCTGAGAAGCCGTGGTTTTGCTCGGGATCAAGGACCTCGAGCAATGCCGCCGACGGATCGCCGCGAAAATCCTGCCCGAGCTTGTCGATCTCGTCAAGCATGAACAGGGGATTGATCGTACCGACGCGGCGCATGGCTTGCAGGATCCTTCCAGGCAGGGCCCCGATGTAAGTTCGCCGGTGGCCTCGGATCTCGGCTTCGTCGCGGATCCCTCCCAGGGAGATGCGGACAAACTCCCTTCCCAGGGCCCGACCAATTGAACGCCCCAATGAGGTCTTTCCCGTCCCTGGCGGTCCGACGAAGCACAGAATCGGTTGGCGATGTTTTTCCGGCGCCCGCGTTCGGACGGCGATGTATTCCAGGATGCGTTCCTTGGCTTTCTCCAGACCGTAGTGGTCCTCCGAAAGAACCAAAGAGGCGTGATGGACGTCGAGATCGTCTTCGGTCGCCTTCGACCACGGCAACTCGATCAGCCAGTCAAGATAGGTCCGGATGATCCCGACCTCGGGTGACATCGCCGGCATCTGCCCCAGGCGCTGGACTTCCTTCTCGGCCCGTTCTTTGACTTCGTCGGTGAGTGCCAGACCTCCGATTTTGGTTTTGAGATCGGCGATCTCTTGCGTCCATACATCCGACTCGCCCAGCTCACTCTGGATGGCCTTCATTTGCTCGCGCAGGTACATCTCACGCTGTGAGCGGTCGACCTCGCTCTGGACCTGGCTGTGGATGTGGTCCTCTAGCTCGAGGACATCAAGCTCCCTTCCCAGCATGATGCTCATCCGCTGCAGCCTGGTCACAGGATCCAACGTCTCGAGAATCTCTTGACGTTCAACCAGGGACAAACTCAAAGCCGAAGCTACCAGATCGGCCAGCCATCCCGGATCCTCGACGTTGACCGCGTAAAGATACGCTTCCTCCGGCAGGCTACGATTGAGCCGGACGCACTTCTCGAAGAGGGTGAGGACGGCCCGCATCAAAGCCACCGTCTCCTTCTTGCGCGGTACACGGTCTTCGAAGGGCTTTGCCCGCACCCTCATGTAGGGCGCACTCTCGACGAACTCGACGACCTGGATCCGCCGCCGGCCATGGGTCAGGACCGACGTGGATCCATCAGGGACGTGCATGAGCCGGCCGACCGCGATCTCCGTTCCGAATCCGTAAAGATCTCCCTGGGCAGGGTTTTCCTCGGCCGGGTCAAGCTGAGCGATGGCGATCATCGTCTCGCCGGCACGGATCGCGTCTTCGATCGCCAACAAGGTCGGATCATGGACGACGAACAGCGGGGTGACCAGGTTGGGATAAAGGACCGTGTCGCGCAACGGAAGGACCGAACACTCGATCAGGCCTTCGGCATCTCCGGGAGCGTTGTTGACGCTGTAGAGCTCTCCGGCGCGAGTGGCAAAGTTGTCACTAAATTCGGAGGGAACATGAGGCCAGCGAGCGACTGATGCACTCATCGCCGCGCTTCCTGTTGTTCGGCTTGCAGGATTCTGCGTTCTCCCCAGGCTGCCAAGGCCTCACCCGCCACAAACAGGCTTCCGGCAACCAGGACAACCTCGTCGGGCCGCGAGCGGGCCAGAGCACGCTCGAGGGCCGCCGCGACCGGGACAACGACTTCAACCTGGAGTCCATGACCACGCCCCAACTCGGCCATCTGCTCCGGATCAGCCGCTCGAGGGTGGATAGCCTGGGTGACAATCAGTCGCGAGATACGCGGCGCCAACTCATCCAGCATTCCGGGTATGTCTTTGTCCGCCGAGGCTCCGAAGATCAAGGTCACCAGACAACCGGGAAAGTAGTCGTCCAATGCGATCCGCAGCTTGAGTGCCGAGTCTCGATTGTGGGCCGAGTCCACGACGACGGTCGGTGAGCGGGAGAGGAGCTGGAAGCGCCCCGGCCACGAGACCGACCGGAAGCCTTCCCGAATAGCCTCAACTCCGATCCGCAGCCCGCGTTCGTTACCGACCTGGAGTGCGGCATAGGCCGTCGCGGCGTTGACCACCTGGTGATAGCCGAGCAGCGGGATCTCGAACTTGTGAGGAGCCCACTCGTCTTCTCCGGCCGACTGAACGTAAGCGTCCATCAGGGGCTGTTCAGCCGCAGACCACACCGCCAAGGACTGGCCTGAGAGGCCGCGTCTTCCCGGCGCATAGAGCCAATCGTGACCCACTCGCACGAGTGGAGAGCCAAGGTCCTGCGCGGCCTGAGACACGATAAGTTCCGCCTCGCGTTGTTGTGGCGCCAGGACGACGGGGATGCCCGGCTTGATGATCCCGGCCTTCTCCCCGGCGATCTCGGAAAGCGAGTTGCCCAAGAGGTGCGTGTGATCGTAGGACAAGGACGTGATCACCGAGACGACCGGCTCGACCACATTGGTCGCGTCCAGCCTCCCGCCGAGTCCGACTTCGATGACGGCACAGTCAACCCCGGCGCGTTCGAAGTACATGAAACCGAGAGCGGTCAAGATCTCGTACATCGTCAGACCCGGGACGGCCGCAACTTTGGGGCGAAGGGCGTCGACCAGTTCGACGACCGACAGCTCAGGAATCTCCTGGCCGTCGACCTGGACCCGCTCGGTGAATCGCGTCAGGTGCGGCGAAGTATAGAGGCCAGTTCGATAGCCGGCGGCTCGCAAGCTCGAAGCGAGGAGGGCGCAAACCGAGCCCTTGCCCTTGGTTCCTGCGACGTGAAAAGCGAGGTATGCCTGCTGGGGATCCCCTACGGAGCGCAGCAGCTCACGGACCCGTTGCAGGTCGAACACGTCGGGCGAATAACGATAGCTTCTCTCGACCGAGTAGTCGACAAAGCTATATAAGTAGTCCAGAGCTTCCTGGAACTTCTCATCCACCATGGGATCGGGAATTGTAACCGCCATGGGTCAAACACACAAGTGAGGGTGTGCTTGCCAGCCCGCTCGAATCGAGCTATGATGAACTCGAACGTCACCCTGTGAGAGGAGGTGAGTGCCTCTAGACACTGGTCATTCAGCACGTCCCCAGCCCGCACCCACAACAATAATCGAGGAGGAAGGAAGAGAGATGGGTAAGAATCGCCTATTCTTCGCTCTCAGTTTGCTTGTCGCCGCCGCCATGGTCCTCGGCGCCTGTGCACAGGCAGCCCCGACGGCCGCGCCGACCTCGGCGCCCCCGCCGACCCAGCCGCCCGCACCGACCGAGCCACCGCCACCGACCGCAGAGCCGATGCCGGCCATCGGTTCCCCCGAGCATCCGATCAAGGTCTTGTTCGTCCCGTCCGTGGACGCACAGACAATCGTTGCCGGGGGTGAGATCATGGCCCAGGCCCTGAATGAGGCCACCGGCCTGACCTACGAAGTCAGCGTCCCGACGTCTTACGCCGCGACGATCGAAGAGATGTGCGCCTCGCCGGCGGACACGATCGGCTTCATCCCGGCGCTGGGCTACGCGCTGGCCAGCAATCTGTGCGGCGTGGATGTCTCGTTCAAGGCGGTCCGCTTCGGCTTCGACGTGTACTGGGCGCAAATCCTGGTCCAGCGTGACAGCCCCTACCAGACTCTGGCTGATCTGGCAGGCAAGAAGTGGGGCTATGGCGATGTCGCTTCGACCTCCGGTTACATGGTCCCGCTGGTCATGCTCCAGGAAGCGGGTGTGGTCCCCAGTGAGGCAATCCAGACCGGTGGGCACAACCAATCGGCCCAGGCCGTGTACAACGGCGAGGTCGACTTCGCCACGACCTTCTTCTCGCCCGCGACGCTCGTCGACACCGGCGCCGTCGTCTGGAAAGAGGGTGATGATCCCGACATCCCGGCCGACCTTGTTAGCAGCTGCAAGCTGAACGCTGACAAGAGCGCGCTGGTCTGCGGCAACTATCGTGTCCGCGACGCTCGCGCCAACATCCGCGAGGCGGCTCCGGATGTGGTCCAGAAGACCCGCATCCTGATGATCTCGCCTCCGATCCCGAACGACACTTTGTCCTTCGGCCCGGACTTCCCGGCTGACGTGCGGGCGCAGATCGAAGATGCCCTGGTCGCATTCTCCCAGACCGAGGAGTGGGCGGCGTCGATCGGCAGCCAGGACTTCTACAACTGGACCGGCCTGAGCCCGGCGACGGACGCAGAGTACGATTTCGTCCGCTCGATGGCGGCTGCTACCGGCCTTACGCTCGAAGGCCTCGGACAGTAGCTTCCGAGATCGCCCGACTGGCCCCGGCTGGAGTTCTTCACCGGCCGGGGCCAGTCTCTCGTATCCGCCCTATCTTCCCCATGGTGCCGACATGCTCTCGGTTCGCCAGCTGACGAAAGTCTACGAAGGCGGTGTCCGCGCGTTGACCGACGCCACCTTCGACGTCCCTCGCGGTCAATTCCTGGCAATCATCGGGCTGAGTGGTTCGGGGAAATCAACTCTGTTGCGCTGTATCAATCGCCTGGTCGAGCCAACGTCAGGTAAGGTGATCTGGGGAGACATCGACGTCACGGCCGCATCGCAAGAGGAAATGCGCCGCATCCGCCGGCGCATAGGCATGGTCTTCCAGCACTTCAATCTCGTGCATCGTTCGAGCGTGCTGACCAACGTCCTGGCCGGTCGTCTGGGCTATGTCAGCCCGGCCTGGAGTCTGATCAACCGGTTCCCGGCGAGCGACATCGAGAAAGCTATGCGCCAGCTCGACCGCGTCGGGATCGCCGACAAAGCCCGCCAGCGGGCCGACGAGCTCAGCGGAGGCCAACAGCAACGTGTCGGTGTGGCGCGGGCGTTGATGCAGGATCCCGAAATCATTCTGGCCGACGAACCGGTGGCCAGCCTCGACCCGGTCCTGGCGCACAGCATCATGCAGCATCTTGAGAAGATCAATGACGAAGACGGAGTTACTGTCCTGTGTAGCCTGCACTTCCTCGATCTGGTTCACCGCTACGCCGACCGGGCGATCGCACTGAACGAAGGCCGGGTGGTCTTCGACGGTCTGCCCCAAGAGATCGACGATCGACGGTTCAAGGAGATC
>MGOM01000038.1:20633-25085 GCA_001797105.1 Chloroflexi bacterium RBG_19FT_COMBO_62_14
TGATCCTGGTAGGTCTGGTGATCTATGCCTACGGCTTCCAGGTGACGAAAGTTGACCTGGAAGAGACGCGTTCGGAGAACAGGCGTGCTCAGCTTGTGCGCATCCTGCGGGCCCTGGCCCATCCTGATCTGGTGTCGTTTCCTCAGGAAGAAGTGACCGTCTCGGCTCCGATCTCCATGCCGTGCCCGACCGCTCCGGTCCAACAACGTGAAATCAACCCGCGCGGGGCGTACATCCTGGTTACTCCCAACTGCGTCGAGTCCGGCGGTCGTGTGCAGATCGAGGGGTTCAACCTCGAACATGAGGCTGACGTGACCCTCTTCATGGTTCCCCCAAGCCAGGTCAATCTCCGCATAGGCGAGGCGAGGACCGATGTCACCGGCCACTTTCTGGCCGAGGTGCAGCTGCCAGAGCGGCCAAGCGATCAAGTCCAGTCAGTCTCGGTGGTCACGCGTCAAAGCGTCGGCACACCACGGCTGACGCGCACGGCCTACGATACGTGGGACAAGATCATCGAGACGGTCTTTCTGGCCCTCCTCGCTACTACACTGAGCACGGCCATCGCCGTTCCCCTGAGTTTCTTTGCGGCGCGCAATCTGATGAAGGGCGTCACCAGTACGATGCTGGGGGTATCGTTGTCGATCCTGGCCGCCCCGGCCGGGGTGGCCGTGGGAGCGACGATCGCGCCGCGCCTGGCCGGCCTGGCCATGTCGGTCTCCCACGGCGCGACCGCCAGCCTGGTGGGTGCGGTTCTGGCCGCTCTGGCGGCCTGGTTAGTGGCCCGCTGGGCGCTGCCTCCCGAGGAGCTGGCTCCCCCCACCCGCTACCTACGCCTGGCGCGTGCCTTTGCCGTCGCTCTCGCTGGGCTCGCCAGCCTCGTCGCCCTTGCCTACACGTCGGACCTGCTCCTGCGCGGGGGGAAGTCTTTGGTGAGCTCAATCCCCTCGCTCTCTTTCCTGGGCTCGTTTGTCTTCAACCTGGGCGAGATCCTGGAGATGCTTCTAACCGCCGGGACCGCCCTGGCGGCGGCCGGGGTGTTGGTCAGCCTCTTCGGCAGGGTTGGCCGCACGCTCTCGGTGCGCCTGCCGCGGCCGGCTCTGCATGCCGTCCAGCTCGTCGTCGGCGCCGCGGCTGGTGCGGTACTGCTCGTCCTGCTCGGGGCCGCAATCGACTGGTTTTACGAGTTCAGGCAGCCGACGTTGACCTTGTACGTCCCGGCAGCCGTGGGGGCGGCCTTCGGGCTGGGTTTGTCTCTGCGCTACGCGGGAAGAGACGTGCTGCCCGTCGGGCTGGTGATCTACTACGTCGCCCGAACGATCTTCAACGTCTTGCGTTCGATCGAAGCCCTGATCATGGTCATCGTGTTCGCCGTATGGGTGGGGATTGGCCCCTTCGCCGGGGTCCTTGCCCTATCCTTGCACAGCATCGCCGCCCTGGCCAAGCTCTACTCGGAGCAGGTCGAGAGCATCCTTCCCGGACCACTCGAAGCGATCACCTCCACTGGCGCCACACGCATGCAGACCATCGTCTACGCCGTCGTTCCGCAGATCATTCCGCCTTACATCTCGTTCACGATGTACCGCTGGGACATCAACGTGCGGATGTCGACGATTATCGGCTTCGCCGGCGGTGGAGGGATCGGGTTCCTCCTCCAGCAGAACATCAACTTGCTCAACTACCGCGCCGCAAGCGCCCAGATGCTGGCGATCGCCATAGTCGTCGGAGCCATGGACTACGTCAGCTCCGCCTTGCGCGAGCGCGTCGTCTGACGCCGTTCGCCGGATGGGCGCTCCGCCTGGAACGCCGGTGTGATAGAATCTTGCCCATTCTTGGGCCTGGCGCATGGATGAGCCTGTCCTGATCTTGAACGCCAATTTCGAACCTTTGAGCGTGATCTCGACCCGCCGGGCGCTGGGTCTCCTGGTTGCCGGCAAGGCCGAGATGCTCGCCAACGGACGGGGCTACGTCAGGACCGTCCGCTTGTCCTACCCTCGTCCATCGGTCATTCGCCTGGGGTACATGATCCAACGCCCTCGGCCACGGGTCAGGCTGAGCAAGCGCGAGATCTTTCGCAGGGATAGTTTTACATGTCAATACTGCGGGGCGCGCGCGGGCCGAATGACGATCGACCACATCATTCCGCGCCATCGGGGCGGAGAGCACAGCTGGGACAATTTGGTCACGGCCTGCCCGTCATGCAATTTGAAGAAAGGCGGCCGAACCCTGCCCGAGGCCCGCATGAGGCTTCAGCGCCATCCCCACGAGCCCCGGGCCACGGTTGAATACATGTTCGGCAATCTGCAGCACAAGAACGAGGATTGGTCGACTTACCTTACGGGTTGGTGACTCCCCTTCATTTGGCCCCTTGCATCAAGACCCTCGAGTAGCGCGTACAGCCCTCCTGACACGACGCCGTGACCCCCCATTATGACCGGGATCGCGGCCTCGATGGCCGCCTGCGTGAGCTCACGCAACCCCGGATCGGCGATCTCCTCGAACCACCCGAGATCCGAAGCGCATCGATCGGCCGCCGACGGCCACTCTCCCCGATGCGACATCCACACCCGCGTATCCCAGACCAGCCCGCCGGCGAGGCGGGCGACCTTGTCCATGAAAGTCTGTGCTCCCCACCCTTCGAGGGCCATGGCGATCAAAGACAGAACCTCCCCCCGCTCCACCCTGCCGCTAGCCACCATCCCCCGCTCCTCGACGAAAAGCCGCACCCAGATGGAGGTGCGGCGCTCGATTTCACTCCACAGGTGGGACGAGGCCCGGCCGATCAGAGCCAGTGTTTCTCCAGGGGTGCCGAGGATCCGGCACAGCCGGTTCACACGCGCCAGGCCCTCCTCCGGTGAAGTGGCCAGGATCTCGGTAAGGCGGCTGCCAAGCCCTGGATGGCCTTTCAGGAGAAGGAGATCTGCAGGGGTGTCGATATCCGCCCGCGTCGCCGCCGATGGCGCTAGGGAAATGACCTCGTGCCCGGCTTCGTTCGCCAGGACCCATCCGAGTTGATTATCCGTCGGCAGTCTCTGGGTGAGTCGGTCAATAGTCCGGCAGTGATTGAGGATGATCCAATCACTCGAGTGCAGATTGTTGACCACGGCCAGGGGATGGCTGCTTTGTCGGACCTGTGCGAAGGCACTTGCTAATAGGTCGGCCGAGGCCAGTGGCGCGCTTGACCCGCCGAAATACGCCAACGGACCGGAATTGAGCCTGCGGGCGAATCCGGCGAGTACTTCACCGAAGTGGAACGGTTCAGATCCTCCATCGAACGACCTTGCTCCCAGCCGGGCGAGGTCTTGTCCGTCCGCTTGCTCGGCGCACAACGCGTAGATCGGGCCGACATGATCGATCGAGCTGAGCAGTTGGACGAGATCCGCTGCGGCGGCGCTACGGGCGCGAGCCAACCATTCCTCGGCCCTGGATCGGCCGGCAGGAGGCGTCAACACCAGAACTGGGATCGACTGGGAGTGGGAGGTGTGGGACACCCCTCGCCGCCGGCGCAGGCTGCCGCGTCGTGCCGCGGTCAGCCGATCTCGGACTCGATCAACCCCAAAGTGCCGTCGCGTCGGCGATAGAGGATGTTGACCTGATTCGTCCCGGAGTGTAGGAAAACGAAGAAATCCTCATGGCCGAGCAAATCCATCTGCTCCGTCGCCTCGTTCTCGTCCATGGGTGTCAGCATGAAGCGCTTCCGGCGGGCGATCATCGTTCGAGCCTCTCCCGGCTCCGTCTCGACTTCGACGGCTTCGGTGGCGATATCCGAGGCCGACCGACCGTCACCCCGGTTACGCCAGTGGCGCCCCTTGTAGCGCTCGATCTGACGATAGATCTTATCGAGGACCGCATCGATCGAGGCGTAGATGTCGTTTGTCCGCTCTTCGGCCCGCAACAGAACGCCTTTGCCCCTGACGGTCAGCTGGGCGACCTGACGGTCATCTGCACTTCTGGCCGACTTGATAAACGTCAGATCGACTTTCGCTTCTTCCAAGACGTCCAGATACTTATCCAGTTTGCTGACCTTCTTGTCCACGTACTCCTTCAGGCGATCGCTAAGCTCGACGTTTCGGGTGAAGACCTCGACCTGGACTGGCATACACGCTCCTTCATCCGGTGAGAACTACTCCGTGGGTCTGTTGGCTCGCGCTCGGCCGACGGATATTCCATAAGCGTCTTGGGCCCCGGCCGACAAAAGCGCCGCGTGACATGCGGCAAGCGTGGCGCCGGTTGTGAGCAGATCGTCCACGATCAGGATATGCCTGCCTTCGACCAACTTCCCGTTTGCAGAGAATGCACCCCTCACGTTTGCCGCGCGTGCCGGTGGATCCAAGCCGACTTGCGACTGGGTTTCGCGGATCCGTGAAAGGGCTTCACTAGAGAACTGGATACCAAGGCGATCGGAGAGCTTGTGGGCGATCAAGTCCGACTGATTATAACCTCGAACGGCTTTGC
>MGOM01000038.1:25180-25258 GCA_001797105.1 Chloroflexi bacterium RBG_19FT_COMBO_62_14
CGCCGGTTCGGCCGGTACTTCATTTGCAGCAGAGCCGGGACAAGTGGGCCGGAGTACTCGGCATAGGCGCGGGCTTCG
>MGOM01000038.1:25292-25851 GCA_001797105.1 Chloroflexi bacterium RBG_19FT_COMBO_62_14
CGGGCGGCCACACCTCGTGCAGACCGGCGCCAGGATCCGCGCCAGCCGGCCGTCACACTCGGCGCACCACTCCGCGCCGGGGGCACCGCAGCCGGCACATCGAGGCGGGAAGACCAAATCAACGCCCGCCTCCAGCCAGCGCTGCAAAGAGCGAAGCCGGGGGCGGGCCAAAGAATGTAACATGATCTGTGAATTCCCCCCAGGCGGTTCCTCTGAGCAAAGACCTTGGTTATCGAAGCATGGCCCCCAGCGAGGATCTAAGGAGTTTCATCGCGGCCGGGCCAAGCAGGATAATCAGGATGGATGGAAAGATCAGGAGCCCGATCGGGAAGATCATCTTGATCGGCGCCTGGTGGGCTTCTTCTTCAGCCATCTGGCGCCGCCTGACCCGCATCTGATCGGATTGAATCCGCAGAACCTTGGCCATACTCACACCGAGCTGTTCCGACTGAATGACCGCCGCCACAAAGCTCGTCAGCTCCCCAACTCCAAGGCGCTCGGCCATGTCGCGCAACGCATCCCGGCGGAGCTTACCCAGGCGAATCTCCTGGATCACCCG
>MGOM01000038.1:25926-32292 GCA_001797105.1 Chloroflexi bacterium RBG_19FT_COMBO_62_14
CTCGACGCAGATGGTCAGCAGATCCAGAGCGTCCGGCATGGCCCGAAAGATCCCCTTCTGCCGAGCGGCGACACGCCCCGACAACCACAGATCGGGGAAGAAGAACCCGATCAGCAGGAAGATGACCGAAAGCCCGAGCCCTTGAAGCCAGTTGCGCCCGGAGACCAGATAGACGAGGAAGACCATCCCGCCGAAAAGGAAAGCCAGGACAAAGCGGAACACCAGGAATATCGCCGGATCCAGGTGCATCGGGTTCCCGGCCATTTCGAGCCGGCTGCGAGCGCTTTGCAAGGTTGCCTGCGGCGTGAACCGCGAGGCAACCTTCCCGACCTGGTTGAAAAACGGCAGGATGATCCGCTGGAAGAAGTGCTGCGAGAGCTCGATCTCCTCCAGGGTCATCGGTTCCTCGCGGACGCTGAACTCGGCCAGTCGGTCCTGAATCGGGTCCTGCGCCTCGGGGGCGTTAATACCGACGATGACCAGGATGATCGCCAGCACGACCGCCCCTATAAGAACAAATCCCACAGCACCGAGTCCAGCCATGTTTCGCTCCGTTTCGTGATTACCACTGCTCTTCGGCCCATCCCGGGCCGGCCCGTCGGTCCGGCTCTAGAGTGGACCCACGCCAGGACCTTGTCGCCCTAGATGTCGATGTTCACGATCTTCTGGACGGCGACAAAACCGCTGACGATCATCAATCCGGCCAGGCCCAGCAACGGGTAGCCGCAGGACCTCGTCTCCGGATTGAAGAACTCCATGATGTATTCCCTGTTGACGAGGAAGAGCATCAACGTCAGTGCGATCGGCAGGCTTGAAATGACCCACGCAGTCGCACGGCCCTGCGCGGTAAGAGCCTGGATCTCGCCTTTGATGCGCACTCGCTCGCGAATTGTGAACGAGATCGTGTCCAGTATTTCGGCCAGGTTGCCCCCGACCTCGCGCTGGACATTGATGGCTGTGATCACCAGGTCGAGGTCGTCACTGCTGATGCGTCGGATCAGATGATCGAGGGCCTCCTCCATCGGGATGCCCAGTTGCATCTCCTGGACGACGCGCCGGAACTCCTCGGACATAGGCGCCGGAAGTTCGCGGCTGACGGCCTCCATCGCCTGGAGTGTGGAGTAGCCTGCTCGCAGTCCGTTGACCGTTAGATTGAGCATATCCCCAAGCTGGTTGTCGAACTTCTTGACCCGGCGCCCTTGGGCCATCTTGACGTATATGCCAGGGACAAACGGGCCAATGATCAACCCCAGGATGGCCACCAGCATGGACCCTCCCAGAACCAGCCCGACGAAGCCAAGAGCGACGGCCGACGCCACGATGGCGGCAAGGTATTCCGCCGGGCGCAACTTGATGTTCGCCCGCGCCAGATTCTTCGAAATCCCTTCGAAGAGATCGGTCCCCTCGCCCATTCGGTTAAAAAAGTCGCTCAAGGCGCTCGGTCCTTCGACGGCGGATTCGGCCCCCTCGTTGGAGAACGTCAACCCCCCGGCTTCGGTGTACCGGCCAAGCCGCTCCTCAACCACCGACTGCCTGCCGAAGACGGACACAAGCAGGCCGATCATCAGCATGGCCAGGCCAAGGCCGCCGCCCAGGTACAGGATCATGTTGGCATCTATTGTCATCAGTACCGCACCCTCTCCCCAACGCCGAAGATCGCCGCCGGCAGGTGGATTCCGGATTGCTCGAGTTTGTCCATGAACTTCGGTCGCAGCCCCGTCGGCCTGAGTCGGCCGATCACTTTCCCGTTCTCAAATCCGGTCTGTTCGAAGACGAAGATGTCGGTCATGGTGATGACGTCGCCTTCCATCCCCTGGATCTCGGCCACATGGGTCACCTTGCGCGTTCCATCCCGCATGCGCTCCAAGTGAACGACAAGCTCCAGGGCGGCGGCGATCTGCTCTCGAATCGCCCGCACGGGCAATTCCATCCCCGCCATGAGCGTCATAGTCTCGATACGTGACAGGGTGTCGCGCGGGCTATTGGAGTGGGCCGTGGTCATCGATCCATCATGACCGGTGTTCATCGCCTGGAGCATGTCTAGGGCCGCCTCGTCGCGGATCTCCCCGACGATGATTCGATCGGGGCGCATCCGCAGCGAGTTCACCACCAGGTTCTGGATCGTGACTTCACCCCGGCCTTCAATATTCGGGGGGCGCGACTCCAAGGTGACGACGTGTTCCTGCCGCAGCTGGAGCTCGGCCGCGTTTTCGATGGTGACGATCCGCTCGTCGATGGGGATGTACTGCGACAACACGTTGAGCATGGTTGTCTTGCCCGAACCCGTGCCGCCGGAAATGACCATGTTGATTTTCGAGATCACGCAGGACTTGAGGAACTCAGTCGTCTCGGCGCTGATTGTTCCGTAGTCGATGAGCTGTTCGACGGTGATCGGGTTTCGGGCGAATTTACGGATAGTCAGCACCGGCCCGACCAGAGAGATCGGCGGGATGACGGCGTTCACGCGCGAGCCGTCGGTGAGGCGTGCGTCGACGTATGGGCTGGACTCATCGATACGCCGGCCGAGGGGAGCCACGATGCGGTCGATGATGCGCATCAGGTGATCGTCGCTCTCGAAAGAGGCCGGCTCGCGGTGAATCTTGCCCGACCGCTCGATGTAGATGTTCTTCGAGCCGTTGACCATGATCTCGGTGATGGTATCGTCTGCCAGGAGGGGTTCCAGAGGCCCGAGACCGAGGATCTCGGCTACGATTTGCTCGAACAAGCGCCGGCGCTCGGGCCGGGAGAGGACGATCTTCTCCTCGGCCAGGATGTTCTCGAACAACTCCTCGATGGTCCGCCGGACCTCGACCGTCTGGCTTACGTCCATCGAAGGATCGAGCTCGGAGAGCAGCTTGTTCTGAACCCTGGTCTTGAGGTCGTAGTACGTATCCCGCTGGGCGGCTCCCGGCGGGTTGGCCCTGCGGGCATTCAGCCCGCTCAGGCGTGAGGTGCCAGCGGCGTTGGGAGCGGCGGCGGGGACCTCCCGCGGCGTCGGTGCCGGCTGAGCCTGGCCCTCTTCAATGCGTTTTAGCAGCGACACGGGTTACCTCCTGAAGGCGCTCAACACCCCACCCCCCGGCCTAGCGTCCGAACAGCCGTTGCCGCTCCGGGGTACGTTGTTCCTCGCCTACCTCCGCCTCTTGAACCAGCTTCTGCTTTATCGCGCCAAGAAGCTCGATGACATTCTTCGCCGGCGGCCGGCTGCGATCGCCGAGCAGGAACGGCACGCCGCGGTTGATCGATGGCCCGACCACTCGTTCATCGGCGATGATCTCCCCATCGACGGGTTGCTTCAGGTTCTCCGAGACCGCCTCCGCCGTGATCCCGCTCTTCCGGTCCATCTTGTTCAATACGAAGACCAGACGCTCGCGCGGGAATTCGAGGACGTTCAATAGATCGAACAGCAGGCGTGAGTCCTTGATCGAAGGGATATCGGGTGTGGCCACCGCCACCAAAAGGTCGGTGACGTCGAGCACGGCCAGGGTGATGTCGTCCATCGTCGAACTTGTATCGACGATCACGTACGGAAAGGTCCGGCGCAGGTACTGGAGGACTTTGCGCACCTGGTCGGCATGGATCTCATCGGCCATTTCCGGCCGCGGCGGTGCCGCCAGGACATGCAGTCCGCACTCGTGGGTCATGAGCACTTCTTCGACGATGTCGGGCTCGATCTCGTCGGCCCGGGCCGCAAGATCGATCATGCTGTTCTTGACCTGGAGATTCATGAAGACCGACACATCCCCGAACTGGAGGTTTGCGTCCACCAGGACCGCCGGGGTCTCTTCCGTGTTCAGGCCGATGGCCAGATTGCAGGCCAGGGTGGTGCAGCCCACGCCGCCCTTAGCACTGTAGACCGTAAGGACCTTGCCCTGCGGCCGTTGCGAGCGCCCGGACACGCCCCCCGGTTCCATCGGGACCATGGCGTGGGCCGGCTTCTCCAAGACCTTGCGCTGTTCGCGCGCCCGTTCAGCGACGACCCGGATGGTCGAAATCAACTCATCGCCGGAAGGTGGCTTGGCAATGAAGTCGCGGGCACCGGCGAGCATCGCCCGGCGCATATAATCGGGCTCGTTCTGGACGGAAAGGATGACGATCTGGGCGAACGGAACGTCCTTCAATAGCGCTTCTGTGGCTACGATGCCGTCCATGTCCGGCATATTGATGTCCATGAGGACAACGTCCGGCTGGGTATCATGGGCCAACTGAATGGCTTCCTCGCCGGAGCGCGCAGACCCGACGACATGAATGTCCGTCTCGAATTGCAGAAGCTTGCGAATGTTCTCCCGCGTTTCCGCAATGTCGTCGACGATCAACAGGCGGATATTGTCCCCTTCGCTCTCGGTCACCCTGTTCTCCGTAGCTTACCTGCGCTCCACCGTATACCTGCCCTGCCATCTAGCGACGACCACGCCGCCCTGCCCGGGTTGCCTTGCCTCTCCGACCTCGAGGACCCGTCCCGCCGGGCTTGACCGCTACGGTGCCGCCGGGAAAGCGTCGTTGCCGAGAACGGGTGGGATGATCTCATCCAGCCGCGGCTGTAACCCGTAGGGGAGTTTTGAGGGTACGGCGATACCGTAGTTGTCGATCAAGTACTGAAGTGTCACGCTGGTGGTCTCGATGCTTGTCGTGTCTCCCGGCGAGCGCAGCGTCAGGGTCATATCGACTTTGGCCTTCATGGCCCAGTTCAATGCCAGCGCGTCCTGTGGTGAGACGATCAAGGTGATGATGTCCGGCTCCGGTTCCGGCGTGGCTGCAGCGCCGGCCTGTTGGCCGCCCGCCGCCTCCTCGGCCACTGCTGGTGTGGCAACGACGACTGGAGCGGGCTCATCACTCAAGGGTGAGGTCCCGACATGCAAGACGGTGGCGTTGCGGACGAGCCGCTGAGTCACAAGCCGCGGGCGCTGGTTCTCGGACGGGACGGCATAAAGCTGGATACCGGTTTCCGGATCGGTCACTACCCGACCCACCGGGGGTCTCTCGGGATTGGTGCACGTGAGGCCGTTTTCATCCTGGGTGATCTCAGCACAAGCCGTCCCGGTGATGATCGACCCTCCGGAATCGATGAAGTGCATCGTGTTGTCCGGTCCTTGGGACTGGAACTCCTGGTCGAGGTCGACCAAGAGCATGGCCACCACGACGTCAACGCTGTCTCCGTCGCGCAAGGCGAAGGCCACGCCGGACAGACGAGACATCGGCACGGCGATGGCGGTCATCCCGGGCGGGATGGCAATGGAGGCGATCGAGCCCGTGCCGAGCAGCGTGCCGGGGGCGTCGGTAACCATGTTCTCGGTAATCGGTATGCCGCGGGCGATGTCCAAGCGGGCTCGCCTCCCGACGGCCTGGCCGATGTCGGTAAGCATGGTTTCCACCACGGAGTCCGCCGGGAATGGGGCGGCGATCACGCCGTCGGGAGGAATCTCAGCCCCACGGGCGATGTCCTGGGCCGCGATCACAATCTCCACCATGTCACTCGGCACCGCCGGCGTACCCTGGGCTTCAGTAGCCTGCTGGGTGACACCCCGCAGAAACAGGAATACGGCGACTGCCCCAAAGAGGATTATCAGGGCGAAGAGGATCAACAGGCGGCCACGGCGCATTTCGCCTCCTTGTCTGGCCGAACCCGGCAGAGCTGCCGGTGGGCGAAGCTATGATACTGTTTCCGAATCAAAAGTCAAGGCAGCCTCGCCAGCCGGCCCCCGAGGGCGCCGACTTGAGGCACTTTACACAAAAGAGCCCTATCGCTGATAGGGCTCCCTTGCGATCGGCAGGTGGTCGATAGGTCGATTGTCACATGGTGCCACCGAGTTCTTAGATGTTGTTGACGATGTTGCTGAAAACGTTGCCGATGGCGGGTCCGAGTAACGCCAGAATGACAATCACGACGACGGCGACCAAAACAAGGATCAACGCGTACTCGACCAAGCCCTGACCTCTTTCCTTGGGTCCGAACAACATGCCACTCACCTCCTTTCGGTGTAAGACTCGCCCGCTATTGCTCCAGGCTGTCACCATTATAGAGGGAGGCCCGACCCATGGACAATAGGACCTATTTCCGATGCCCTTCCCATGCTTCAGCTCAGGCGGAAAAGGCAGGGCTGCGGGAAACCGCTAGTCCCCGGTCGGGATCCAGAAAACGATCCGCGAGCCTTGATCCGGGGGGCTGTCGATCTCCATCACCCCACCCACCTGCTCGATCCGTTTGCGCAGCATTTCTAGCCCCTGCCCCTGACCGTCCCCTGTGGTCAGGGTCTCGAGGTCAAAACCCTTCCCGTTGTCCTCTACCCCTGCCCGGACCTGGTGATCGCCCATGTCGAGCTGGATCTTGACCTGGGTCGCCTGGGCATAATCCCGGATATTCCCAAG
>MGOM01000038.1:32355-36544 GCA_001797105.1 Chloroflexi bacterium RBG_19FT_COMBO_62_14
GGTCACGACCAGGTTCATGTTCAGCCCGGTCTTCTCCTTGAAGGCCTCGGTGTAGCGCCGGATCGTCGGGATGCAACCCAGGTCGTCGAGCATCATCGGGCGCAGGTCGAAGATGAAGCCGCGGACCGTGTTGAAGGTCGTTGAGGCGGAGGCCTTGAGGCTGTTGAGTTCCTCCCGCGCCTTCTCCTGGTCGCTATCGAGCAAGCGCGTGGCGATTTCTGTCTGCAAAATGAAATTGGCGAGCGCCTGGGCCGGGCCGTCGTGGATCTGGCGCGAGATCTTGCGCCGCTCTTCCTCCTGGGCCTCGATGATCTGCTCGACACCGCTCTGCGGCCGCCCAACCGGTTGGGCTCCGGGGGTCGGAACAGCCCCGCCTTCGAGCAGGGTGATGACTTCCCGGATATATTGGATGTAGCGTTCAAGGTGGACCTTGTCGCTCTGCAGCTTCTCCAACTGACCGCGCATCGTGAACAGCCGCTGCTGAGCATCCTGGGCCGATTCGTAGGCCGAGCGGATGTCCTCGCGCGGCACCGTGTCAAAGTGAGCCTGAAGTTGGTGAAGCTGGGCTGTGATCGAGGCGTTTCGCTGGGCGAGTTTGTCCACCTCACCCTGGCTCTGCTCGACAAGCAGCGCGATTTCCTTGAGTTTGGTCTGGACGGTCTCGAGCTCACTGCTGCTGTGCTCGACGAATGCTTCCAGCGGGTTGAGCTCGCTTACTTCAACGGCTTCTGTCATGAAGCCTCCATCTTACCGGCGCGCCTTGCCGCGCTCACTTGCGGGTGTCCTGCAGACGCACCCATCCATGGCGCAAGGCATAGACCGCGGCTTGTGTCCGGTCCTCGACATCGAGCTTGTGGAGGATCGCCGTCATGTGGTTCTTAACGGTCTGATGACTGATGCCGAGACGGGAAGCGATTTCCTTGTTACTCAGCCCTCGGGTGACGTACTGTAGGATCTCCATCTCCCTCGGCGAGAGCGGCGCAAAGGCATCGACCTCGCCTTCCAGGTGTGGACGCCGGACTGCCTCGACCCCGTGCAACAGCCACTGCTGCAGCCCAGTCCCGTCGTAAACCTGGTCGCCGACAACAAAGAAGCCGCGTGCGACATGTCGAATGACGTCCACCAATTTGCCGGCCTGCACGTCCTTGGAACAGTAGGCCGAGGCGCCGGCGCTGAAGGCGTGCAGGACCTGTTCGACATCGTCGTAGGCCGTCAGAAGGACAACCGACGTACCCAGCCGCTCGGCCGTGATCTGGCGGGTGACTTGGATTCCGTTCATGTTGGGGAGATTGACATCAATCAGCGCCACGCGCGGCCTGTGTTCGCGAACGAGCTCGATCGCCTGGTCGCCACTGGTTCCTTCGGCGAGGATGTCCAGGTCCTCCTCGGCATCGAGCACGTTGCGGACGCCTTCCCGGAAAAGCGGATGGTCGTCAACGATAATGACCCGTATCGTTTCCATGCTCCAACCTGCCGCCGCGTGAGTGGGGCGAGTATAGCATAGACGTGCCGGGGGAAGCAAACTTGGCTGCCTCCCACCGATAGACCACCATATTCTCGCCTCCGGCCGCGGGGCTGAATGGCGCGCCGGTTCGGAAGACCGGTTGGGCCCAGCCGGTCAAATTGGGATACCAGGCCGGGAACGTCATCAGGTAATCCGCCCCGTGCCGATTCAGGTACTCCGCTAATGATCCCTCATCCCGCAATATCGGGATCACCTCGGGGGTTGCGAGGCCGGCGAGATCGATGATCGACCTCCTACCGAAATATCCCAGCGCGCCGATGTCGTGGGCTGCGATGAGGGCTTCTGGATCGGTATTCGAGGCGATCCAACGCGAGGCGGCGACCATCTCCGATTCGATGATGGACACGTCCCGAGCGTACGCCTGCGCCCCGAGCAACCAGAACCCCAGTAACACGCCGCCGGCGCTCGCCGGCCAGGCCAGCCTCGTCCAGCGCCGGCGTTCTGCTCCGGTCTGGGACGGGGCCGTCGAGACCAGGCCCTCGATCCCGATGACCAGGATGACGGGGATCGTCGGGATCACATAACGACCGTGTTGATACGTGACCGGCAAGCGGAGTGCATACAACGACATGAACATGATGGCCCAGACAATAGGAGCCAGTCGCCCCAGTTCGGCTTTGCGGGACGCCCGCCACGTGGCCAGCGCCAGGCCTGGAAGCAAGAGCACGCCAACCCCGATCATCGGTTGGATCAGTTGAGCGGACAGCCGGGAGACGAGCGGTGCCTGTCGAAGAACCGCGTACTCAGCTTGCTTTGCGTAGAAGGTGGTCGGCCACCAGGCTCCGCCAACCAGTCGATTGAATACCAGGTAGGGGACGAACACCAAAGCCAGCCCGAGCAGCGTGAGGCCGAGCCGCCGTAGGCGTCCTCGGATCGGAGCCCGGTCGGTCGCCAGCAGCCAGGCGACGGGAACGAGAAGCGTAAGTGCGTCCGGTCGGATCCATGCGCCCAGGCCGAGGCAGGCTCCAAGCCGGATCGGTTGGATTGGCTTGGCCTCCAGTTGAAGGAAGACGAGCACGATCAGGAGAGTCTCGACGATCGTCTCCATCCCGGAGACGCCGGCCCAGACGAGATGCCACTCAAAGAGGACGGCGATCCCCACCATCCAACCCCATCTCGGGGTCTGCACACGGCGAACGAGCCAATTCTGCGCCGCCCAGGCCGTCAATCCGAGTGCGCAGGCCCCGAGAATGTATGCCCAGGCGCGCGCGTCCAGCCCCAGCAACGCTCCGACTGCCAGCATTGAAGTCCACAGGGGTGAGGTTGAGCCTCCGCTGACAGACCCAGGCTGAAACGACCATTCCCTGTATTGCACCAGATTGCGCGCGTAGGTCTGATGGATCCACGCGTCGTCCAGCGGGAACCCGAGCCCGAACTCCCGACGGGCGGCGAAGAGATACAGGCTGCAAGCGAGGGCGGCAAGAACGAGATAGGCGGTGGGCCACGCAAAGCGGCGGGCGTCCAACGCGGCGTTCAGGGCTCCACCCCCTCCGGCAATACCCGGAGCAGCAGAATGTCCTCCCCACGCGATTCCTGCACGCGCCGGGCCAAGTGAAGCCACGTTACCGAACTGGGGGTCTCATACAGCCCTGCCAGCCCCTCCGGCCGATTGGCGTCGAGGATGACCCACCCGATATTGAATCGGGCTGTGGCGGCTCGAAGGACTTCCGGCGGGCCATTCGGGATCATCACGCTCGGGGATCGGGAGGCGAGGAAGAACCCGGGGGGGTTGTTGACAGCGACCGCCGGCGGCGATGGGTCAAGGGAGTCGAGTTCCGCGGCCACCGCGACATACGCGGCGGCCGATCCACTCCAGGCCGGCTCCGATGGGGTCCCCCCGATGACACGTAACCAAAGTAATCCGAAGGTGAACAGGCCGGCGAGCGCGGGCGCGGTCCAACCGTAGAGCGTCTGTGCCCGCTCGACCACCCAGCCCCGGAGTTCGGCGGCCCACCTCACCGTCCGGCGCAAGCCGAGCGGCGCGAGGGCCCAGAGGACCGGCATCAGGGCCGAGCTCGAATGAAAAAAGCCGCCGCGAGCTCCAGCATAAGGGAAGACGAAGCTCATGACGCCGATCAATACAGCCAGGTAGACTCCCGAGAGTCTGACGATCGGTTCGCGTCTGTTCTCGACGGCCGCCACGATCATGAACGGCCCCAAGAAGATCAGCCCATTCACTGCAATGAGGGACTGCAGGTTCGTGAGTAGTGCTTGGAGTCGGTCGCGCCCGATCGCCGTGAGTCCGGCGGCCCACCATCGCTCGGGTGTCAGTATCGAAGCCGGATAGCTGAACAGGTCTTCATAACGGAGCAGCCAAAGTGTCCGATTCAACCCGAGTGGTAACGGGCTGTCGCCGGCGAGCGCGCCGCGTGCCCACCACGGCGTCATCACGGCGAAGTAGCCCGCCAGGACCAGGAAGGCCGATGACGTCCGACGCTCCTTTGACCAGAACACCGCGGCCAGGAGTCCGGGCGCCAGCAAGAGCACTCCGTCTGCGCGGGCGAGATGGGCCAATCCGGTCAGGACTCCTACCACCAGCCAGCGCAGAGGACGCCCGCGCTCGGCGGCGGAGGCCATCGCCGCCATGGCACCCCCACCGACCAGGGCGAACAACGCGAAGGTGTCCGTGGTCACGAAGAAAGGGAAGAAGAAACCTGGCAACAT
>MGOM01000038.1:36568-44693 GCA_001797105.1 Chloroflexi bacterium RBG_19FT_COMBO_62_14
TGTGCGGTCAGCACAGGTAGGCAGGCGGTGATCAGAATGAAAGGCGCCTGGGCGGCCCGAAACCCAGCTCCGGCGATCATCATCGAAATCGAAGCAACGAGGCTTGCAAGCGGCATCCAGTACGTGAAGGACGGGTGCGGCAGACCCTCCGGATCGTCAAGGTAATTCCACAGGAAGGGCTCCTGCAGACCCTCGCCCTCGACGATCTGGCGCGCGTTGGCGTAGTAGTAATCTGCATCCATATAACCGGGGACACGAACCCACCATGCTGCAAACCCGGCGGCCAGCAGCCCCATGAGAAGCCAGATCCAGGTTCGAGAAGCGATCATTCGCCTCATGCGCGATCAGTCGACTACGCCGATCACATCGGGGCCAACCGTCGCCTCACTTCTGGTCTTCCAGCGCCGGATCGTCAACAGTCCGATCAGAGTCATCACCGGAAGGGGGAAATACATCAGGCGATTCTCCTGGTTTCCGACGACCGTTGCCAGGAACAGCACCCAAGGCCCGACACCCAGGATCAGCAACGTCGCCACCCCGGCCCACCCTCCGGCCTTCCCCCACCTTTCCTCAAGTGCCGCAAGCACCAGGACCAAAGCCGGGAGCATGACAACGTAGTTGGTTGTGGCAGTCCTGAAGGCAATCATGTTGGTGACGACGATCGTCAACGCAGCCGTCCACTGAAACCACTCGTCGGACTTCCCGAGTGACCGGAACCACTCCCAGACAAGGTATCCGAGGAAGACCAGCGACAAGACCCAGTAGATCCAATCCGACGCGTGGGGGATATACCCGGCAAGGATCCAGACGGGTGGGCCGCCGGTCGCGTATTCGGTATAGGGTCCGAGCTGCCTGATCCATTGCAGCGGCCAGGTCGGGATGAAGATCAATGAGACGCCTAGGACCAGCAGGGTTCCAACGATCATCGAGACAACAAGCTTCCAGCGGCGGGCATATGCCGCCCAGGCCAGGACGAAAGGATAGATGAGAATGGGCATCTGCGGCTTGGCCGTGGCCAGGGCCAGCAGGCTGCCAGCCAGGATGTCTCTCTGCCGGTGCATTGCGAGTAGCGCCCCGATGATCAGGACGGCCTCGATGACAGCAAATTGGCCGACGATGATCGATCGGACGCCGTGATACCAGAATATGGAGAACAGCATAAGAACCGCGACCCGCCAAGGCCGGGGTCTCCAATCGGCCAGCCTCATCCCGCTGAGAACGAGTATCGGAAGCGCCAACTCGAGGAGAGTCATCCAGGCTGCCCGCGCCTCCGTGTACGGGAGGAGGGCGAACGGCGCGAAGAAGATCATTGAATGCAGCGGATAGGCGAACTGCGCCAGATCCTCCCCCTTTGCCAGATTTGCCGGCCTGCCGTAAATCATCATTTGGCCTTCGAGGCTTACCTGAGGATCGTAAGGGTTGAGCCCCTTCACGACCCAGGCCCTGGCGCCGACCCAACGCGACAGATAGTCGTTACCGCCCGGGGAACCTCGCGCAAAGCGCAAATTGGCGAGCGTCAGGCCCACGAGTAATAGGGACAACGCCAGGACTGCGGCGATCGTCGATACGCGCCGGCTTATCGGCTTCACGTCGGCAGACCCGATTTGCGCGCCGCGGGTCGGTTTATACCGACCGTGCCGGTCGCTTCTCCGCCCTCGGTCTGTGAGTCGCGCGGCTGGACAAAGTGATAAAGCTGCAGCTCCCCGAACGATTGCACCTGTTCGAGCGAGAAGTGGGCCTCGAGCCAAGCCAACGTCGGATGCTGGGCTACGCCGGCATTAAGGTAATCCTGGATCTCTCCCGGGAAGATCAGAAACCACACGCCTCCCGCGGATCCGACGGCAGTTTGAACTTCGTCCTCGGCCTTGATACCCAGCATCTCTTGTGTCGCGTCAGAGAGGGTGTTCGATCCGCTTTGTGGCGGATCCGCAAGGAACTTCTGATCCAACGACGGATCGTAATACATTGCCGGAATGGCCGAGATCTTGTTGCTGTGCAGGATCACTTCCTCGCGACCGACATGCTCACGCAGGTACGTGTCGAGCGACTGGTAAGGGGCGTAAGGGAAGCCGCGGTAGGTGAAGAATCCGTACAGGCCAAGAAAGAGGGAGGCGCCAAGAGCGGCGTAGCCCAGGTAGACCAGTCCGGGTGCCATGGCCTTCCGCTCTAGAGCCCACACGATCCAGATCAAGAAGACCGCACCTGCAGGGAGCAACGCGCGATCGAGATAGACCGGTTCAATCATGGATATCAGGAACATCACGCCAACTGGGGCCACTCCCAGGAAAGCCATCCACCCGGCTCGCCTCACCAGGATAGGGTTTTTCTTTCGGCTGCGGACCGTCGTCACGACACCCAGGACGACAAGCAACGTGGCACAGAAGACGGCCACCGGCAGCCCCCACGCCGGGACCGGAAGCCCGACGATGTATACGAGCAGAGTCCCAACGATCTCAACCAGGCCGGGGTTGCCGATCCAATATCCCTGCTGAACGCGGGCCAGCTGCTGCGGCAAGCGCACGAGCCAGGGTATGTATAGCATGAGTGCCAGCAAGCCAGCGCCTACGGTGTGGAGGATCTGGTGCCAGCGCCTGAGAACGAGCGCCGTCAGTCCAAGAGGTATGAGATAAACGGCTGCCAGGTTGTGAGTGTACTGGGCGGCGGCGGCGAGGACGGCGAATCCGATCCAATGGACCGCCCGACCGCCATGGATGGCAAGCCAATACGTGAGCGTGGCGCTCAATAATAAGAGGGCCAGGAGGCTGTACATCCGTGCCTCCTGTGAGTAGTGGACCTGGAACGGGGATAACGCCAGCGCCCATCCACTCAAGAACGCTACCCGATCGGCGAAGAGCTGACGGGCGAGAAAGTAGCCGACCGCGACGACCCCGAGCCCGAAAAGCACCGAGAGGAGACGCACGGCAAGGGGCTCGGTGCCGATGAGCCGCCCCCACAGCCAAAGGATCGTGTGGTAGAGCAGCGGATGCACATTGGCGGCCACTCCACTTTCGACCGTCAGTGTTCCAGCGAGCATGGCCGCCGGACCCTTGCTCGACTGTAGAACAGCGATCGCCTCGTCGTACCACAACGGACGTCCGGTCAGTTGAATCAGCCGCACCACAAAGGCCACGCCGAGGATCGGCACAATCGGGTGGACCAAGCGCGGTTGAATGCGGTCGATCATCGTCGCCTGACCGTCCTCGACTGCTTTGGCTTGCTGACGAGGTCCGTTTGTCACGGACGCACCCGCGGACCGCCCAAGAGCGACCGGTTAGCGCAGGCGATAAAGCGCATACGCTTCTCCCCAGGATTCAACTTCATCAAGTTCCTCGTTGACGAGTCTGGCGAGCTCCCGCCAGTCGTCTTCGGTTAGTGGATCAAAGCCACCTTCGCGAATCACCTTCGCGCCATAAACGAAGTACAGCACGTGCGTCACACCTTCCGCCCGCCAACGGGCGGCGATGGCCGAGGCGTCCAGACCCAGCCTGCGCAAGTGCCACCAGCGGTCTCCGATCGCGTCCGGTTCGGACACGATATGCGTCGAGCAGGCGTAGCTGCGCGGCTCCCAGAGAAACACGACCCGTGAGCCCTCCGGCAGAAGGTTGATCCCGTCCATCGCCCATGCATAGAGCCCAAGCCGCGATTCATAGTAGCCCGGATACGTCTGAGATCCGGTAATGACGCCCAGCGGCTCCTCGGCGACGAATCTCAGCGTTGAGGTGACAAGCGTCAGACCGAACACCAGTGCCATCAGCGCACCGATGACAAAGCGGACCGAGAAGCCGGTCCAATCGACTCGGGCGAGCGAGTCGAACCCCATCACGGCTAGCCCGACCAGCATGGGGAACGCCGGGTAGAGTAGACGGGTCGAGAGCAATAGGCGAGACGAGGCCAGCCCCAACAACCAGAAGAGGTACATCGCTCCGGATGTGACCAGCATCGCCGGCAGCCAGGGCTGGAGGTGTCTTGAATTGCGCAGAGCCAGAAGGACAAACGGAATGAGGACAAGTAGAAGCGGTCCGATCGTTGCCGCATAAGACGGATGGCCGATGGCGAACCCACCGTCGATGCCCCAGACCGTAGCATCCCACGGGGCAAGCAGCAGGCGGAACAGGTCCAAACCAGTACCCGGACGACTGTACCAGGACTGGCGCAAGGAGTCCCAGAACACCCCCGACAAGTAGAACGGGTAGAACGGATTACCCGTCAGGATCCAGCTCTTAAGTAGATAGGGGAGCGTGAAGGCAACGGTCGTCGCGGCAAAGACGACTACTGCACGCACCGGCCGGAGACGCCATGCGGCGAAGACCAAGATTCCAGCGACCAGGCCCAGGGCCGTGTATTTTGTGCTCAAGGCTTGAGCGGAGAAGAAGCCGGCCAGCGACCATCCCCAGGCTTTGCTCTCCCCAGAGCCCAAGGTATCCGACCCGCCGCCGGGCCGCCGAAGATCTGTCGCGTCGATCTGCGTCCCCGAGGCCTTTTCTCGCCAGCCCTGAATGCCTCTGACGATCAACGTCAGGCTCGCCAGTCCAGCGAACATCGTCATCCATTCGACGTAGGCCCACCCGGCGATGGTCATTGCCGATGGGACCGCCGCCATAAGCGCCGCGGCCAACCACCCCCGACCGGGAGCAAAGGTCTCGCTGATCGACCCCAGCAGGATGAGGGTCAAAATGGCGAAGGTCGCGTGGAAGAGCTGGGCGAGCTGCGGCCCCGACAAGAGCATCCCCCAGGTGAAGAGCATCTCTGCCCCTTGAGGAAAACCCAGATGAGGGATGTCGATGTCGTGCACAAGGTGGCGCGCGGCAATATACAGCTTGGGACCCGTCAGGTGATACACGAGGGCGTCCCATGCCGTCGGCGGCGTCAGCGTGGTGACAAACGCCATCCCGACCGTCAGCCCGACGAAAAGCGCAAGAAACCGGGAGGAGCTACCTTGGACCGGAGACCTCAGGAGGCCGCGTACATCGGACCACAACCCTGTGATCGAGAAAGGCGTCGCCAGGATGATCACCAGCCAGGGAACAATGGGCCACAAGCCTCCGACGGCTCCCAGCGCCAGCGTGAAGAGGCTGATCACTCCCAATCCCAGTCCGATCCGGAGGGCGAGCCTCTGCGCAGGCGGGAGTCGGCCGATCGATGGGGCAACCCTCCGGGCGAGACCATGGGCCAACGACAGACTGCCGACCCAACCGGCTGACGTCAGCCCCAGGCGCAACAGCGCTTGCAGCTGCTGGCTGTCACCCGGCTTGTGGGAGATGTAGTACACGGCCACGACGAGTCCGCTCCATACCAAACAGAGCATTGCCAGCAGAACTGTACGGGTCGAAGACCGCGTAGCTTTCGGTTCTCGTGCGGGGTTCATCCCTTGCGCACCTCACGACCATCATCCGCCTGTCCTGCGGAATGTGGACATCGGCCAATCTGCGGCATCAGATACACACCCCGGATGAGATCCATAGGACGGAGCAAACACCCTTCTGCCTCCGAGGGGCGTGTTCCGCCGCACAACGGAGGCAATCCGAGAGTGCGCGCGCCGTCCGCGATGGGCCCCGGTCGCCGACTTCCGGCTATTCTAGGGCCAAAGGGAGAGGTCAACAACTTGCCTGCGCGCTGCCAGTCAGGCCCTCGCCTTACCCGACGCGCAGCCCTTTTCCGACAGGATGGCCTGGACCGGATCAGAGCGGGAAGCGCATCGTCCGGCTCGCCCACCAGCGGACCCACCATAGTTCGATCAGGATCAGGAACGGCGCCGGAAGGAACATCACCAGACTCTCTTGGTCGCCTGCAGATGTCCGGAAGGACAACCACCATAGTCCGCCCCCGAGAGCCAGGAGGTGGAGAACCACCCAGCCCGCGGCGCGGCTCCCCCACCTGTCGATCCAGACGGCCATGGCCAGTACCAGTCCCGGGATCAGGACAACGAAGACGCCCGTCGTCGTCCGGTATGTCAGCAAGACTGTGAAGAGCAAGGTCAGGGCAGACGTCCATTGGAGCCAGCGGTCCTGCTGGTTCGGGACGGCGAGCCACTCCCAGGCGAGGTAGATCGCAGACAGGAGGACCAGTCCTACGCCTAGCCAGGAGGTTGCGCCGGGAAGGAAGGAGGAAGCCGCCACGAGGATCGGGCGCGCGTCTGCCGTCCTGTACAGCCGCAATACCTGGGCGATCCACTGCAACGGCCAGGCCGGAAGAAGGGCGACTGATAGACCGAAGATGGCGGCAGCCGATCCGCAGGTCCATATCACCAAGGACCAACGCCTGGCCCGAGCCGCCCAAACCAATACGAATGCTATGAAGAGGAAGGAGATTTGCGGCATTACGCTGGATAACCCGAGAAAGAGCCCGGCCACGCTGTCGAGCCTTCGTCGCAATGCCAGGAGAGAGCCGGTCAGCAAGAGGCCTTCAATGATGGCGAATTGGCCGGCTAGCACTGCCGCCGCGCTGTGGTACCACAAGACGGCGAAGAGGAGCAGGAGACCCGTCAGCCACGGAGGACCCTTCCAGCGGGCCAACTGCATAGATATTGCACACAATGCTAAGAGCCCGACCTCGCTCAAGGTCATCCAGGCCGTGCGCGCAAGCTGGAACGTCAGTGAACCGAACGGGGCGTAGAAAAGCATCGCCGGCATCGGCATTAGGAATAGGATCGGCCTGTGAAGGACGTCTGAGGCAGAAACTCGGCCGAAGACCAGCAACTGGGCCGCTCGAATTACACTCTCGTCATACGGGCTGATGCGTTGATGGAGCCAGAGATCGCTGGCGGTCCAGGCGACCGAGAAATCGTCGCCGGGTTTCAGCTCTCGGGTGATCCTCTCGTTGGCGAATCCCAGGGCGGCAACGACTGCGACGAGAAGGAAGCCCTGGAGTGCGGTCAAGCCTCTTCGAGATCGGCGCAAGCCACAGCCTCCATGCTCAGGCTCACATCACATCCACACCGCATCAGCCGTCGCGGATGTCTTTGACCGCCTTGCCCCAGAGACCCGAGATCCGGTGAGCCGCAACCGGTGAGAGCGCGTCGACCTCGACATGATCGACCGCTATCGCGAAGGGTTCTCGTAGATCCTGAACACGCTAACGTGCAGGACAAGCGGCCACTCCTCAACCTGTCGCTGGCGCTGCATCAAATCCGGCATGTACCCAGCGGCCCATTTCTCCAAGAAGGTCCCCCGCGACGGGTTGGTGCAGCCGCCGCGCCGGTCACAACAAACTCGCACTCAGAGTGCTCACGGGGTTCCTGGGCGGGCCAGGACGATCGCCTGCTCATCCCTGTATGATGTGAGCCACCCGGCGTCGATCAAGGCCCGGGTGAGGGGTGCCGCAGGATCGAGCACGGCCAATCGGATTCCCCTCCTGGCGAAGACTTCCTCCCACCCTGGATCGGCCCGCCATGCCTGGATATATTCTTCGAGGATTTGGTCGTCGAAAAGATCGGTCCGCCCGTCAACGAAGCTCGGGTAGTCGGGGTACAACGTCCAGAGGATGTAGCCTCCCCAGTTGTACTCGTTGAAAATCGGGCCAGCCGGGCGCTCGTGGAGAAGATACGCAATCGCCCCTGTCGGAGACTGCCGCGCTACAAGCGCTTCATTGGGGGCCGCCGAAAGCGGGGTGTAGGCCTTGACCAATGCACCCAGTGCGACAAGGCACACCAGGCCGAGATTGATCCATCGCGTGAACCTCTGAGGGAGTTCCTGGGGCGGTTTCGATCCGGTCAACAACGAGTCCAGTGAAGAGTCGGCGTGGCGAGAAAGGACCGGCGCCAATCCAAGTCCGAAGAGAGCGATGTTCCGGCCGGCGACAAGACTCATGTAGCCGAGGCCTGTGAAAAGCACGAACTCCGTCGGATGCAGCCTGGAACGCGACGAGGTGAACGCCAGGACGACGAGACCCATCATCCAGAGAAACGGCTGAACCTGGAGCTGGTGGAAGTCGGGTGACTGCCACTCCTGGACGTAGTTCTGTAGCGCTCGGATCGAGGTGGTCTTGAAGGGGTAAACCAGTAGCGACGGCCCGTAAGGGTTGAGAGAGATCGCCGCCACACTCAGGACGGCAGGCACCGCCCAACGCATGAGCCGATCTTTGTTCTCCATCCAGCCCGCTCGAAAAGTCTGCTGGCGATGGAGAATCG
>MGOM01000038.1:44805-45001 GCA_001797105.1 Chloroflexi bacterium RBG_19FT_COMBO_62_14
CGCTCGAGGATGAGCAGCGTCAGTCCGGCAAGCGCGAAGGATACGATCTGGGGACGCGCCGACCAATAGACCCCGGTGACCGCCCCGGCAAGCAGGACGACGAATGACCGCAGGAGTTGCCGACCGGGCATCACCTGCCAGACGAATGCGAACCCGATCGCGACCATTGCGGCCGTGAACAGATTCAACCCGGCGA
>MGOM01000038.1:45089-46013 GCA_001797105.1 Chloroflexi bacterium RBG_19FT_COMBO_62_14
CGGGTCGGTGATTGGTAACCGTTGATTATCGATGATCCAGGCTCCTGTTCGCAGGTGCCACCACGTGTCGGTGTCGACCGAGATCCGCAGAGCCATCGCAAACAAGGCAATGAATGTGATGATCGGGACTGCTCTGCGGAAGCTCATGGTCGTTCTCCAGTCGCAATGGAGAAATCCGGAGGAGGGACGGGCTTCGAAAGCGCGTAGTACACGTGGTAGTCACCGATATCGGCTACCCGATACGTGACCTCAGCCGCGGTGAAGTAGCCCTCCAAGGCGGTGTCCAATGCCTCCGGGCCCGTCGTGATATAGGCGACACGCGGGCTATTGGCGACGAGTTGGTCGTACGGCTCATAGCGATCGTCCCGGGGTGTGTAGCGCAAATCCGGATGATACGGAAGCCGGGGAATGAAGACCGCAACCTCGGACGATAGAAAGGCCAGTGGATATGCCACCCAGTAGTTGGTGAAACCGCGCGACTCCCCGCGTTCGGCCAGAAAGTCGATCAAGGCCTGGTCATTAGAGTGGTCGATGAGGGTGTTCGGGTTGAATTGGGTCGTCAATCCGGGAGGGTTGCGGAGCGCGGAGGTGACCGTCCCCCACAAGTTGAAAGCGAGAACACAGGCCGCCAAGATGAAAACCGGCCAGCGTCCAAGGCGTTGGCCCAACTCGGCGAGCAGTCCGGCGCCGAAGATCGCCATCGGAACGGCGAGCGGAGTGAAATATCGTCCCGATGGATCGGCTCCAAACGGGCTGAGAACAAACCCGGCACACAATGTCGCTGTGACCCCCGCCAGGAGGATCTTGCCCGGTCCTGGCCTCGCCTGCGGGATCAACGATCGCAGTCCGAAATAGGCGACGGCGAACCAGAAGGCCGTCACGACGGGGAACAAGACGGGCGCCAGCCAGCGGATCTCCCACGGC
>MGOM01000038.1:46079-56405 GCA_001797105.1 Chloroflexi bacterium RBG_19FT_COMBO_62_14
GAGGCGCCCACGATCGCCGATCCGCCCAACTCTGTCAATAGCAGCCCAGGCCCGTGCCGGACGGCATAGGCTAGCCAGGGGAAGCCTCCGACGATCCCACCGATCAGGATCAAGGCCGGCCTGTCTAGCCGTCTGGGTCGGACCGATTCAGGCTTTGGAGAGATCGACAACCAGGCGATCAGGACCGCAGCCGGAACCACGTAGATCAACGTCAAGCCGAAGGCCCACAACCCGAGACCCGAGAGGAGTCCCCAGATGAAGTAAAACGATCTTCGACCCGGGCTCTCGACGATCGAGAGCGTTGTCATCAGAATTAAGTTGCCGATGAGCAGCGCCTCTCCATAACCGCCCAGCGAGATTGTTGTGTACAACGTTAGATTGACGGACGGCACCGCCATGAGCATGCCGGCCAACAGCGCCGGCCTGGGTCCGACAATTCTCCTGGCGAGCATCATCGTCGTAACTACGGTCCCCAGGTAGAGCGCGACCTGGACTTCCCGGATTGCCACAACCTTCTGCCCCAGCAGAACAAACGCTCCCGCAACGAGCGTCGCATCCAGACTCCCCATATAAGCCTGACCGTAGAAGAACGTGGGCCATCGGCCTTGGAGGATGTGCCGAGCCATGAGACCGACGATCGCTTCATCGGAGTTGAACGGGAAGGCGCCGGCGACGAGCAAGCCGACCTTTACAGCCGCCGCCAGAACGAGAATCCCGAGCCACGCCCCCCATATTGCGCCTTGATGTGACTTTCCGTCGGCATCCTCGATCTGTATAATCCGGCCGTGCGCTGGCGAAGATGGATTCAACCTGCGTTCCTGATATGCCTTCTGGCGATCGCGGCGCGCCTGATCCCGGGCCCGCGTGTCATTGACGACGCGTTCATCACCTTCCGTTACGCTCGCAATCTGCTCGCAGGCAACGGCCTCGTTTACAACCCGGGGGAGGCCGTGCTTGGGACGACGACTCCGCTCTATGCCCTTTTGATGGCGCTGGCGGGAGCCGTCTCTGGGGGCACGCGGGCGCCATTCCCGACCCTGGCGCTCGCCATCAACACGGCAGCCGACGCGGCCACTTGTGCGTTGCTCATATTGATTGCCACATCCCTTGGCCATCGCAGGGCAGGTGTCGCGGCTGCCCTGGTCTGGGCGATTGCACCGATGTCCGTGACATTCGCCATCGGAGGGATGGAGACTAGCTTGTTCGTGGCTCTGACTACCGGCACATTGTATCTGTATTTGACCGACCGGCTAGTGGCGGCGTCTCTCTGCGCCGGGTTGAGCCTTGTTACTCGGCCGGACGCATTGCTATTCATCGGACCGTTGGCGATCGATCGCGCGCTGCGCGGCCTGAAGGGACGCTCCCCGGGGCATGCGGCGACCCCTGTGTCTGTCCGCGAATTGGGAGCATTCATCGCGCCTGTTGCGGCCTGGGGAGTTGCCGGAGCCTTCATCTACGGCAGTCCCCTGCCCCACTCGATCCAGGCCAAGGTCCTGGCGTATCACCTACCCGCTGAAGCGGCGCTGGTGCGGCTCATGCAGCATTACGCCACGCCTTTCCTGGATCATCTGACGTTTGGGACTCTATGGATCGGGATCGGCTTGATCCTGTACCCGGTCCTATTCGGCCTGGGTGTCCTGATGGTAATCCGCGACCGCCGCGCGATCTGGCCGGCGCTGATCTACCCATGGGTTTACTTCTTGGCGTTCGCCATCGCTGATCCCCTCATCTTTCGGTGGTACCTGACCCCACCTCTCCCGATGTACTTCCTGGGGATCTTCTTGGGGGTGGAACGACTAGGTCGGGACCTGCGGGCTGGCTTTCTCCCGCCGCTGCTGATCTCGGTGGCAGTGGCGCTCACTCTGCGAGGTTGGATTCTCCGCCCGGATCATGGCCCCACCAGGCCCGCCCCGGATATGGCCTACATCCAGCTTGAGCTGCTCTACGAGAAGGTGGCGCAGGAGTTAGGACCACAACTTGCGCCGGGGGAGGTGCTCGCCGCGGGGGATATCGGCGCCCTGGGCTATTACACGGACGCCCGTATCCTGGACACCATCGGTCTCATCACTCCGATCGCGCTCGACTATTACCCCCTCCCACCTGAGGACTACGCCATCAACTACGCCATCCCGTCCAGGTTGATTGAAGACCAGGCTCCGGATTGGTTGGTGATGCTCGAGGTCTACGGACGCAATACCTTGTTGCAGGATCCAAGCTTCGCGAGGCGCTACTCCCTCGTTGAAGAAATCCCGACCGATATCTACGGCAGCCGGGCCATGCTCGTCTTCCATCGCAATACGCCCAATGAATGATCTCCTCCGCCGGGTCGATTGGCTTTTTGTCGCCATCCTGATGGTGATCACGGGCTTCTACGTCTGGGGTGTCCGAGGAGTCCCGTTCCACCCGGATGAGACGTCGCTCCTTTACCAGAGCGCGGATCTCGAGGTCTTCCTCACCGACCCGATCTCCCTGGCTTGGGAGCCTTCGAAGACCGCAGAGAAGGATCAAGTCTACCGGACGCTCAACCCGCCTGTGCCGAAGATCATCCTCGGGATCGGACGGAGGCTGGCGGGGTACGGCCCGGAGACGGTGGCCGTCGACTGGGACTGGTCTGAGAGTTGGGATGTCAACCGTGAGCGGGGCGCCTTACCGGATGAGAGACTCCTCGTCTCCGCACGGTTGGCCAATGTCGTGTTGCTTGCATTCAGCCTCGTGCTCATTTACTTGAGTGGACTCAGGGTTGGCGGGAGGCTGACCGGGATTGCAGGCGCGTTGCTGTTGGGCGTCAACGCGCTCGTGTTGCTTCATGGCCGGCGCGCGATGGCGGAAGGGGCTCTCGTTTTCGGCGTGAGCCTGGCCATCCTCGGCCTGACGCTTGCCCGGGATCGCCCCTGGCTCACCGGAGTGGGAGCGGCGACGGCGGTCCTCTCGAAGCTGTCGGCAGGAGCATTGTTCCCGGTCGGGCTGGCCGTCGTCGCCTGGCCCGAGAAAATGGACAGAAGTAGCCTACGAAAGGCCGCCATTCGATCCCTGATGTACTTGGGCGCCTTCTTGGGCGAGATCGTATTCCTCGAACCGCTCTTGTGGCGACATCCACTTGAAGCTCTGTCGGCGGTCTGGCGAACCCGCCTCGACTTCTCCAGCGCCCAAGTCGAGCTGTTCGGCGCGCTCGCGCCGTCTCAGGTTCTTCACTCTCCGCTTCAACGGCTGGCCAGTCTGATTGGCAACACCTTTATCGCGCCGCCTCAATTTGCCGAGGTCGGCAATTACGTCTCACAGATGGCTCCTCAGGTAGGCGATTACCTGGCGATTCCCGGGCATGCGATGCTGAGAGGAGTCTTCGGGGGCGGGGTGATATTCATGCTAACCCTCGCTGGAATCGGCCTCGCCGCGCTCCGCTTCCAGCGTCGACCATCCACGGCACGATTCGCCTTGGCCAGTCTCGCCGTCGGTTTCGTCGCGCAGGCCCTGTCACTGTACGCCGCTATCAGCCTGCCCTTCCAACGCTTCTACATCCCTCTGATCCCCTTCATATGCCTGTGGGCCGGGTATGCTTTGGGGAGCGTGATCAACCTCACCCGGCTGCAGCCGAGCGCCCGATGATGTCTTGCGTGGCTATGCGCAGTAAACAGAGCAGTCTCCGTCCTCGTCCAGAAGAGATGGGTGGTATCGATCCTCAACGAGCCTCGACATGAGCCTGAGGCGCACCAGAGCCAAGGCCTCGAGCTCCCCCACGGCATGAAGAAGGGTATGAAACCCGGTTGGCAGGCGAGTGACCGCTCGGCCCTCCGGCATCCGAGCAGAAAAAAAGAAAGCGGCGGGTACCGGCATCGGCACCCGCCCCTTCGTCCTCTTCGCGCCAGCCCTGCGACCGAGTTACTCTCGCAGGTAATCCACCAGTCTTCTTCGGTGCGTAGGATGCCTCAGGCGACTGAGGGCCTGGGCTTCAATCTGACGCACGCGTTCACGCGTCACACCCATCTTGCGGCCGACCTCTTCCAGGGTATAGCTCTCACCATCCAGCAGCCCATAGCGGAGCTGGAGGATGCGCACTTCGCGCGGCGGAAGCGTATCCAGGACGTCCTGCAGCTGTTCGCGCAGGAGATTCTGCGTGACGGTTTCTGCCGGCGCAGGGGATTCCTCATCTTCGATGAAGTCACCCAGAACCGAGTCCTCCTCCTCGTCGGTCGGAGTCTCGAGCGAGAGCGGTCGCCGGGCGACCTGGATCATGTTCTCGACCTTCTTCGGCGTCACCTCGAGGGCATCCGCCAGTTCGTCGGTCGATGGATCTCGCCCTAGACGCTGGGTCAATTGGTGGGATATCCGAAGCAGTTTGTTGATCTGGTCGCCCATATGGACGGGCACGCGAATCGTGCGACCCTGGTCGGCAATGGCACGCGTGACGGCCTGTCGGATCCACCACGTGGCATAGGTCGAGAACTTGTGGCCTCGGCGATAGTCGAACTTCTTGGCCGCCCGAATCAGGCCGATGTTGCCCTCCTGGATCAGATCCAGGAAAGGCACACCCCGACCCATGTATTTCTTGGCGACGCTGATGACCAGCCGTGAGTTGGCAGTGATCAAGTGTTCTCGAGCCGCCCAACCGTCCTCGATAAGGCGTTGCAGCTCATGCTGCCGCCAGGCCGCCGTCGGCCCTCTTGCCAACTCCTCGCGGGCCTTTCGACCACGCTCGATCCGTTTGGCGAGGGAGACTTCCTCTTCGGCCGTGAGCAGCGGCACGCGGCCGACCTCCTTGAGGTACAAACCGACCGTGTCGTCGGCGTCGACGCTTGAAAGATAACCCTCGTCCTCGTTCGTCTCGGGAGGCTCTTCATCATCGGCGGCATCGTCTTCGTGAGAATCCTCGGTCTCGCTGACATCATCCAGGTACGGGACGCCGGCCGCCAGGAGGGCTGAGTAGGCCTCCTCCAACTGGTCGATCTCTCGCTCCGCCTCCGGGAATGCCGCGAGGATGTCGTCTACTGTGACGTAGCCGCGCTCCTTCCCAAGCTCGATGAGCCGGTCAATGACCTGACCGTCTTCTTCAGGCTGGGTTTCTTCCAGGCCGGTTTCCGTCATCTCGTAATCATCTACGCGACGCCGCGGATTCCTACCCTTGGGTTTGTCTCTGTTCTTCTGCGCCATGATCGCTCTCAGCATACCGCCTAATTGCGGGGGAAGTCAACGAAGGAATCCCCCCGCCCTGCGACCGCCACCTATACGTCTGCCATACGGGTTCACGTTACGCCAACAAGCTTAACTGAGCATTAGACAAGGCCCGCCGTGATCCCTTCGAGGTTCAATTCCCTTTCAACTCCCTCACCCGGCCCCGGCCTGAGCCGATGGCTATGCGCTCACGGAGCCCCGCTGGCCTCTACGGCGAGGGCGTTCGCGGGGTGACTGTCTGGCTGGTCGGCGGGACCTCAGGGGTAGAGGTCGGCGGCAAGACAGGCACGTTTTCCAGCAGGCCGACGACGTCATCCAGACTGTATTGACTCACCACCTGGATGTCATCCCCTTCCCCGGCGCGTACATACGTCTTTCCTCCGATCCCTACAGCTCCGCCGACATCAAAGGCCTTGGTGCTCCCATCGGCCAGGAGGAGCGTCACCCTGGTTCCGGGGTCTGCCAGACCGAAGGGCAGGAGATCGAGCTGCCCGGAAAGGACCCTGGATACCTCAGGTTGGCGGACCCAGGTCACCGCCTGCTCCACTCGCCCGGCGTCAGCCGGGCCTTCATCGGGCTGGATCAGCTTCCAGGCGAGCTCCGGATCTCGCCGGACCTCGACGACCTTCCCCGAATGCAGGTCTTCGATCCGCAGCCCATCAACCTGGGTCGCCTCGTAGCTCCAAAGAGGCTCTGGAGTAGGCACTGCCTCTTCCGAACTCGGCTCAGACTGGCGAGTCCAGACTATCGCCCCGGCCAGCACGCCGAGGAAAACCACCAACAGGATCCACGTATTGCGACGGATCATCGGCGACGACTCAGACTCGCTGCCTTCGCCCCCACCAGGTGAGTAGCCCGAGTCCCACGACGCCGCCCGGCATCAGAATGATCGTCAGCAAGAAGATCAGCCCCGTCGTCTGCGTTGAAGGAGGACTGACGAACCTCTGTGTCGAGGTCTTCGGCGTGAGACTGATCAGGTTCTCTTGTCCGGAGGCCCAATCGAGGCTGTTAACCAGAATGTCGCCGTTGCCGATTTGGAAGAAGTACCCGTTCGCCGCGAAATCCGAATCCCCGAATACGACGACACGTGAAGAGCTTGTCGAGTCGGTAGCCGCCGCTGCCAGGACGAGCGGGCCCTTCTTGTCGGCTTCGGCATCGAAGTTGAGCTCGTTTCTGTCCTGAAGTGCGGCCAGATCTGTCTCTCCCCATGAGCGGTCGCCCGTCAGGACCAGGCTCGTCTGAGTGATCGATGGATCGTCGAGGGTCATTACTTCGATGCTTCGAGAAGAAGGGTAGATGCTGCCCAGATTGCGCATGCGGGCCGTGATCGGATGGTCGCCGTACGAGGTCGAAAGTCCCGCCAGGGGAACAGTCGAAGCGAAGTCGACCACGAGGTTTTCCTCCAGGCGCAGGCCCCACTTCGTTTCGAGGTAAACCCTGAGGGGGTCGGGTTTATCCTCATCGGTGGGAGCCGTGGGGTCATCGAGAACGATCAGCCCGCCGCCGCCGGCCAGATACTCGCCGAGTGACTTGACCTCGTCCTCCGAGAGAGGTGACGTCGGAGCAGCCACGACCACTGCGACGGCGTCATCCGGGACGTCTGGGTCGAGAAGGAGGCTGATCGTCGCTATCTCGTAGTTCTTCGACTCCAATGCCGACTTCAGGTAGGTGTAGCCTTGATCGTCGGCCGCTCCGGTGTCTCTCTCGCCCTCGCCGACGAGGAAGTAGATCTTACGCTTCTCGGGGTTGGCGAGCCTGATCAATGCGCCGGTGATCTCTTCCTCACTCGGGAAGGAAACGACTTCGGAGGCCTCACCAACGACGACTGCCATGCTCCCATCCGTCATGATCCTGTATTGGTCCCGAGCAACCGGATTCTCAATCGGATCAACGAACTCGTACGTCAGCATTCCATCGCTGCGACTCTGGTAGGCGTCGAGGAGCGGTCGCACTTCATCTCTACTCGAGGCGCGGTCGGGGGTATAGAATCCCTTGAGCACGACCGGTTGTGCCAGGCCCTCCAGCGTCAAGAGCGTCTCCGGCGTCAGCGTGTACTGTTTGTCTTCCGTCAGATCCCATTGGGTTGGTGATTGGAAGGCCACATAGTTGACGACGGCCAGAATGCCGAAGACAGCCAGGCTGACGAGGAACGCGTTGCTCCCGTAGCGCATCTGCCGTCCGACGAGTGCCCGCCGAACTCGATCCGGGTCGAGGAGCACACCGGCGGCAACGCCCAGGATGGACAGCGCCAGACCGACTCGGACGTACAGGTCGAACTGCCGCCCGACGATCCACCACGCAGCCGTCCCGGCCATGGCCACAAGACCGGCGGCGTACGCAAGAGGCGCAAACCGGCGTAGATCGGCTCTCATCTCCATCGGCGTGACTCGACAATCTGGCTCCCGAAAACCAGGGCCAGGATAGTCAGGCTGACGAAGTACAGGACATCCGGGAGCGAGATGATTCCGCGGTAGAGGTTGTTGTAGTAGCGATCGACAAGGCTCAGGCTTCCAGCGATCTGGCTGCCCACCCCGGCCCCGCTTCCCAAACTCCCGACGATCCAGAGAACCAACAAGATCGCCAGGGCCACAAAGAACGCGGCCATGGGGTTCTTGAACATCGCCGAAATGAGGACTCCAATGGCCAGCATGGTGGAGAGCAGCAGGACCAGACCGAGATAGGCCGAGACCAGAATGCCCTGATCGATCCCCGGGTCAGTCATCCGATTGAGGATGTAGGGATAAACCCAGGTGAAGGCTACGATGACCAGCATGAAGCCGAACGCCCCAAGCCACTTGCCGACGATCACTTCCCAGTCCCTGACCGGCGCAGTCAGCAAGAGCTCTAGGGTCCCCATGCGATGTTCCTCGGCCAGCAAGCGCATGGTCACTGCCGGCGTGGCAAAGAGCAGGATCGTGACCAGCGGCCCCAAGACAATCCGCCCGTCGGGATCAATCTGGCTCCCGCGAATGGCGAAATAGATGTTAATGAAGAAGATCCCGCCGAGGATGAGATAGATTGAAGCCGCCACAGCGTAGGCCACTGGGGAAATGAAGTACTGGCGGAACTCCCTGGAGGCGATGATCCAGACGTTGCGCATCGGCTAAGCTTCCACCGGAGGGGCGGCCTCTTCTCGGGTGAGCTGGAGGAAGATGTCCTCCAGGCTTACTCCGACGGGCCGCAACTCGAGCAGATCCATCCCGGCCTCGACCACCTTGCGGGCGATCAGCGGCCGCACGTCGTTCCCCGCCGTGCAGGTGACCTGGACCTCCCCCTCATTCATGCCTTGCTTGACTTCGGCGACGCCGGGAAGACGCTCCAGCAGTCGGGCGAGTTCCGCGGTCTCCGAGGCCGTAACCACGATCAGCCTCTCGGCGCCCGCCAGTTGAGCCTGCAGGTTCCCCGGGGAGTCCTCGACCACGATCTCTCCGTGGTTGATGATCAACACCCGGTCACACACCTGCTGAGCCTCCGACAGGATATGAGTTGACAGGAGGACGGTGCGACTCCGGCCGATTTCCTGAATGAGCTTCCTGACCTCGATGATTTGAGCCGGGTCGAGGCCGATCGTGGGCTCGTCCAGGATCAGGACCTCAGGTTCGTGGAGCAAAGCCTGGGCTAGCCCGACGCGCTGGCGCAATCCCTTCGACAGATTGCCGATGAAACTGCCGGCGCGCTCTTCGAGACTGACCTCTTCCAGGACAGCCTCGATCCGCTCATCCAGCTTCTTCACCCGGCGAAGCGAGCCCATGAACTCGAGGTACTCCACGACCGACATCTCGGGGTACAGCGGAACTGTCTCGGGCAAGTAGCCCACTCTTCGCCTGACCTCAAGCGACTGGTCGACCACGTCATAGCCGGCGACTCTAGCGGTACCGGAGCTAGGGGGCATATACCCTGTCAGGATCCGCATCGTGGTCGTCTTCCCGGCCCCGTTCGGGCCGAGGAAACCCAAAATCTCGCCGACGCCGGCGTGGAATGTCAGCCCGACGATAGCTGGGTGGTCACCGTAGTACTTCGTGAGACCCTCGACTTGGATCATGACCTGTTTGACCGATAGGCGAAGAAAGAGCACATCAACCGCGCGCTGCCGGCGGTATGTGCTCTTGACTGCCTCCTTTGGCGCGTACTTGCCCCGGCGATCACTATACAGAAAAGGAAGGACCCAAGTCAATATCCTCCCGATGCTCTCATCGAACCCTCATCTGAATGGCTGCCCTTTGACCGGGTTGGCTTCGGGGGGACGAAAAGGCTGGGCCGGGCGATGCGGATGCCGGGCGCGAGCTCTCGCGGTCGAACTCCTCTCAGCCCCCGTGCTCCTTGATGAGCAGCGGCAGGGAGAGCGCCGCGCGCTCCGAGGTGCTGAAGCGCTCGCCGCGGTTCTTGCACATGCACCGGCGGCGAAGGCCGCCTTTGGCCTCGTGGGTAGTGGCGATGAGCGGGTTTTGTGGCTTTTACAGTATGGACAGTTCAGGCTGCGAGGTTCCCCCCGGACTAGAGTTCCACCCAGATGTGCCTGGCGAACGGCAGACTCCGCCAGATGTTCGGGTACGGGGGCGGGATTGGAGCACGCGGGTCTGCGCGCCAACCCCCGAAGGGAGGAATTGCCTTAAGGTTCTCGGCAGTCTGCTCTTGGGCGCCGCGGCTGCACGACCGCTATGGGACAAGACGAACGAAAACCGGATAGTCTTTGACCACGACGCCACGGATGGCGAGGTTGCCGGTGTCGGACACAAGGTCCAACTGCTGCTCGATTCCCACCAGCGGGTCGATGCCTACTGCCTTGGAGGCAGATAGTCCCGGGAAGGTGAGATCCGCCGCCACCCCAGGGTCGTAGTCGACCGCGACGCCATCCGTCCACAGCGCGACCAGCCACCCGCCATCCGGCAGCGAGAAGGTATAGCAGACGGTGTCCGCTGCCTCGCTTTGGATGTCCAAGTCCATCGGTTCAGGTTCGGCCCCATCTACGATGGTGGTCAGGTTGCGTATGACCTTGGCGGGGAGCGGCATCCAATACGGGCCGCCGACCGCCGCCCACATGTCCAATCCCCGGTGCAGGACGATCCCCCGGGCGTAGTACTTGGCGACCTGCGGGACGGTGTAACGCAGCGGTGACGCCGGATCGGGGTTCTCCTCGGTCGACCAGGTCAGCTCGGCGGC
>MGOM01000038.1:56418-56531 GCA_001797105.1 Chloroflexi bacterium RBG_19FT_COMBO_62_14
GCGAAGCCATTCTCAGCCGCAATTTGCCTGAACTCGCCTATGATCGCCGGGTAGTCGTGGTAATACTGGCCGACCTCGCCCGGCCCGGGCGCGGCGCCGTACATCGGGTGCAG
>MGOM01000038.1:56629-57408 GCA_001797105.1 Chloroflexi bacterium RBG_19FT_COMBO_62_14
TCCGGCGGATGAGGTTGATATAGGTCTCCACGTCCACAAAGAGCGCCGCTTCGTTGAGGATGCCGTAGTACTGGATCCTTTCCTTGAAGTGCCGAGCCAGGAGCCGGGCGTAGTCGAGGTACCCCTGCATCTCGCCTTCGTTGCGGTAGTTCGGGATGTGCTCGGAATGGACGGCCTCGTCCCAATAGACGATGGTGTGGACGATGGTGACGTCGTTCTCCGCCAGCGCGGAGATGATCCCATCCTGGCAGGCGTTGAACTCGGATGATGAGTACTCTCCCATCGAGCGCGTGGACGACGTATCCCCGTTCTCCCACCATTCCAGCCGGTCCACCGATAGCCGGACCCAGGTGAAGCCCATCTCGGCGACATGGGCGAAGCTCCAGTCTTCCTCAGGCGGCGTGCACGGGAGAGGGTAGCGCTTCAGGGAGACCCCGTCGAATACGTCCCCAATGTAGTTGCCGACGAGCTCGTCCGGAGACCTCAGGCGGATTGTCGTCCTCGGGCGTTGGTTCCCCGCCTGCAGAACCGCGCTCTGGGCCGGGCCGGAGGTGTGATCGGCCAGCGGGCTGGAGTTCCCGTCCGGATCAGTGGCGATCGCCGTGAGATGCGGGCCGGCGAAGGAGCCGCCTTTGTCGAAGGTGAAGGCGCCCGTTGCGTCGGCCGTGGTGGTTCCCTCGTAGGTCACCGCCTCGTCTACCTCGTCGGAGAAGAACTCGACTGCGCACCTGGGGCAGGTGATCCCGGCGACGGTCCCGGCACTCAAGTCGAAGTCGAGC
>MGOM01000038.1:57456-59516 GCA_001797105.1 Chloroflexi bacterium RBG_19FT_COMBO_62_14
GCCAGCCCGCCGTTGTCGTGGATGCGGTTCTGCGTGACGGGGTTCTGCGGGGCGTCCTCCGAGAATGAGAGGCCGTCGTGCAGGTTATGGGCGATCGTGTTGTCCGGACCGACGACATTGTGGCGCGTCCGATCGACGATGACGCCCGTCTGATTGGGGAGCGGTGTCCCATCGAGCCCGACGCCGATGGAATTGGCGGTGATGACATTCCGGCCGTCGAGCGCACAGCACAGGTACACGCCGGCCATCTGGCTGCCTCCGATCACGTTTCCGATGATCGTATTCTGGGTGGCGCCGTTTGAATGAATCCCATCTCGGGTTTGACCCCAGACGGCCGCGCCGTCTAGGGTGATGCCGATGTAGTTTCCGATGATCGTGTTGTGCGATGTCGCCTCATCCCACAGGCCGACGCCGAACTCACCGTTGCCGCTGATGAGGTTGCCCTGGCCGAGAGGCCCATCCCCGATGGTTCGGTCGCCGCCAATCGTATTGTGCTGCGCCCCGGCGGAAAGACCGATTCCTGCGGTCGTGAAGCCGGTGATCTGGAACCCGCGAACGACGTTACGGTCCGAGGTGATCGACAACCCGAGATGGGGTTCCGGCCCGGCGAGGCCGCCCCCGTCGAGAACGACCCCGGCTTCGCTGGCGTCGATGGTCAGGTCGCCCTGGCTGAGCTCCGGGAGGCTCGTGGCGAGTCGGATCGCGGCCGGCGAGTTGGGCAGGAAGACGGAGGGGTCGAAAGTGATGAGTGCTGGGCCGGTCGCATCCTCCAGGGCCTCTCGCAGTGTCCCGGGGCCGCTGTCGGCAGGGCTGTCAACGACCAGGACTCTTCCCAGCGTTGCAGGAGTGGCGGTGGACGGGGATGTTGTGGGAGCGGGGGTGGGGAAAGCAATCGTAACACAGCCGCCCACGGTCAGGGCGGCGAGGAGCACCGCCGCCACCGTTCGATGTGTGCAATGCACAGCTGTTGATCTCGACCCCTGGATAGCGCGCAGCCTCTCTGACCTGCGAACTCCGAAGCGCGGGCGACGCAGGCTTGGCACCATCTCGGACACTCCTCGACGGGATCTCATGCTACGCCCCACGAGCTAGGGAACCTGGATCTGGACGAACGGCCTGGTCCCGAAGGGCGTCCCGTCTGGGGCGAACATCGTCCACTGCCCCCGGTACGCCCCTGCTGATTCCGGCGCGATGAGCATGACGGACAGGTCGATTTCTTCGCCGGGCTGCACCACTGGGAACAAGCCAAGAGTATCGGGCCGTAGATCTTGGTCGCCGAGCGGTGCGCTCCACGGGCCGGACATGCGGTCCCCGGAAAGAAACGCCAGGCGGTAAGAAGCATCCCATGTACAGCTCCCTGTGTTGCGGACGCGCCAAGTCTTACGATATACCGCACCGGGTGCGAAGTGTGTGCCGTCCGGGACCGTCACATCCGCCACAAACTCGGAATCGTCGTTGCAGGTCGCCGCGGAGGCATCGAAGCTAGGTGGATCCTCGGCAATCAGGGTGGCAGTGCCCTCCAACGAGCCGAGGTAGAGCCGCCGCGGTTGATAGGTCACATACAGGAAGCGGCTCCGGTCGACCCATTCCAGCCATTCGATTTGCTCGCCGAGGTCAATCGCTGCCCCGCAAACCTCGATGGCCTGCACGGCGTTCGGGCAGAGCGGGAAAAGATTCTTGCGACCATGCATCACACCCTGCGGGTCAAAACTCAGCGCCTCGAGGACATAGGCCGAACTACCCGGCGACCAGGTCAAGTGGGCGTAATCAAAGGTATCACGGGGAACGGCGACAGGCCCAAGGTCCTCCGGCAGAGGGATGATAAACCACATCATGGACGGCCCGGTCCCTGACGCTGCGCCCAAGAACGCCCCGGCGGAGCCGTCGGGCGCAAAGACCACACTGCCCGTGCCGGCGGCAAAGGTGATCAAGCGTGCCGCGGGCGAACCGTCAACCGGGACGCGCCAGAGCTCGTAGTCCGAGGGGCCGGTATTCGATGGTTCGACCAGGGCGTTGATCACGAAGGCGCTGGAGGCCTGCGTCCAGACCCCGGCGTTGGT
>MGOM01000038.1:59532-62198 GCA_001797105.1 Chloroflexi bacterium RBG_19FT_COMBO_62_14
CCGACCACAGGGGCGGCCGGGAACTCCAATTGCCGCCGGCCGCTGTCGACATCGAAGAAGCTGAGTCCGGTCGTATTCACCAGGACGACAAGTTGCCCGTCGGGTGAGGGAATGAAGTGGGCGCTCTGCTCGGCCGGGCGGAGCTCCGTGGCTGCCGCGGTGTCAGCGTCGATCAGGTAGACCCCCTTCAAGGGTGTGTGCGCTCCCTCGCCGTAACCATGGGCCTCGTAGGTGTTGCCGCTGTAGAGCAGGCGATGGCTATTAGGGATCCACGCCAGCCGCGGGAAGTTGGTGGAGTCGGCTTCGGCGGCGTCAACCTGCTCGCGCAGCTGCGCGGCCGATACCAGCTCACGCGGATTCGATCCGTCCCGACCCACCACCCACAGGGCAGATTGCTCGTTTTGATCGTAACCGCCGGCCGTGAAGAACGAGCGGCGCAGGAACGCCACCAGTTGTCCGTCGTGGCTCAGCTCGACCCGGGTCACGTCGCCGGTGTCGATGATGGTCTGGCTCTGGCCGGTGGCTTGGTCCCAAACCAGGAGGTCGCCGTCCTGAACGTAAGATACGACTGCCGCCTGGCCGATTGCCGCACTCACCGGGATGACCGCCATCGGATCCTGTGTCGCCTTTGCCGCAGGCGTCGGCGCGGCGGTCGGCGCGTCAGATGGCGTCGCGGCCGGAGCTGAGGTCGCGGAAGGGGCGATCGTCACCTCGTCCCGCGGTGTGCAGGCCGACAGGAACAGGCCGGCGAGCAGCAGAAGTCTCCAAGATTGGGACGAGCACTGTAAGGAAGTAGGTCTCAATGCGGACATGGGTTTCTCGGTCTCCATCGCCGTCAGGCCAGGGCGGTCTGGGTGACACCTCGGACAAAGAGCAGCCGCGGTTAGGGAACCCGGATCTGCACAAACGGCGCGGTCCCGAAGGGCGACCCGTCCGGGGCGAACAGCTGCCATTGCCCTTGGTAGGTACCCTCCTCGGAGGGCGCGATCAGCGTGACGGACAGCTCGATCTCCTCGCCGGGCCGAACGGTTGGGAACAAGGGAGGACTTTGAGGGTTCCGATCCAGGGTCCCGAGCGGCGTGCTCCGCGGCCCGGACATGCGATCGCCGGCGAGGAACGCGAACCGATACCCCGCGTCCCAAGTGCACGTGCCGCTGTTGCGGATCCGCCAAATCTTGCGGAAGACCGTTCCGGGTTCGAAGAGAGTGCCGTCCGGCACCGTCACATCCGAGACAAACTCGGAATCATCCTTGCAGGTCGCCGCCACGGCGTCGAAGCTCGCCGGATCCTCGGCTACCAGGGTCGCGCCCCCTGCCAGGTCGCCGAGATAGAGCTGCCGCGGCCGGGCGGTGGCATACAGGAATCGATTCCCGTCGACCCACTCGAACTCCCCGAATTCCAGGGGGATCTGGATGGCGGGGCCACACACCTCGATCATCTGGCTGGCGCCGGGGCAGAGGGGGTAGAACTCCCTTGGACTCTTGCCGTCGAACACGTAGGCCGAGCCTCCGGGCGACCAGACCGGGAGGGTAATGAAGGTGTCGCGCGGCGTGGCGAGCGGGCCGAGGTCCTCGGGCAGGGGGACGATGAAGGTAGCCGCCGCCACCTCTCGACCGGCGAAGCGCGGCGAAAAGAGCCCGCCGAGTCCGCCGAGAGTGAGGGCAGGAGCGGAATCCACGCGCTTAACGGTTGCGCCCTGAAGGACCATCGCCGCACCCGAACCGTCCGGCGCAAAGATCACCTGGAGGTTGGCATTGTCGACGGTGATCAGCGCCTGGGGCTGGGCACCCGCGACCGGCACACGCCAGACGGTAATCCCGCTCTCAGCCGGAGCCGCGATCAGGAAGGCGCTCGAATCTTGTGTCCAGACGCCCCAGGGTGTGAACGCGAAGGGCACGCCCTTGGCCGGGTAGGTCAACACGTCGCGACGCAGGCGGGCGCCGTCGAAAGAGTAGAAACTGAGGCCGGTCGGCGTCACCATCGCAACGTTTCCCCCGTCCGGCGATGCCTCGAACTCGGCGCTGACCTCGGCCGGGGCGACCTCCGCCCGAGCCGAGCTGTCGGCGTCCACCAGGTACACGCCGCGCTGCGCGCCCCCGCCTTGGCCGATGAGGCTGTAGGTGCTCCCGCTGTACAGCAGGCGATGGCTGTTGGGAATCCACTCCAGCTGCGCAAAGTCGGAGGAGTCGGCCTCGGCGGCGTTGACAAGGGCGCGCAGTTCCGCCGCCGATATCAGCTCGCGCGCATCCGAGCCGTCCATGCCCACGACCCACAGGTCGGATTGTTCGTTGTTGTCGGTCCCGCCGGCGGCGAAGTACGATCGGCGGACAAACGCCGCCAAGGCGCCGTCATCGCTCAGTTCCACCCGGATCACATCCCGGGCGTCGATGAGAATCTGAGTCTGACCCGTGGCTTCGGACCACGCCCGAAGGTCGCCTTCCTGGACATAGGCGACCACGGCTGTTCCTTCCGCCGGGCCGGGAACTGCGGCGAGGGGGGGCAGGGTGAACGAGGCGGTGACCATGTTGAAGAGGTGGAACAGGGGGTCGCTCACCTCGGGGGGGTCGTCGGGATCGGGCAAGGCGAACTTCAGCGTGTACAGGCGATCCTCCCGCACGAACAACACTTCGCACGCCAGCCCGTGCCGGGCCACTTCAGGAACAGCC
>MGOM01000039.1:0-3455 GCA_001797105.1 Chloroflexi bacterium RBG_19FT_COMBO_62_14
TATCGACGCTGGGCGTGATCGCTTACCCGGGCTACTGGCCGGCCTTTGCCTCCATCCTGGGCATTCTGGTGGCAGGCATAATCCTCACGCAGATCCGGCCTGTGGCGACGGGCCTGATCTCATTGGCCGAGCGTCTACCCCTGATGGGCAGGCTGGCCGGGCCCCTGCGGGAGTTCTATGAGGGGGCCTACGCCCTCTTCCGTCCTCTGCCGACGCTGGCGGCGGTGACGCTGGGAACCGTGGCCTGGCTTGGGGAGGGGATCGGTTTCTACCTGGTGTTGCGCGGGCTAGACGTGCCGCCAGGCTGGGAAACGCTCTCGGCCGCCGTTTTCGTCCTGTCGTTCTCGACGATCGTCGGGGCGGTTTCGACTCTGCCGGGAGGCCTGGGGGCAGCCGAAGCCAGCATCGCCGGCATGCTCCGCCTGCTCCTGGCATTGCCTGCAGGCACCGCCGCCGCGGCCACCCTGCTCATCCGCTTCGCCACACTCTGGTTCGGTGTCGCACTCGGCCTTGGCGTGTGGACCGTGTCCCGCAATCTGCTCTTTTCAGGAGGAAAGCCCGAGCCGGAATAGGACCGGGTCATCGACATTGTTCATGTGGATAGCACTGAAACGTAAAACGTAATGCGTAAAGCGTAATGCGTAATGATCGAAGCTTGAGGTCGAAACAGAGCGTCCTTAATCCAAGCAACGACGACGAACACTCGGTGACTGTTTCTTTTCACGTTTTGCGTTTTTGCGATCCGTAAGGCGTAAGCCTTGAACCTCATGACGCCTAGGCCGAGATCAAAACCTTGCCTCCCATAACCGTCGACCTCCACTGCCACACCTATCACTCGAACGACAGCCTGATGCTGCCGGCAAAGCTGCTCGAGGTCTGTCGAGCGCGAGGGATCGATCGGGTGGCGATCACCGACCACAACACGATCGAGGGCGCATTGGAGGCCCACGACCTGGCACCCGAGCGGGTGATCGTCGGCGAGGAGATCATGACCACCTGCGGCGAGATTCTGGGCTACTTCATGCGTGAGCAGATCCCGGCCGGCCTTTCACCCCAGGCAACCATTCAGCGCCTGCGCATGCAAGGCGCCCTGATCAGCGTATCTCACCCATACGATTCGGTCCGCGCCGGTTCGTGGTCCGAAGCCGACTTGCGCCAGATTCTGCCGTTGGTCGATGCGATCGAGGTGTTCAACGCTCGGACGTGGTCGGCCAGCGCCAACCCCCGCGCCCAGGCCCTGGCCATCGAGGCGGGGATCCGCGGGACGGCCGGATCGGACGCGCACGCGTACCTTGAGGTCGGGCGAGCAGTCATGCACTTGCTCGACTTCGATCGCCCGACCGGGATGCTGGCTTCGCTGCTCTCGGCGCAGGTGGAGGCGCGTCGATCGTCCCCCCTGGTGCATCTCCTCTCCCGCTACGCCTCATGGAGAAAGCGCGCCGGATGGAAGCCGTCGTAGGCGCATTCACCTCTTGCACTGATCCTTCGCAGGGTTTCTCCCGGGCCGTCTGGCGTCGCGCCGCTCAGGCTTGATCTTCCGGGGCCTCAGCGCCTTTGGCGCGCAGATGAGGGAAGAGGATGACTTCGCGGATGGTGGACTGGTCCGTAAGGAGCATCGTCAGGCGGTCGACCCCCATTCCGAAGCCCCCGTTCGGCGGCATCCCATAACGCATCGCCCTGAGGTAGTCCTCATCCATGGGATGGCGTTCTTCGTCGTCGGCGGCATAGTCACGCCCCATCTCCAGGAAGCGCTGCTCCTGATCCAGAGGATCGTTCAGCTCGGTGAACGCGTTGCACAACTCCATCCCCCCGGCGAAACCCTCGAAACGTTCCACCGTGCCGGCGTCATCCGGAATGCTCTTAGCCAGGGGCGAGATGTCACGCGGGTAGTCATAGATGAAGGTGGGCTGGATCAGATTCGGTTCCACCTGGCTGGCAAGCAGGGATTCGATCAACTTGCCGCGCGTCGACCTTTCGGACGGTTGGTGCCCGCGAGTGATCATCGCCCGGCGAAGAGAGTCGGCGGTAGGATGCGTGCTGATGTCGATGCCTGAAGCCTCGAGCAGGGCCGATCGCAGGTCTTGGCGCTTCCAGGGAGGGGATAGATCGATCGTGTGACCTCGATAGAGGATCGTCGTCGAGCCGACGGCCTGCTCGGCGACGTAGGCCAGCATCTGCTCGGTCAGCTCCATCACGGCTCTGTAATCGGCGAAGGCCATGTAGAACTCGAGCTGGGTGAACTCCGGGTTGTGCTTGAAGGAGACGCCCTCATTGCGGAAGTCGCGGCCGATCTCGTAAACCCGCTCAATCCCGCCCACGAGAAGGCGCTTCAGATAGAGCTCGAACGAGATCCGCAGGTACAGATCTTGATGGAGCTGATTATGGTGGGTGACAAAGGGTCTGGCCGCCGCGCCGCCATAGATCTGCTGCAGGATCGGCGTCTCGACCTCGACAAAGCCGCGCGCGTCCAGGAACGCACGCAAGGCTCGGATCACGCCTGCCCGGGTCTGGAAGATTCGGCGGACTTCGGGATTGACCGCCAGGTCGGCGTAGCGCTCGCGATAGCGCGCTTCCGGGTCGCTGAACGCGGCGTGCACCACACGCTGGCCATCAACGACCTCGTCTTTGGCGGCCGGGAGCGGGCTGACGGCCTTGGCCAGCATGCCGACCGCGCCGACGTGTAGGGTGACCTCTCCCGTCTTTGTCCGAAACATCGTACCGCGCGCCTGCACGAAATCGCCCAGATCGAAGACGTCATTGAACAGTGTGAACTCCGGCTGGCCGAGATCATCGGCTCGAAGGTAGAGCTGCAGACGACCGCCACCGTCTTCGATGTGGGCAAAGGTGACTTTTCCCATCCGGCGGATTGAACGCAGACGGCCGACGACCTCGATCTCAGTCTGGGGCCCATCGCCTGCTCTCTCGAAAGCCTGGATCGCCTCCGCTGTCGTGTGAGTCCGGCGGACGCGCCCGGGGTAAGCCTCCTTGCCGCTCGCCTTCAGGCGAGCCAGCTTCTCCAGTCGTATCTGCTCCAGTTCGTTCAGATCGGCCATCTTGACCGCTCAACCGTGTCGGTGTGCGCATGCGACCTTATCGTGAATCGGTCTTGGCACAGGCGGATCTTAGTGTACACGAAAAAAGCCCCGCGCCAGACGGCACGGGGCTAGCTTCAAGCTCTCGCCAGATCACTTGATCTTCACCAAACGGAAGCGCAGCATGCCCGCCGGGGCCTTCACGGTGACCACGTCGCCCACCTTGTGGTCCAGCAGAGAGACGCCCAGGGGCGATTCGTTCGAAATCAATCCTTCGCGCGGATTCGCCTCGGCCACCCCGACGATCGTGTATGTCTCGGATCCACCGTTCCCGTCCTCCTGGACGACAACGGTGCTTCCGATGCGGACCACGTCCTTCGACCGGCCCGGCTCGATGAGCTGCGCTTGGGCCAGCATGTGCTC
>MGOM01000039.1:3498-3935 GCA_001797105.1 Chloroflexi bacterium RBG_19FT_COMBO_62_14
CGATCAGCTCTCCGTCCTCCATCGCCTCGTGCAGGCGTTGGGCGACCTCCAGACGCTTGACCGTACGCAGGTGTTCAAGCTCTTCTTCGAGCTTCTTCAAACCTTCGGCTGTAAGGTATACCGCACTGTTGGCCATTCGAAGTCCTCTGGTTCCCCCGCACAGGGGATCGAGCCGGCCACGGCCCCCGGCCTAGAGAAAAAAGAACTGAGAACGAAGTCTCAGTCGCACCTAACCGCTACAACCCGATCATAGCATAAGTCACAGGGGCTGTCCAGAAGAGCGCCCCGCCCCCGGCCTTCGACCCGCAATCTGTCCAGGCAGGGCGCCAACCCGTCACCCTGGCATTCTTCTATCCTGCTGCGTGCGCAGCAACGCCTGGAGCATTCTTCCCCCTCCCCGGTCTTGAACCCGAGATGATCTAGTCGCGACAAGCCGG
>MGOM01000039.1:3953-4614 GCA_001797105.1 Chloroflexi bacterium RBG_19FT_COMBO_62_14
GATCGCCCCAGATGTTCTTACGGGGGTGGGGGTTCGAAGCCGACGAGCCAAAGACCGTCGGCACCTAGCCGGATTGCGTTAGAGCCACCGGCTCCCATCAGCACTTCTCCGGCGAGTGTGATTGCGCTGCAGCGCAGAAGTGTGGAGCCCAGGAATTGGGGGTGAGCCTGTCCCGGCTAGAACCGCCGGGAGAAGATCACCAGATCGTCGCCAATTTCGTAGAAGTCCGGGACTGTGGCCGTGGGGGTGAAGCCAACACTCCGGTAGAAGGCGCGGGTCGGTTCATACGCCGCCCGGCCCGACGTGTCCAGCACGATCATTCGGCCGCCGAGGCGGCGCACTTCGCGCTCGACCCGTTCCATCAGCGCTCGTCCGATACCCCGACGCCCGAACTCCCGGTCGACACAAATCCAGTACAGGTCGAACGTGCCCTCGGTCAGAGGCGTCGGGCCGTAACAGGCAAAGCCGACGACCTGTCCCTTGAGCACGGCTGTAAGGAAAGAATAGCCGTTGTGATCGGGAAGCTCGAGGTAGTCGGTGAGAAGCTCCCCTACGGTTTCGGACTCTTCCTCTGTGAACAGGGGTTCGTCGGCCGCTATCCGCAGGATGGTGTCTGCATCCTGGCCTACCGTCTCACGTATGTCGGCCATGGCTGGGAAGC
>MGOM01000039.1:4665-5195 GCA_001797105.1 Chloroflexi bacterium RBG_19FT_COMBO_62_14
GGCGCGAGCCGAGCGGTAGAAACCTGCATCCGGGGCGAGGTCCGGGTTGGCGTTGACCTCGAGGATGTAGGGGATCCCATCTTTGAGACGCATGTCAACCCGGGCGTAGCCGCGCAGACCGAGCAGGCGATAGGCCTCGAGCGCCACCGCCTCGATACGCAAGCGATCGCGCAATTCGAGCTCCGCCGGACAAACGGCCGGGGTTCCTCGATATTCGATCGACTCCTCGACCCACTTGGAGTCAAACGTCACCAGCTGCTTGAGCGGGTCGTCCGTCCAATCGAAGCGGATCTCGGAAATCGGCAGGACCTGAGGTTGGCGGGTGCCCCACACGGCGACGTTGATCTCCCGGCCGGCGATGTACTCTTCCACCAAGACCGGCTGGCGATAGATCGCGAGGGTCTCCTCGATACGTGCGAAGAGAGCGGCGGGATCGTCGATTACCGAGTCTTGGGTGATCCCGAAACTGCCGCCTTCCTCGACCGGCTTGACGAGCACCGGGAACGGCACACCCTCAACCAGCTCGCCCC
>MGOM01000039.1:5215-10751 GCA_001797105.1 Chloroflexi bacterium RBG_19FT_COMBO_62_14
CGCGGCGTCGGGAGGCCGGCCTCGACCAGACGTCGCTTAGCTTCGCGCTTGTTGGCCGCTCGCCGAAGGGCAAGATAGGGCACGCCGGTGAAAACGAAACCCGCGGCCTGGATCTGGCGCGGCGCCTCGGGCTCGGTGAAGGCCCTTCCGCCCAGGCTCTCACACAGGTTGAAGACGGCATACTCCCCCGGATCGAAAGCGGCCAGAGCACCCGGGATATCGTCCCAGACCGGAGCCAGCCGGACATCGCCAACACGTCCCTCCAGGGCCTCGGCCACGGCCTGAGCCACCCGGGCGGTTTCCTCGTCGGCGATCCGGTCTTGCTCCCGGCCGCGCTCGAGACTCAGGGCCAGGCTGTGCAGGACGACGACGCCGACGCGGCGCAGCTCCGGGGCGCGCCGAATCCGCCGCCGCTGAATGCGCGGCGGGATAGCGACCGGCCAATCAAAGGTGAGTTGGTTCTGGGTGACGGGCGCCGACGTCGGGGGGAGATAACTCAAAGCGTCGAGGACGCCTGTCGCCGACCCGGCTTGATTCGTGCGGAGCGCGTTCCGCGGACGGCGGTCAGGACCCGGAGGTTCCTCGACCTCAGCCTCGACTGTCGACCGCTCCGCCCCCTGAGCTCCCAGATTGCCCCGCGCTCTCTTGTCCATGGTCTCTCGGACCACTCCCTGCAGTCGACGTCGCCGCGTGAGTCAAGCGGACTGCTAACGTGGATTCAACTTCGACGACAGTCTATCACGCAGAGAGGGGATGTCAAGACGGACGAGGCTGTCGTCGCCCATTACGCTGGTCCGGGGTTGCCGCGCCCGGACCGGGCGATGGACCAGATGGGTGCGCCTCGGCCTTACATCGACTCGGAGACTTACGCCGATGAGTCCTTGGACCGTCGCGGAATGCATGAATCGGTGGTCGCCCCTAGGCGGCGGTCAGGGGACTACGATCAGGGTTCAGCCAAAAGGACCGATTGGGGCGGGGCGATCAGGGGGATGCCTTGGTTTGAATCGTGGTAATCGCGGAGCTCTTGAAAGAGGACCTCAAAGTCCGACCAGAATGTCGAACGCTGCGAGGCGTATTCGAAGGCGGCATTGGCCCAGGCCTCGATTTCCTCCTCGGCTAGAGGCTGAGTGAGCCTCCTACCGGTGGGAGACTCGAGCCCGACCGGCAGGCCCCCGCCTCGTCCGGCGTAAGGCATGTCCATGTAGTACCACAAGGGAGCGCCGAGACCCTCAGCCGCCCGCCGTGTGAGCCAATGATCGACGTGCCCTCCCACTCCGAGCGGACAGTACAGCCTCTCTTCGTTCCGGATGAAGGGCCGGATCAAGTCCATCGCGGTCTGGAGGGCGAGGTCGTCCGCAGGCTTCAGATTTCCGAAGATTGACTCTTCATCCGGATAGAGTGGAAGCCCTTGTGCGTCACGTCGGTAGACCGCGTCCGGCAGACCGAGGTGAACGACCGACGCTCCGAGCCGGCCGCAAGCCATCCTGTCTTCGGCTCGGCGCGCCGCCACCGGGGACACGCTGTTCCCCCAGCGAGCGTGGAGCCCTTCGGCGAACGGACTGAGCTGGCCCGGCTGAGGATCCCCGGCGCACAGGGTCATGACGGTCACTCCAACCCCCAGCCCTGCCTGGTGGGCGATCAATCCTCCACAGGAGAAGATGGCATCGTCTAGATGTGGGGACAAGAAGATGTGGCGCACCATGGTTGTGATTATATCCACATTCCTGCGTGATCAGGATGAATTCTACCTATGTTAGTTGACACTTTCGAAAGTATCTGCTAAACTGCGACCATGCTTGACCTGAAGCTGCACGCCATTGCACAGTCCAGTCGGAGGGAGATCCTCTGGCTCGTCCGGGAGAAGGAGCTGACTTCCGGGGAAATTGCCGGGCACTTCGATGTCACCCGTCCGGCCGTCTCCCAGCATCTGAAGGTCTTGGTCCAGGCCGGCCTGATCGAGCTCCGCCGGCAGGGGACACGCCGGCTGTACCGTGCCCGGCCGAATGGCCTGGAAGAGGTACGGGCCTTCCTGGAATCCTTCTGGGAGGACCGCCTGGGCCAGCTCAAGCAGGCTGCCGAGGCCGATTATGGGAGGGACGTCGATGAGCGCAGTCGCTGATCCCGATGTCGTCGAGAAGGAAATCCGGATCGCCGCCCCGCCCGAAGTGGTCTTTCCTTATCTGATCGAGACCGAGAAGATGATCTTGTGGATGGGGATGCAGGCCGAGCTCGATCCCAGGCCGGGCGGGGTCTACTGGGTGAACGTCAACGGTCGTGACAAGGCGAGCGGGAAATACCTCGAGGTCGTCCCTCCCCGCCGCGTTCGATTCACATGGGGTTGGGAAGGCGAAAGTAGCCCCCTCCCCCCGGGGGTGACGACGGTTGAGATCACGCTGCAACCGGACGGCGAGGGTACGCTCCTCCGTCTGCGCCACACGGGTCTCCCCAAGGAGGTGCAGGCGTCGCACGCCGAGGGCTGGGTGCACTATCTTGCGCGTCTGGCCGACGCCGGTGTGGGGCGTGACCCTGGGCCGGACTCCTACGCCATGTGAACCGCGCTAGCGGAGGAACTGCTCGGTTCGGCCCGGCCGGTCCGTTGCACATTCCATCTGCACATCAGTTCGTCCAGGTTGAAGTGTCGAGGGTAGCCCCAGGGGGTTATTCGTCAAGTCTCCGACACTCCATGAGTCCCATGTAAGAAGGAGGTCAGCCACCAAAGAGATTAACGACCGATGTACGGTTCTGGATCCGCTCCGCTGCAGATGTTCGCCAGTCATCCCAACCATTCGCCAAGGAGAGAGTCACATGTCGACCAACGACAACAAGGCCGTCAATCGACGGTTCTACGAAGAAGTGCTCAACAACAAAAATCTAGCATCGATCGACGAACTGTTCACAGCCGATTACGTCAGCCACTCCACGCCGCCGGGTCTTCCCCCCAACCGGGAGGGGTTGAAGATGTTCATCTCGGCCTTCCACACGGCCTTCCCCGACGGCAAGATCACGATCGAGGAGCAGATCGCCGAAGGCGATCGGGTCGTTACGCGGGGCACATTCCGCGGGACGCAGACGGGAGAGTTCCAGGGCATGCCCCCAACCGGGAAGAAGGTAGCAATCTCAGCGATCGATATCGCCCGGTTCAACAGCGGCAAACACGCCGAGCATTGGGGAGGGCCGGATCAACTGAGCCTGCTGATCCAACTGGGGGTCGTCCCGGCACCCGGTGCTTGAGTGGGCTAGACCCCGTTCGGTCCTGATTTGATTCACCCACCACCTCGGGTCGGCGCGCGATGCCGGCCCGAGGTGGTGTTCTTGTGTCTTGTCTCTTGGGCCGTGGGGCGTGAAACGTGATCCGTGAAACGTGAAGATTGCCGCTTGTGTCCTGTGTCCTGTGTCCTGCGTCCTGCGTCCTGTGTCTTGCGTCTTATGTCCTGTGTCTTGTGTCTTGCGTCTTGTGTCCCGCATCCCCCGAATGTTACAATCCCAGGAATGCGGGGCCGTTAGCTCAATGGCAGAGCAGGTGCCTTTTAAGCACAAGGTTGCAGGTTCGAGTCCTGCACGGCCCACCTGATCCTCGAAAGCGTCTCCTTCCCCAACCGACGAACAGTGTGAGATACTCGGTCCCTCCGCCGACGAGGCGCGTTGCCTCGAATCCGGCGAAGGAGTCGTTCCCCCGTGTCGTTATTCATCTCCCTGCGCACGCGCGCCTTCGCCTTGTTGTGGACCGGCCAGACGATCTCGCGCCTGGGCGACAGTCTGTATCGGATCGCCCTCTCCTGGTGGGTGCTTGAGAAGACCGGGTCGGCCACGGCGATGGGCACGGTGCTCGTCGTCAGCTCCCTTCCGATGTTGTTGTTCCTGCTGGTCGGCGGCGTCGTGGTCGACCGGCTTCCCCGTTTCCGCGTCTTGTTCGCCTCGGACGTGCTTAACGGTTGCGTCGTCGCCGTCGTCTCGGTTCTGGCGGCGACCAGGGCCCTCGAGATCTGGCACGTCTATGTCGCCGGCGCCATCTTCGGCCTATCGGACGCGTTCTTCTACCCGGCGTACAGCGCCTCGGTGCCCCAGATCGTTCCTCCCGAGTCGCTGCCCAGCGCCAATTCACTCACCGGGCTGAGCTTTCAGATCACGGGGATCGTCGGCCCGGCTGTCGGTGCGACCCTCGTCGCCCTGGGCGGGACTCCGGCCGCCTTCGGTCTCGACAGCCTGTCGTTCTTCATCTCGGCCGCCTTCTTGGCGCCACTGATTCGCATCGCCTTGCCGCGCACCTCAGCACAGGCCGCCCCCGGCCCCGTGCGCGACCTGCGGGATGGCCTGGCGGAGGTGGGCTCCCGCACCTGGCTGTGGTTGTCGATCGCCTTCTTCGGCCTGGTCAACATCTTCGACGCCGGGCCGCGCAACGTGGCCCTTCCGTTTCTGGTGCACGACCATCTGGGACTTGAGGTCGGCGCCCTGGGGGCGGTCACCTCGGCCATCGCCGTCGGATCCGTCGCGGCGGCGATCTTCCTCGGCCGCTACCCTCGCCTGCGCCGCCGCGGTCTCCTGCTCTACGGGAGCGAGATCGTCATGGGCCTGATGCTCGTCCTGTTCGGGTTGATGCCCTCCCTGCCCGGCTTGATAGCGGCCGCGTTCATCTTCGGCGTGGGAATCTCCATCGGAAACCTGGTATGGACGAATACGCTGCAGGAAATGGTGCCCCAGGAACGACTGGGGCGCGTGTCGAGCATCGACGCGCTCGGCTCTTTCGTCTTCCTCCCGGTGGGCTTCGCTTTCGCCGGGATTCTGGTCGACCGAATCGGCTCGGCGAATGTGTTCCTGCTCGGTGGTGCGGTGGTGGTGCTCCTGGCCGGGGCGATGCTGTTCGTGCCTGCTATCCAGCGCCTCGATTGACGCTCCTCTCCGGAGAATTCTTCGCAATCCGCCAGCTGGATTGATCCGAACCGCCATTCCACTGATTGACGATCCACCACGCCGGGACGCCGGCTGGGCCCCTCGGGTTTCCCTCGAGGAGCCCAGCTCCCTTTGGAGGAGACACCGCCAACGCCGCGCCGCGCGCTTCGCTCGGAACGCCCTCCGGCAGGAGCGGCGATGAGCAGGCCGCGGCCGGCCGACGGATCACTCGGCTTTCGGTGTGTACAAACCGATCCGGTTCCCGGTGGGGTCGCGGAAGAGACCAAACCATCCGAAACCGGGGATATCAGTCTTGGGCTGAACGGTCGATCCGCCCAGAGCCTCGGCCTTGGTCAATGTCGCCGCGATATCGTCCGTCTGGACGTAGACGATGACGTCGCCGGGTTTGAACATTTCCCCGTCGACTGGGCTCAAGCCACCGCCAGGGCCGGGAGGCGCCTCATAGGTGACGTAGTTCATCCCGGGAATGTGTTCTGTCTTCCAGCCGAACAGATCGGTGAAGTACTTGGCCGCGGCTTGCAGATCGGCTGCGGCAAACTCGATGTGGACGATCGGATGGTCGGGCATGGTTGAACTCCTTTGGCCAGAAAGGGGGATGTCAAGAGAATAGCACAGATGTTCTATCGCG
>MGOM01000039.1:10758-23777 GCA_001797105.1 Chloroflexi bacterium RBG_19FT_COMBO_62_14
GACATAACGCATCCCGACGCCGGAAGCACGCCCTGAGTGCTCCCTCACGGAGGAGGCAGAGGGGGGACGAAAAGGCCGTGCCCCCCAACTCTGGATACACCGTAGCGTAGACAGCCCGACGCCCAGGCCACGGCCTTGTGTCGCCCGGATGACAGACAAACGCTACAAAGTGGGTGAACAATGGCAAATTGAGCCCGTTTCGTGTAAAATAACGGGGTTCGCGGAACGCCACCAGGAAGAAGTCGGCGGTCGGGCACCTGTCCTAGCGCCTCGCCCACCAATTTCTCGTGACCCGGCCCAAGCGCCGATTCTCGTCACGTGTGGCGCGGCTGGGAGTCGTGTTCCATTGTGTCGCCGAGGCGACGATAGCCGTGCTCGGCGATTGGGCTGTGATGGTAGACGGTGAGTTCCTCGTTGGTTTGTGCCGCGGTGAGATCGGTCTGACACAATGCAGAAACGACTCGGAACATTCGATCCGGGTACAACCCGCCTGACCTCAACCTGCGTCGTTCTAGTTCTACCCAGAAGCTGACACGGGGAGCGGCCTCAGGAGATCATAGGTCCTGACGATGACCGCAGCCGCTCAGGCTTCGCCATTCGCCATCTTTCGCAATCGCAACTTCAGCCTGATGTGGTCGGCGCAGCTGATCTCGACGATCGGCAGCGCGCTGACCTCGCTCGCCGCTTCGATCCTCATCTTCCGCCTGACCGGTTCGGCCCTGAGCGTCGGTTTGATGCTCATGGCCACCGCCGCGCCGAGCCTGATCGTCGGGCTCGTCGCCGGCGTCTACGTCGATCGAGCTGACCGCAAGCGCATTCTCATCATCGCCGACGTCATCCGCGGCGTCCTGGTTGTGCTCATCCCGACCCTGGTCGAGATCAACATCGCCTGGTTGTATGTGATCGTGATACTGACCAGCGCCGTCGGCCAGTTCTACGATCCGGCCCACGAGAGCATCCTGCCCGAAATCGCTTCCGACGAAGAGCTCGCCGCCGCCAACTCGTTCATGGCCATCAGCGGTTTCGGCTCGACGGCGATCGGCTTCGCCGCCTCGGGCTTGATCGCCTCACGCTTCCCGATCGCATACGCCTTCTATCTCGACGGAGTGTCATTCGCCCTCTCGGCGGCTTGCCTGCTCTTCGTAGCCGTCCCACCTCTCATCGTCGAGGGGGCGACCAACGTCGCGACCATCGTGCGCAACCTGAAGGATGGGGCGCGCCATCTTCTGGATTCCTCCATCCTCCGCTCGCTGCTGATTATCTCCGTCCCGGTTTTCCTCAGCTTCGGGCTATGGAATTCGCTCCTCCTCCCCTTCGCCTTGCGAGCGTTACAGGCCAGCGAGTTCGAGTACGGCTTGCAGGAGGCGCTGACCTCCATCGGGTTCGTCGTCGGAAGTTTCTTGATGGCCGGACTGGCCGACCGATTGCGAGAAGGCCAGTGGATCGCCTTGAGCTTCCTCGGGATGGGATTGGTCGGGGCTTTGTATGCCGGCTCGACTTCGGTCGCCGTCGCCATCGCGCTCGTTACCCTGTCCGGATTCGCCAACGCACCGTCTTCGATCGCCCGCCGGCTGGCGATCCAGCGCAACACCCCGCGCGAAGTGCGCGGGCGCGTTGCCAGCGCCTTTTTCGTTTCGCGCGACGTCGTGTTACTCCTGGGGATGGCCGCCGCCGGCCTGGCCGACGTGGTCGATGTGCGGGTCATGGTGCTGGCCAGCGCGATTCTGCTCCTGGGCGCCGGTGCGCTGGCCGTGGCGCTGCCGGGTTTGGGGCAGCCGGCTGCCGAATGGCGAACGGCCATCAGCCTGCTGCGCTCCGCCCCCGCGCATCCCGGGCTGGCTGCCAGCCGGCCGGCGACTCTGGCCGACCTCGACAAGCTCGTCGGGCACCTCCCCGCCCTCACCGGCCTCAGCCAGCGTGATCGCGATTCGTTTGTCGCCCGGGCCCGTGTCAGCCAGGCCCCGGCTGGGGCGACGATCGTGCGCCATGGAGAGACGGGCGACGATGCCTACTTCATCATCGATGGGCGAGCGGTGGCTGGGCTGGCCGCCCCGGACGGAAATTATCGTTCGCTTTCAACCATGAGCGCCGGCGACTTCTTCGGCGAGATCGCCGCCTTGACCGGAAGCCAGCGAACGGCAAACGTCGCCGCCGAGGAGCCAACCACCTTGCTACAAGTGCCGGCCGAGACGCTGCGCGGCTTGATGAGCCAGCCGGTCGTCGGGCGGCTGCTCCTGTCGAAGATGACCGAACGCTTAGGCCGCACGCACTCCGCCGACCTGCCTCGCCTGGCCGGGCTGGATCAGGAGTCGTTGCGCGAGCTTCGCACGCCAGCCGAGCCGACGCTTGAAGGTGCGGGCGGGTGATGGTGCGAGGCTTGTCCGTTGACATCGAGTGAACATCCGCCGGCGCCTCTTGCGCCGTGTGCAAATGTGAGCGAGAGGAAATACAGGCTATCTAAGCCTGATCGAGGATAGGCATGGCAGCAGAGAAACCGAAGACCAAAGCCAGGAAGCGAGCTCCGGCGGCGAAGAAGCCCGACGGCGGCCACTCCGGGCCGAGCCAGGAAATCTTGAAGTTCAAAGCGGCAGGCGACAAAGCAGGACAAGCGTACGACTTTCCGGCGGCCATCGAGGCATACACACGCACGTTGGATCTGGCCGGAAAGAAGAAGAGCGCCCTGGATCCCGCCACCGAGTACGACCTGCTCTCCGGTCGCGCCCGGTGCTACGAGTACCTGGGTGTGCTTTCGTCCGAGGTAGCCGACCTTGAGGCGATGGCGGCGCTGGCCGAGGGGATGGACGACCTCACTCGCCGGATCGAGGTGGTCACTCGGCAGATCGAGCCGCTGTTGCAGGTCGGGCGAGCCATGGATGTCATCCGATCGGCTGAGACGCTGACCGGCCTGGCCCGCAAGTCGGGCGACAAGAAGCTCCAGGCCGACAGCTTGTATGCCCTTGGCTATGCCTACCAGAATGCGGAAGATCTTCCCAACACGGCCCTCTTTTGTGAGCAGGCGCTCGATCTTTATCGAGAAATCGCCGACCGATGGGGCGAGGCCAACTGCCTGCGCCTGTTGGGCAGCAACGACGCCGTCGTCGGCCGGCCCGAGATGGCCCGCGAGAAATTCACGCAAGCCCTGGCCGTCTTTCGTGCAGTCGGGGACCGGAAGAGCGAATCCCGGACGCTTAGCGGCCTGAGCATCTACGCCGGCGATCAGGCGGTGAAGAGATCCCTCGGCGAGGCCTCCCTGGCGATCTCGGCTGCGATCAAAGACCATGTCGGTCAGGGCCGCGAGTACAACAACCTGGGCCTACTCTACTCGCACCTCGGGCTGTACGACACGGCCCGGAGATACGTCGAGAGGGCCGTCGAGACCGCCAGATCGAGGGGAGCGAGAAGCCATATCTCCTACTATCTCGAGAGCCTGGCCCGTATTCTGCTCGACCTCGGAGAAGTCGACCGGGCAAGAGAGGCCTTCGAAGAAGTCGTCGAGGTCTCGCACGAGGTCAAGAGCCGATACACCGAGGGCTACGGTGAGCTCGGCCTGGGGCGAGTAGCGCTGGCCCAGGGCCGGATGGATGATGCGCTGAAGCATCTCGAGATCGCCCATCAGAATTTCGAAGAGCTCAACACGCCGGTCGAAGTGGCGGCGGCCTTGGCCTTCATGGGCCCCACTCATCTCGCGCGTGGGGATCGAGAGGCCGCCATGGCGGCGACGGCTGAGGCTGTCAAGTTGCTTGAAGCCGCCGGGGACGTCAGCGGCGATTACCCGCCTCAGCAACTCTGGTGGCTGCACTACCAGGTCCTTAAGGGCGCCGCCCCGCAACAGTCTCCGAAGAAGCGAGGCAAGAGCAAGACCGCCAAAGGCGATGGTCGCGATCTCAGTCCCGGCCTCAGCGACGAGGCATGGGAGGCGCTCCAACGTGCGCATGAGGTCACCTTCGCCGGGATTGCCAAGCTCAGCGATCAGGGATTGCGGCGCAACTACCTGAACAAGGTCGAGGTCAACCGCGACATCTTGCGCGAATGGACCGAAGTGGCGCGCGCCCGCGGTATCTCGCCGGCCGAGGAGGCGGCGCGGGAAGGCAACTTGCAGGAGCAATTGAAGCGGATGCTCGCCATTGGCCTGCAGTTGAATGAACGCCGCGACCCTCAGGGGCTGGTCGATTTCGTGATGGACCAGTTCGTCGAGTTGAGCGGCGCCGAGCGATCGATCCTCGTCTTCAGCGGCGCATCGGACCGAGGCGAGGTCGCCGCAGCGCGCGGGTTCCCATCGGGTGAGATTGACGGCCTGTTGGAGCGCCTCCACGTCGTCTTTGACGGGGTTACCCGTTCGCACCAGGCCAGCCTGAGGCAGAACGTCGCGGCCGACGACCCCTCGATGCCCTCCTCCGGACTGCCGGACGCAGTATCGGTCCTATGTGTCCCGCTAATCGCCCACGGCCAGCTGCTAGGGATGCTCTACGGCGACAACCACGCCATCTACGGCCGCTTCACCGAGGCCGACGTCGATCTGGTTTCGGCCTTTGCCAATCAGGCAGCCTCGGCGATCGAGAATTCCCGTCTGTACCAGGGGCTGGAAGACCGGGTGGCGGAGCGCACGATCGAGCTTCACGGCGCCAACGCCAGTCTCGAGCAGCGCGCCGCCGAGCTGACGATCATCAACAGCGTCGGCAAGGCCCTGGCCGAGCAACTCGACTTCCCGGCCATTATCGACCTTGTCGGTGACCGGGTCCGCGAGATCTTCCAGGCCGACACGACTTACATCGCCGTCTTCGACCGCCAGGCAGATTGGATCAGCTTCCCTTATTACGTCGAGCGCGATCACAGACATGACGTTCCGGGCCTGGCCCGCGGGCAGGGCCTGACTTGGGAGGTCCTCGAAAGCCGCAAGCCTCTTCGATTGGGGACACTCGAGGAGCAGGCGGAACACAGTGGCGTGACCGTCGTCCTGCCCGGCGAAGAGAAGGACTTCAACCAGACGTACCTGGCCGTCCCCATCTTCACCGGGGATCAAACAACGGGCGTCATCAGCGTGCAGAAGTACGAGCCGAGCGCCTTCGATGAGGGCCACGAGCGGCTGCTCTCGACCCTGTCGTCGAGCATGAGCGTGGCGCTCGAGAACGCCCGCCTCTTCGACGAGACCCATCGGCTGCTGGACGTAACCCGCCAGCGCAACGCCGAGCTGGCGGTCATTAATAGCGTCCAGGAGGGACTGGCCTCCAAGCTCGATTTCATGGCGATCATCGAGCTCGTTGGCGACAAGGTGCGCGAGGCCTATGGCCTGCAAGACATCGGCATCCGGATTTACGACCCAGAGACAGATCTCGTCCACTACCCCTACGAGGTCGAGCGCGGAGTCCGGCTGCCGCACTACGAGTCGCAACATGCGATCGGGTTTTCGGGTCACATCATTCGCACCCGTCAGCCGTTGATGATCAACCACGACGTCGAGAAGATGCAGCTGGAGCTCGGCGGGGCACTATTGCCGGGCACCGAGAGCAGTCTGTCGTTCCTGGGCGTCCCCGTGATCGTCAATGATCAGGTGCGCGGCGTGATCGTCCTCGACAGCATTGAGCGCGAGAACGCCTTCACCGAAGCCGACCAACGGCTGCTGACGACGTTGGCCTCGAGCATGGGCGTGGCGCTGGAGAACGCCCGCCTGTTCGATGAGACGACCCGTCTACTTGAGGAAACCCGTCAGCGCAACGCCGAGCTGGCGGTCATCAACAGTGTCCAGGAGGGACTGGCCTCGAAACTCGACCTCCAGTCGATCATCGAGCTTGTGGGGGACAAGATCCGCCAGGTCTACGGCCTGAAGGACGTCAGCATCCGAATCTACGACCCCGAAGCCGACCTGGTCCATTACTCGTATGAAGTGGAGCATGGCGTCCGCCTGCCGCCCTTCGAGCCGGAGCCAGCCGTCGGGTTCTCGCGCCATCTCATCCGCACGCGCCAGCCGTTGATGATCAATCAGGACATGGCTCGCTGGGATGCCGAGATCGGCGCGGGGGTCCTGGCGGGAACGGAGGACAGCAGATCCTTCCTGGGCGTCCCGGTGATCGTCGGCGAGCATGTGCGCGCCCTGCTGATCCTCGAGAGCTTGGAGCGAGAGAACGCTTTCACCGATTCCGACCAGCGCTTACTCATGACGCTGGCGTCGAGCATGAGCGTGGCGTTGGAGAATGCCCGGCTGTTCGACGAGACGACCCGGCTGCTCGAGGAGACCCGACAGCGGGCGGCCGAGCTGGCGATCATCAACAGCGTCCAGCAGGGCCTGGCGGCGCAACTCGACTTCAACGGCGTGATCGAACTCGTCGGGGACAAGATCCGCGAAATCGTCGACTCGGATGTCGTCGGCATCGGTCTGCTTGACAAGGCCGCCCAGGTCATCCGCGTCCCTTACCTCTACGATCGGGGCGAACGCGCCTCCGGCGAGATCCCCCTCGGGAAGGGACTGGCCTCCCATGTCATCCTCGGCAAGAAAACGCTCCTGATTAACGAAGATATGGAGCGACGCGCCAAAGAACTCGGCGCAGTGTTTATCGGCTCGCAGGAATATGACAAGTCATGGCTTGGCGTCCCGATCATCCTGGGCGACGAAGCCATCGGTGGGATCTCGATCGGAAACATGGAGCGCGAGCAGGCCTTCTCCGATTCAGATGTCCGGCTGGTCGAGACCCTCGCCTCGAGCATGGGCGTGGCGCTCGAGAGCGCCCGGCTATTCGACGAGACCAACCGCCTGCTGGAAGAGACCCGCCAGCGCAACGCCGAGCTGGCCGTGATCAACTCGGTGCAGCAAGGTCTGGCTTCGCAGCTCGAGATGCAGGCCATCTTCGATCTCGTCGGCGACAAGATGCACGAGATCTTCGACTCCCAGGTCGTGGCAATCGAAACCTACGACAAAGAGACGGACCTCGAATCCTACCCATACACCCTCGAGCGCGGCGTACGCCTGTATTCAGAACCGCAGAAGACCTTCGGTTTCTCCGCCCAGGTCTATAAGACGCTCAAGCCGATGATGATCAACGAGAATCTCGCTGAGCGCGCCCGGGAGTACGGGGCACGCGTAGTCGTGGGCGAGCCAGTCAAGTCGTTGCTGTCCGTCCCGTTGACCGTCGGGAACGAAGCCAAGGGCCTCATCTCGCTCCAGAACATCGACCGCGAGCACGCCTTCAGCGATTCGGACCTTCGCCTGCTGACAACCTTGGCCTCGAGCATGAGCGTGGCGTTGGAGAGCGCCCGGCTGTTCGACGAGACCAATCGGCTGCTGGAAGAAACCCGCCAGCGCAACGCCGAGCTGGCGGTGATCAACTCGGTCCAGCAAGGTCTGGCTTCGCAGCTTGAGATCCAGGCGGTCTTTGATCTCGTCGGCGACAAGGTCCGCGAAATCTTCGACGCCCAGATCGTCTCGATCGTCACCTATGACAAGGTGAAGAATCTCAATTTCTTCCCCTACATCATCGAGCGTGGCGAACGCCTCCATGCCGAACCGACTGCGCCCTATGGCTTCGCCGGCCACATCCTGAAATCACGCAAGTCCCTGATGATCAATGAAAACTTAGCGGAGCGCGCCCCCGAGTTCGGTGCGGGCGTCCTCGTCGGCGAGCCGATCAAGTCCTACGTCGGCGTTCCCCTGATGGTGGCGAACGAGGCCAAGGGCGTCATCACGCTCCAGAACATCGACCGCGAGCACGCCTTCAGCGACTCGGACCTTCGCCTGCTGACAACCTTGGCCTCGAGCATGAGCGTGGCGTTGGAGAGCGCCCGGCTGTTCGACGAGACCAATCGGCTGCTGGAGGAAACCCGCCAGCGCAACGCCGAGTTGGCCGTCATCAACAGCATTCAAGAAGGGCTGGCCTCCCAGTTGGAAATGCAGGCCGTCTTCGACCTGGTCGGCGAGAAGGTCCGCGACATCTTCGACGCACAAATCGTCCAGATCGTCACCTACGATCCCCAAGCCAACCTCGCCCACTGGCGGTACGTCATCGAGCGGGGCGAGCGCCTCACCATTGAGCCCAGACCTCCGATTGGCTTCTCCGGCCACATTCTTCGGTCCCATCAGGCACTGATGATCAACGCCGATATGGAGGAGCGAGCGGCCGAGTACGGCTCAGCGACCATTGCCGGTGAGGACATCAAGTCGTACCTGGGCGTACCCCTGATGATCGGCAATGAAGCCAAGGGCGTCATCGCCCTGCAAAACATCGATCACGAGAACGCCTTCAGCGACTCCGACCTGCGCCTGCTGACGACGCTAGCCTCGTCGATGAGCGTCGCATTGGAGAACGCTCGGCTGTTCGACGAAACCAACCGCCTGCTCGACGAGACCCGCCAGCGGGCGGCTGAGCTGAGCATCATCAACAGCGTTGGCCAGGGACTGGTCAAGCAGCTCGAGTACCAGGCCGTGATCGACCTGGTCGGCGACAAGATTCGCGAAATCTTCTCCGCCGACACGACTTACATCCTGCTGCGTGACCCGAAATCCGATATGTGCCACATGCCTTACTATGTGGATCGAGGGAAGCGGAGCGCGTTTCCGCCGATCACCCTCGATCAGGGTACCGGACTGTGGACTCACGTCCTTCGCCGGCGCGAGCCGCTCCTCCTCGGAACCGCGCTAGACGGGGAGCAATACGACGTCGTGCGAGTACCCTCCAGCGAAGGCGGCGAAAAAGACCTGAACGAGACCTACCTGGCCGTGCCGTTTTTCAGCGGCGATCAGGCCGTCGGCGTAGTCAGCGTCCAGAGCTACCAGAAGCATGCCTACGACGAGGGCGATATGCGGTTGCTCTCGACCCTGGCCACGAGCATGAGCGTCGCCCTCGAGAACGCCCGGCTGTTCGAAGAAACCACGCGCCTGCTCGAAGAGACCCGCCAGCGCAACGCCGAGATGGCCGTGATCAACAGCATCCAGCAGGCGTTGGCCAGCCAGCTGGACATGCAGGCCGTCTTCGACCTGGTTGGGAACAAGATCCGCGAGATCTTCGACGCCCAGGCTGTAACGATCTACACCTACGATCGCGAGACGGAGCTCGTCCATTACCCGTATCTGATCGAGCGCGGGCAACGGTATTTCGTAGAGCCCAGTCCGCCAGGCGGCTTTGGGGCGGTCGTGCTCCGGGAACGGCGGCCGCTGCTGTTTAACGAGAATGTCGCCGAGCGCATGGTCGAATACGGCTCGGAGCTCCTCGCCGGCGAGCCCTCCAAGTCATTCCTCGCCGTTCCGCTGGCGATCGGGGAGCAGGCCATCGGCGGGATCTCGCTGGAGAACGTCGACCACGAGAACGCCTTCAGCGAGGCTGATGTCCGCCTTTTGGGGACGATCGCCTCGAGCATGAGCGTCGCCCTGGAGAACGCCCGGCTCTTCCAAGAAACCCGGCGACTGCTGGACGAGAGCCGCCAGCACAACGCCGAGCTGGCGGCCATCAGCACCGTCAGCCAGGCCCTTGTCGCTGAGACCGAGCTCGACAAGCTGATCAAGCTTGTCGGGGATCAAGTGCGCGAGACCTTCGACGCCGACATCGCCTACGTCGCTTTGTACGACCAGCGCACGAACTTGATCAACTTCCCCTACCTGGTTGGCGAGGAAGAGGTCCGCTCGATGCCTCTCGGATCCGGTCTGACCAGTGAGATCATCCGCACCGGCCGACACCTTCTCCTCAATCGCGACATCGATGCCGCAGCGGCAGAGATGAACACCCAGCGCCAGGGGATTCGGGCCGCCTCCTACCTCGGTGTCCCGATCACTGTCGGCCGGCAGACCATCGGCGTCATTTCCGTTCAGAGCACGCGCGAGGAAGGCCGGTTCGACGAGGCCGACGTGCGTCTGCTGAGCACGATCGCCGCCAATGCTGGCGCCGCCATCGGGAGCGCCCGGCTCTACGAAGAGACGAAGCAGCGGGCGTCCGAACTGGCAGCGATCAACGTCATCGGCCAGGGTCTGCTCTCACAGATGGATCTCGACCGTGTCGTGGAACTGGTCGGCGACAGTATCGGCGAGATCTTCGAGGCCGATGACTTTGGGATCGGGATCTACGATCGCGAGACTCAGACGATCCGCATCCCATACGACCTTCACCTGGGCCAGAGGCTTTCTCCCATGGTCCTCAAGCTGGGCGAAGGGTTGGTGTCCATCGTCGTCGAGACCCGGCGGCCTTTGATGCTGGATACCTGGGAAGAGATCGCCGAACGCGGCACAGTCATGCATCCGGACTATGCGGGATTCACGCCGGAAGAAGACTCGTGGCTTGGCGTGCCGATCATGAGCGGCCAGGAAGTCAGCGGCGTGATCTTCAGCAACCGCTACCGGAACCATGCCTTCGACGATTCCGACCTGCGCCTGCTCTCGACCATCGCCGCCAACATGGGCGTGGCCATTCGCAACGCCCAGCTTTACACCGAAACCCAGCGGCGAGCCGAAGAGATGGCCGCGCTGAACGAGATCGGGCGCGAGGCCTCGGCCACGCTCGACCTGCCGACGGTGCTCGAGCGGATTACCAGCAACGCCCGGCAGGTTCTTGCAGCGCGCACAGCGGCCGTGGTCCTGCTCGAGGAGGACGGCCAGAGCCTTCGCCCCATCGCCGTCGAGGGTATGGAGGCGAACGAGGTCATGGCCTTCACCTGGAAGCTCGGCCAGGGGATTGTCGGGAGCATCGTCCAGAGCGGCGCGGCGGAGAAGATCGACAATTCCAGAGCCGATCCAAGAGCGATCGAGCTCCCGGGCACGGGCGACACACTCGAGGGCGAGAAGCTGCTGGTCGCTCCGCTCATCTCACGCGACCGGGCCGTCGGGGCGCTTGCTGCCTGGCGCAGCCCCGAGGACGCGGTCTTCACGCAGGACGACTTGAATTTCATCGTCGGTCTGTCACAGCAAGCGGCCATCGCCATCCAGAACGCCCGCCTATTTGAGGAGTCGCAGCAGCGTGCCGGCCAGATGGCAGCTCTGAATGAACTCGGTCGCGAGATCTCCGCCACGCTCGATCTCTCAACCGTGCTCGAACGCATCACCGCTCAATCGCGCGAATCGCTCTTTGGGGATTCGAGTGCAGTCTTCATGGTCGAGCCCAACGGCAAGACACTCCGGGCGATCGTCGCCGACGGCGACATCGCCGACCAGGTCAAGGCGATGACGACCGAACTCGGGACGGGGGTCGTCGGGAGCATCGCCCAGAACGGCGTGGCCGAGGTCGTAAACAACGTAGCCCTTGACGCGCGCGCCGTGTACATCCCGGGAACGCCGCCGGAAAGCGAAGGCAAGAAGCTCATGGCGGCCCCATTGCTGCTGCAGGACAAGGTCCTGGGTGTCATGGCCGTCTGGCGGGGGGTCGAGAAACCGGTCTTCACGCAGGCCGATCTGGTTTTCCTGGCCGGGCTGGCCCGTCAGGCGACGGTCGCCATTGAGAATGCCCGGCTGTTCCAGGACTCGCAGCGCCGAGCGAATGAAATGGCGGCGCTGACTGAAATCGGTCGTGAGATCTCGTCCTCGCTGGATCTGCCGACGGTGCTTGAGCGCATCATCACTCGCGCCGGCGAGATGATGGGCACACCCCACGGCTTCATCTACCTGTTGGCGCCGGATGGCGGATCACTCGAGCGAAAGGCCGGAGTAGGCGTTTTCACCCAGGATCGCGACTATCGCCTGGAACGCGGCGAAGGTCTGTCCGGCAAGGTGTGGCAGACCGGCAAGCCGCTCGTCGTCGACGACTATTCGACCTGGCCCGGCCGCTCGCTTGCCGGGAGCCAGGATGTGCAAGCCATGGTCGGCGTGCCCTTGCGCTTAGGATCCGAGATCCTGGGGGTGATCGCGCTGGCTTCGGAGAAAGGATCGGGCCGGACGTTCGGTGACGAAGAAGTTGAACTTCTGAACCGCTTCGCCCAACTGGCGGCGATCGCCATCCAGAACGCCCGGCTGTTCGAGGAGACCCAACGCCAGAAGCAGTACTCGGAAGGCCTAGTGCTGAACAGTCCGGTGGCGATCGTCACGACCGACCTCGAGGCGACGGTCGTCTCGTGGAATCCGGCGGCAGAACGGCTCTTCGGGTATTCGGCGGAAGAAGCCATCGGGCGCAATATCGACGAGCTCATCGCCTCGGGCGAGATCCGCGGGGAGGCCGTCGATTACACCCAGCAGGTCTGGACCGAAGGCCGCGTGAACGCCGTCACCCGTCGGGCGCGCAAGGACGGATCGTTGGTCGATGTCGAATTGCTGGCGCTGCCGGTGATCGTCGAAGGCGTCAACACCGGGTTGATCGCCATCTACCATGACATCACTGAGCTCAAGCAAGCCGAGCAGGCCATGCTCCAGCAGAAGGAGTACCTCGAGGCCGTGCTGTTCAACACCCCGGTCGCGATCATGACGGCGGACATGCACGCCGACGTCGTTTCTTGGAACCCGGCGGCGGAGAGGTTGTTCGGGTATTCGGCGGACGAAGCGATCGGGAAGAACATCGACGCGCTGATCGCCCACAAGACTGATGACATGCACGGCGAGGCGGCCGCCTACAACCAGCAGGCGAGCCTCGGCCGGCTGCACGCCATCACCCAGCGCAACCGCAAAGACGGATCGCTGGTGGATGTCGAGCTGCTGGGCGTCCCAGTGAACATCGACGGAAAAGAAACCGGGATTATCGCCATCTACCACGACATCACCGAGCTCAAGCGGGCGAAAGAAGAAGCCGAGGCGGCTAACGAAGCCAAGAGCTCGTTCCTGGCGACGATGAGCCACGAGATCCGCACGCCGATGAACGCCGTCATCGGCATGAGCGGGCTGCTGCTGGATACCCAGCTTAACGACGAACAGCACGAGTTCGCCGAGATCATCCGCAACAGCGGCGACGCGCTGCTCGGGATCATCAACGACATCTTGGACTTCTCCAAGATCGAAGCCGGCAAGATGGATCTTGAGAGCCAGCCCTTCGACCTGCGGGAGTGTGTCGAAGGCACGCTCGATCTGGTCGCCACGCGGGCCTTCGACAAAGGGCTCGACCTGGCGTATGTGGTCGAAGACGGCACTC
>MGOM01000040.1:0-2012 GCA_001797105.1 Chloroflexi bacterium RBG_19FT_COMBO_62_14
GTTTCTCGCCCTCCAGCTCGACCTCGACCATCATCTGTGAAGTGAAATCTCCGTGCAGCTTCTCCCAGGCCGTTCCCCCGCTGAGGTTGAGTTCGGCGGCGAGCTCTTCCGCATCGGGAGGCATCAGATGACGCGAGCGGATCTGGTTCTGACGCAGCATGAGTTCGTGGCTTCGGGCGAGATCCGACTTCTCCATCAGGCCGTTGATATCGAGCGAGCCGATCCAGGCAGTAAGCCGGGTCCCAAGGAGTTTCAACCGCAGCGTTTGTCCCTGAAGCTCGCTCAACCGGGCCTGGGCTGGAGCATTGCGCGAATCGGTTGTGACGAAACTCTGGATGTAGGCGTTGAGCGTAATCGTCTGCCTGAGCACCGAATCGAAGGCGAGGATGACGTAGTCGAAGGTCTTGATATCTTCGGGACGAATGGGTGCAATCGGGCGCTGTGCGATTTCCCGATCATCGAAAACGGCCACCAACTCATCGATGGCCTTCACGGCCCCCTTGAAGCCGTTCTCAAACTCGGGACTCTCCAGCCCCGGGAAGACACCGTTCAAATCCCATTGAGGGAGTCGATCGTGCTCATCGGCCATACATGCAACCTCCAGATGTTTGATGTTCCTTCCACGGGCCGAAGTCCATCACGCCTCCAGCCGCGACAACGGCGAGGGCTCAGCCGCGGGTCGACGATGCCCGTAAAGCGTCGAGGGCTGCCTGGGCTCGGGCGCGCTGGGCCTCTCTCCAACCTGGCTCGCCGGCCATGCGTTGGAGGTGGCGAATGACGTTATCGCGTTCGGCCGCGCTGACCCCGGCCAGCGCCGCGAGGACGCGGTCAGGGTCGTTGGAAAGGACTTCCGACCAGAAGTCCTCCAGAATGTCCGTCATCTTAGTCCCGCAGCCGTGCTCTATCCGGCGCGCCGCGCCGACCGAATTCTTGTATTCTACTCAAACATCCGGCGCGGGAGGTAAGCCTCGCCCATGTCCGCCCGCAATGCTCAGGGTCCTACGCGGATGGACTCCTGCCCTCTCCGCCACGCGGCATCTTGTCAGAGCCAAGAGACTCCGCGGAGAGGGCCGTTCGCCCCGGATGAAATTACCGGGGGTGAGGGGGCCGTCCACCCCGGATGATCTTACCGGGGTGAGGTGGAAGCCTGCTTCGATCGCGAATTGCGCCGCGCCCCCGTGAACTCACGCATCTTGAGGGAAGCCGGGAAGCGAAGATTCCCAGCTTCCTCCAAGATGCCAAACGCCCGATCTCTCCATCGGCCCGCGTGCGCATCTGCTACAATGAAAGATGTCCCCGTCCGATCACGGAGAAACCATGGATAAGATCGGCAGCTTTACTTTTGTCCTGCATTCCCACTTGCCCTACACCCGGCAGGCCGGCCGCTGGCCGCACGGCGAAGAGTGGCTCCACGAGGCCGCCGCCGAGACCTACATCCCCTTGCTCGACTCCCTGCACCGCCTGAAAGATGAGGGCCTCCGGGCTCGGCTGACGCTCAGTCTGACCCCCGTCCTTCTCGAGCAACTGAACGACCGCGATGTGCAGCGGAATTTCGAGAGCTATCTTGAGCAGAAGATCGCCGCCGCCTCCGACGACGTCCCCCGCTTTGAGGCGGGCAATGATGGACACATGGCCTATCTAGCGGGCTACTACAGGGACTGGTACAGCTCGATCCGCGAACGGTTCCACAACCAGTATGGGGGCAACCTCGTTCCTGCTTTTCGAGCGCTCCAAGACGCGGGCATGATCGAAGTCGTCACCTGCGGAGCGACCCATGGTTATCTTCCACTCCTCGATCGGGACGAGTCAATCAACCTGCAGTTGAAGACCGCGGTCGAGACGCATCGCTTGCATCTTGGGCGGGCGCCGCGCGCGATCTGGCTTCCGGAGTGCGCTTATCGACCGGGTTACATCACCGAAGCCGGGCGGGAGCGGCCCGGGATCGAGACATTCCTGGCTCGCCACAAACTGGGCCTGTTCTTTGCCGAGACGCACATGATCGAGGGCGGCCG
>MGOM01000040.1:2104-3533 GCA_001797105.1 Chloroflexi bacterium RBG_19FT_COMBO_62_14
AGCCGGCGACGACTTACGAGGCCTACTACGCTGGCCGGCCGGATGTGGCGGTGATCGGCCGCAACAACCGCACAGGCTTGCAGGTGTGGAGCGCCGAGTGGGGCTACCCCGGAGACTTCGACTATCGCGAGTTCCACAAGAAGGATGGCATCTCGGGGATGCAGTACTGGCGCGTCTCGGGCGCGGGGGTCAATCTGGGTGACAAAGACGCCTACCATCCGGATTGGGCGGCAGGGAAGGTGGGTGAGCACAGCGCCCATTTCGCTTCCCTGGTCACCGAGCTGCTCAAGGGTTATCACGCGAACAGCGGTAAGGCCGGGATCATCGCCGCAAACTATGACACCGAACTGCTGGGCCACTGGTGGTTCGAAGGCGTGAGCTGGTTGGAGGGAGTTCTGCGCCGCCTGGCGCGATCCGAGGAAGTCGACCTCACCACGGGGTCGGCCTATATCGACGCCAATCCGCCACAGACGGTAGTCAACCTGCCCGAGGGGTCGTGGGGGGCAGGGGGGACCCACTTCGTCTGGGACAACGCCGACACGCATTGGATGTGGCCGATCATCCACGCTGCAGAGAACCGCATGCTGGAGGTCACACGCGCCGAGCCGGATACACAAGCAGGGCGAAAACTCGTCCTCAATCAAGCGGCGAGAGAACTCCTGCTACTGCAGTCGTCCGACTGGCCCTTCCTGGTTTCGACGGCGCAAGCCCGGGAATACGCCGTGCAACGTTTCCGTGAACATGTTGAGCGCTTCGACTCCCTCCTCGACTCACTCCGTGAGGGTGAAGGCGACACCGCCTTGGCCGAGCGCCTGTGGGAGCGAGATAAGGTCTTTCCGGCGATCGACTATCGCTGGTACAGTGCGTGAGAGTTCTTTTTCTCGCCTCGGAAGCTACCCCGTACATCAAAGTCGGGGGTTTGGGAGACGTCGCCGGCGAGTTGCCGCCGGCGCTGCTCGAGCTCGGCCTCGACATCCGGTTGGCATTGCCCCTTCACCCGCAAATCGACCGCAACCGGCTCGATCTGAAGCCGATCGCGGAAGTCAACCTTCCCCGCGCCTCGGGAGTTCAGCCGACGCAGGTGTTCCTGTCGGAGCGGAATTCGCCGGCCGTGTATTGGATTGACGGTAAGCCGGTGAGGGGGGCCCAGGCGATCTATGGAGATCCGGCACTCGATGCAGAGAAGTACACCTTCTTTTCGCTTGCGGCATTGGCCGCATGCAAGGTCGATGGCTGGCGGCCGGATGTGGTCCACGCCAACGATTGGCACACCGCACCGGCAATCAGCTGGCTCGAGATGCACCGCGCCGCGGATCGATTCTGGGCGGAGGCAGCGACTCTACTCGTGGTTCACAACCTCGCATTTCTCGGGGCGGGGGGACAGGCGGCGCTCCAGGCCTATGGAATCCCGCCTTCGGACGACATCCAT
>MGOM01000040.1:3558-11856 GCA_001797105.1 Chloroflexi bacterium RBG_19FT_COMBO_62_14
CGCCTCAGCCGACTGGTTGGGAACGGTCAGCCCAGGCTACGCCAGGGAAATCCAAACGGCCGAGTTTGGCTGCGGCCTTGAGCGATTCCTCAAGGCCCGAAACGATCGGATCGTGGGAATACTGAACGGCCTAGACATGCACACCTGGGATCCGAAAGCGGACCGGGCTCTCGACGCCGGATACTCCTGGGATTCGCTCGATGTTCGCCGGGGTCAGAAACGGACTCTGACCGTTGAGTTGGGGCTCGGTGCTCGTGAGACCCCCCCGCTGATTGGGATGATCACCCGGCTCGATCATCAGAAGGGCGTGGACATCGCTCTCGAGGCCCTCGGGCTCGTGCTCGAGGCCGATTGGAACTTCGTGCTACTTGGGACGGGTGACCCTTTGCTTGAGCAGCGCGGGCGGGATTTCGCCCAGGCGCATCCCGAGCGGGTGGTGTTCATCGATCGCTTCGATCCGCGGTTAGCGCGGCGCATATACGCCGGAGCCGACATGCTTCTGGTCCCCTCTCGCTATGAGCCGTGCGGGCTGGCCCAGATGATCGGGATGCGCTACGGCTGCGTCCCGATCGTGCGAGCCACTGGTGGGCTCAAGGACACAGTCGTCGACTACTCGTCAGCCGGAGATGGTGTGGGTTTCGTGTTCGAGCCCGCCGACCCGCAGGCCTTGAGCGATGCGATTCGCCGGGCGTTGGTGGCGTACAGGGACCGGCGCCGATGGACTGGGCTTCAAAGGAGGGGGATGAAGACGGACTTCAGCTGGGATCGTTCCGCCCATCTCTATGCAGACCTCTACCATCGCGCAAAACCGCGGCAAGGAACGGATGTCTGACGCATCCTGGTTCACGCGCCGCCATGCCGGGATCTTGCTCCACCCGACGTCCCTCCCGGGCCCAGGCGGGATCGGCGACCTCGGCGAGTCGGCCAGACGATGGATCGAATGGCTGAGGCAGGCCGGCTGCGGTCTGTGGCAGGTACTGCCGCTCGGACCGACCGGATACGGTGATTCACCCTATCAGTGTTTCTCGGCCTTCGCCGGCAATCCATTGTTGATCAGCCTCGAGGATCTCGTCGCAGCCGGCCTGCTCGCCGACGACGAGTTGGCGGGCTCGCCCCGATTCCCGGATGACCTTGTCAAATTCGGAGAGGTCATCCGGTTCAAGGACCGGCTGCTCGATCTAGCCGCATTCCACTTCAACGCGCGCGCCACGACGGAGTTGAAGCTGCGCTACGAGGCCTTCCGGGCCGAGCAAGCCGGCTGGCTCGAGGACTTTGCCCTCTTCATGGCCCTGAAGCGGGCCCATGCCGACCGCTCCTGGACGGAGTGGGAAGGCGAATTGGGCGAGAGAAAGCCGGCGGCCCTGGCTGAAGCGCGGCGGCGCCTTGCGGCGGAGACCGAAGGCACACGTGTGCGTCAATTCCTGTTTTTCGAACAATGGAATGCGCTGCACGACCTGGCCCGCCGGACGGGCGTAAGGATCGTCGGGGACATCCCCATTTTCGTCGCGCCAGACAGCGCCGATGTCTGGGCACACAGCCGGCTGTTCCACTTGGACTCATCGGGGAGGCCGACTGTCGTGGCGGGGGTGCCTCCCGACTATTTCACCGAGACCGGCCAGCGCTGGGGGAATCCGCTGTACCGATGGGAGGTCATGCGCCAGGACGGTTATGCATGGTGGATGGGGAGACTGCGCGCGGCCCTGAGCCAGGTGGACATCGTTCGACTCGATCACTTCCGCGGGTTCGAGGCCTATTGGGAGGTCCCTGCCGACGCGCCAACCGCCGAGACCGGCCGCTGGGTTCCTGGCCCGGGCGCCGGTTTCCTGGAAGCGGTCCGGCGCGAACTCAGTGCCCTGCCTTTGATCGCCGAGGACCTGGGTGTGATCACCCCGGAGGTCGTCGAGTTGCGGGAGGCCTTCGACCTTCCGGGGATGAAAGTCATCCAGTTCGCGTTCGATTCAGATGCTGACAACCCATTCCTTCCACACAACTACACCTCGAACGCGGTTGTCTACACGGGGACACACGACAACGATACTTCATGCGGCTGGTACGCCAGCGCCGGGGAGGTCGAGCGTGACTATTGCCGTCGCTACTTGAGATGCGACGGTGAGGATATCGCCTGGGATCTCATCCGGGCCGCCTGGGCTTCCGTCGCCAATTGGGCTGTTACGCCGCTCCAGGACGTTCTGAGTCTGGATAGCCGAGCCCGGATGAACTATCCGGGCAGATCGGATGGGAATTGGTCCTGGCGAGTGCGAACTGATGAACTGACGTCCGAGGCGGCCGAGCGCCTCCGCGACATGAGCGAATGCTACGGCCGGCTCGCCATGACCGAGGCTGGAGAAGAGGAATGAAGATCGCCGCCATCAGTGACAGTCATGACAACATCTGGAAGTTGGACCAGGCAATGACGCACCTCAAGACGGCCGAGGCTGTGATCCATTGCGGTGATCTCTGTGCGCCGTTTGTCGTTCGACGGTTAGGAGAGGGGCTGGCGGGCGTGCCGCTCCACGTCGTCTGGGGCAACAACGACGGCGATCCGTTCCTGATCGCCAAGGTCGCTGCGGGATTCCCGAGCGTGAGTCTGCACGGGATACTGGCGGAACTCGAGTTCGACGGGATGCGAGTCGCGGTGAACCACTACCCGCGAATCGCCCGCGGCCTGGCCCTGTCCGGCCAGTACGGCTTGGTCCTCTACGGCCACGATCACACGGCCCTTGAGGAGCGGGTCGGGGATTGCCTGCTGCTCAATCCGGGAGAGATCATGGGGATGCAAGGGCGCAGCACGCTGGCGATCGTGGATACGCAAAGCCGCAAAGTTGAGTGGATTGAAGTCTAGACAATTCGACGAGCGCTGATTGTGCTCCAGGCTACCTCCTTGCCCAAGTCGGGGCCTATCAAAGCAATAGCCCTGGACGGTTGGCCAGGGCTCGTGGCGCCCCTGCGGCGACTCGAACGCCGGTTTTTGCCTCCGGAGGGCAACGCTCTATCCACTGAGCTACAGGGGCGCGCTGGCAAGATTGTAACCGATCGACTCAAGCGGTTCAAGGATCGCTGCAGAATCCCTTGGGCGTATCCCCCCACATCCCCGCCAGCGACGAGACCTATCAGCGCTCGCGGCTCTGTGCGTCCATCACGGCCACAGCCGCCATGTGGACGATGTCGGCCACGTCATCGCCCGTTTGCAGGACGTGGACCGGGGCCCCGATCCCGAGCAAGATCGGCCCGATCGCTTGTGCGTTCCCCAGCCGATCGAGGAGCTTGTAGGCCACATTGGCCGCCTCAAGCGAGGGGAACACAAGCACGTTGGCATCACGCACACGGCTGAACGGATAGCGCTCGTCGACGATGTCCGGCGCGACGGCGGTGTCGGCCTGCATCTCGCCATCGATGAGAATGTCGGGCCTCTTGGCGCGCACGAGATCCACGGCGCGCCGGACCTTGTCGGACAGAGGATGTTTGGTGCTCCCGAAATTGGAGAATGAGAGCATCGCGACGCGCGGCTCGAGCTCCAACTGCTTGGCGAAATCCGCCGCCAGGATGGCGATCTCGGCCAGGTCTTCCGCGTTCGGGTCGATGTTGACGGTAGCGTCGGTGAAGATGTACACCCGATCGTTGACGATGATCAGGTACAAGCCTGCTGCCCGCCGTGTACCTTGGCGCGTGTGAAAGATCTGCAGCGCAGGCCGGATGACCTCGGGGTAGTCGTAGGTCAACCCCGAGAGGAAGGCGTCAGCGGCGCGATGATGGACCATCATCGGCCCGAACACGTTGCGGCGCGCCACCTGTCGCCGGGCATGCGCCATGGTGATGCCTTGCCGGCGGCGTAGATCGAAGTAGGCTCGGGCATAGAGTTCCGCCTGATCCGATTCGGCCGGGTCGACAATTTGCACATCCCCGGTCAAGCCAAGGTCGCGCATCTTCTCGGCGATGACTGCCGGGCGCCCGAGTAGGATCGGCACAGCGATCCCTTCCTCTTTGGCCTGGACCGCCGCCCGGATCACCTTGTCCTCCTCGCCCTCTCCAAAGACGACGCGCTTGGGGGTCTGGCGCGCCTTGTTGATGATGAATCGGCGCACACTCTCGCCTTTGCCCTGACGCAAGGCAAGCTCGTCCCGGTACTGCTCCAGGTCGAGTTTCCGGCGAGCCACCCCGCTGGCCATGGCCGCTTCGGCTACGGCCGGCGCCTCCCACAGCAGCACCCGCGTGTCAAAGGGCTTGGGTAAGATGTAATCCGGGCCGAACCTGAGGCTCGATACGCCGTAGGCCGCCAGCACGCTGTCGGGGACATCCTGCTTTGCCAGGTCAGCCAGGGCATGGGCGGCTGCCACCTTCATCTCTTCGCTGATGGCGCTGGCACGAACGTCGAGCGCCCCGCGGAAGATGAATGGGAAACCGAGCACGTTGTTGATTTGGTTGGGGTAGTCGCTCCGGCCGGTTGCGACGATGGCATCCGGCCGGGTCTCCTTGGCGAGCTCGTACTTGATCTCCGGATCAGGGTTGGCCATGGCGAAGATCAACGGCCTAGGGGACATCGTGCCGACCATCTCCGGCGTCAGCACGTCAGCCACCGACAGACCGTAGAACACGTCGGCGCCTCGGACCGCGTCGGCCAGTGTGCGCGCCTGGGTCTCTGCGGCGAAACGAAGCTTGTACTGGTTCAAGCCATCCTGCCGGTCCTTGTGAACCACTCCCTTGCTGTCCACAAGTAGGATATTCTCGCGGCGCACGCCGAGGCGGACGGCGAGCTCGCTGCACGAGATGGCCGCGGCGCCGGCGCCGGAGACAACCACCCGAATCTGGCGGATGTCCTTGCCGACGATTTCCAGCCCATTGAGCAAGGCCGCCCCGGAAATGATGGCAGTCCCGTGCTGGTCGTCGTGGAACACGGGAATATCGAGCATCGACTTCAGTTTATCTTCGATGTAAAAGCAATCCGGCGCCTTGATGTCCTCCAGATTGATTCCACCGAAGGTCGGAGCGATCGCGGCGGTTACGGCGATTACCAGATCCGGGTCGTGGGTATCGACTTCGATATCGAACACGTCGACGTCGGCGAAGACCTTGAACAAGACCCCTTTGCCTTCCATCACCGGCTTGGCCGCCAGGGCGCCGCGGTCACCCAAACCCAGGATGGCGGTCCCGTTCGAGACCACGGCGACCAGATTGCCTTTCGTGGTCAGCTCATAAGCGGCGGCCGGATCGCGCTCGATCTCCAGGACCGGGACGGCTACGCCCGGGGTGTAAGCCAAGGACAGATCGCGCTGCGTGGCCAGAGGCTTGGTCGGGGTGACCGAGATCTTGCCCGGTCTGCCACGCCGATGGTAATCAAGCGCTTCGTCGCGTGTAATGCTCATGGGCTGCTCCTCTGGCGATCGGTTGCGTTTGCTTGATTCGATGCCGGATTGAATGATCGTCCAGACCGCAGGACGTCAGGTCGCACCGGTGGACAGGATCCCTGAGCCTCCCGGCCGAGAGGCGACGCTGGGTTGTGGGCCGCGGGCGGCGTTTCAAGCTGATGAACCCCGTCCGAGGACGAAAGTTGTCCTCTCCCGCGATTGGGGGTTCATTCGAAGGTCTATGGTCGTGCGCGAAGACCGAGGATGAGGCGTTGACAGAGGGCTCAGAATTGCCGAATGAGCTTCGGCGCCCTGGATGTCAGCTTTCCCTCCACGTACTGCCGGACCATGTCGTCGTCGAAGACGTTATAGATCAGCCTCAGGTGTTCGGGTTTGAAGTCACTGGCCAGGAAATTCCGCCCGGTGCCGCGTTGCCGGTGACGCTCCCAATGACCTTTTTCCTCGAGGATCCGCATCAGCCCCAGCGCCGCCTGTGCGGATTCGGCCACCGCCTTGCAAGCCACGTCGTGGATCTTGTCCGATGGGTCGAGCTTGGGGACGACCTGGTGGACGACATCCCCGGCGTCCGGTTCGGAGACGATGTAGTGGAAGGTGGTGCCGGCATAGGGCGGTTCCATGAAATAGAACGGCCAGAACAAAGTGGCCGCCCCACGATAGCGTGGAGACAACCCAAGGTGGAGGTTGAGGGTCTGCGGGGGAAGACTCGAGAACAAGGGATCTTTCACCAGCCCGCTTCCGAAGATCAGCACAACATCCGGGGCGATGGAAGCCAGGAATTCGGCGCTCTCCCGGCTGTTCAGGCCAGCCCGGCCGACAAGATGAGTGGGGCAGTCGGGACGAGTTTGATCCCCGAAGAACCGCTCTTCGGCTTCGGCCCGATTGGCGAAGTGCCGAATGAAGTTGTCTCGATCCTGGGGGGCGAGCCCAGGCTCGGGTTGAGGGATCAGGTTCTCGCGCTGCTCGACGATCGCCCCGCTCAGCGGGAAGACTCTGTGGATCGTGTTGATGTAGTAGAGATGACGGGGGTGATCGCCGCCGATCCATAGGACCTTCATCGATCCTCCTTCGTCGGCTCCGGAGTGAGTTGCATTAGGCCATGCTGGCACAGCCTCTCGGCCGTCTCGGCCAGTTGGCGCAGCGGAAGGCCGGTTCTCTCGGCGATGTCGAGCAGATTGGTTTCTCCGTCTCCATAGAACATCAACCAGCGAATGGCATCCAGCTCGTTCCCGTAGATCACACTCTTGCCGGAGATGGTGTAGGCGCGCTGGAGATGCTCGCCGTTCAGATCCACAGCTCTCTGCTTGATCGTTCCACCGGTCTTCGGGTACAAGCCTCGCTTCCCCAACATCGGCTCGCTATACGGATTGAGTGAGCGGTAGGATCGATTCAACTCGAGTTTCTCGATGGCCGACAAGTACAACTTCAGAGTCTCCACGAGGTTCTCGGCGCGGATGAAGTCCAGATTGTCCAAAGACGTGTGGTAGTAGTCGTACTCGTAATACTTGTCCTTGCATATCGTCCCGATCGGGATTCGAAAGTGCGGTGCGGAATAGTGGGCTTCATCGCTCCCGTTGACATCGAACGGGTAGGCGATGTAGTCAAGCCGGATCTCGCCGAACGTCTGAGCGACGACCCTATCGATCAGATGATCGCCGAGGAAGGTCTGCTTGAAACCGAACGGCCCTGGTCCGGCGACTGTGGTTGGGATGAAACCCCCGGCGATCTGCCTCATCTCCCCTTCGTGCAAGTTCAGGTAGGCGATGGCCCCGATCGTCTCGGGGACGATGATGAAGCGGTAGGTGTGCCGCGTGGCCGGGCGCTGCTGCAACTCGCGCAGGAGCAGCGCCCAGAGCACCATCCCGGAGAGATTGTCGTTCGCCAGGGAAGGGTGGCAGCAGTACGTAGACACCACGAACTCGCTCTTTGAACTGCCGCCCAACCGCCTCTCCCCATAGGTCAGGTAACCCGGCTCGAGGCTTGAATCGATATAGGCGTGATAGGTGTCGCTTCGGTCGAGCTGCTGGAAGCGGTTGTGGCTGAGGCAGAAGCCCCACTGTCGGTCGTAGTAGGTCGTCCGGTAGGGGATCGCCTCGGGAAGATCCGGCAGAGTGTGCAGGTGCTGCTGCAGCTCCTCGAATGACAGCTTCTCGTCTACCGGAGTGCTGTAGTTGACGACGTGCAAGTTACTGTCGGCGAAATCGACCACGCGTTCGCCGGAGCTGGTCTCCAAAAACGCGCTGCTGATGTTCCACTCGTCAGGGACGACCCAATCATAGACGGCCGTGCCGGAAGCGATTTCCCTGCTATCGAAGTCGGCCACCTGCTGAAGGACCCGGAGCGTCTCCCGGACGCCGTTGCCGGTGAGGCTTCGGCAGATCGGGTAGAGGCGTTCCAAGAGGGCCTGTGTTTCGTCGACCAGGCTCTCGTTCACCATCGGGTTTGTGCCGGCATCCGACATTGGCAGCTCTCGGACCCTCGAAGAATCGTCCTCTACGGCGCGAGGGACGATTCAATCGTAATGTTCTTCCACGATCCGGGCGATCACGAGGCGTATCTTACACGATTCCACGATGAAAGCGGAAATGACCGGAGGCGCAATGGTGCATTCCGTTTCACGGGGCCGGGGGGCGGGCCTTTCACGCCCCTCCGGAATGCGGCCGCTGCGGGTCCGAGCCCCAGCGCGCCTCCTCGGCTGCTTCCGCTAGAACCGGAAATCTGACTGGAGGGAGCGCGACCCACGGTTACCCCGACTGTTCCAAAGCTCGGAGTCAAGATTCAAGCAGGGATGGCCGAGCTCACGCCGTCGCAGAAGACTCCATCAACGGCCATTTGCGTAAGGGCCGTTCGCCCCGCATGGTCTTAGCGGGGTAGTGGGAGGTGTGGAGGGAGGAGGGGGGCCGTTCGCCCCGCATGATCTTAGCGGGGAAACGCATTC
>MGOM01000040.1:11890-20384 GCA_001797105.1 Chloroflexi bacterium RBG_19FT_COMBO_62_14
GGCAGGTCGCGCCCCCCAAGTCAGAATGCACCCATCCGGGCGCGCCAGTTGACGGCCTCTGTCGCTTGTGCTACGATGGATCTACCGACCGGTCGGTAGGTAAATAACCCATGCAGCGTTCGGAGATCATCTCGGCGGCGGCCCAGATCTTCCGCGTGAAGGGCTATCAGGCCGCCTCGATGCAAGACATCGCCGATGCGGTTCACCTCCAGAAGGCCAGCCTTTACCACCACGTCGAAAGCAAACAAGAGATCCTCCTGACAATCCTCAACCAGGCGCTCGACTTGCTCATCGCTGACATGCAAGTAGTCCTGGGCTCGGACTTGCCGTCGGATGAGAAGCTTCGCGAGGCGATCCGGGTCTATGTCAGTCGATTGGCCGAGGATCCCGACCTGGCGGCGGTTCTCCTCCTGGAGCACCGCAGCCTGGAGCCCGAGCTTCTTGAGCGCCACATCCGTCGGCGCGACCGGTACGAACGGCTCTGGCGGGACCTCATTCGACAGGGGGTCGAGGATGGATGCTTCCGGGAATTGGATGAGAAAATCACGAGCTTCGCGCTCCTCGGAATCCAGAATTGGATGATCACTTGGTTCCGCCGGAGCGGGGGGCTCAAGGCCGAGGCCCTGGCCGAGATCTTCACCAATCTGGTGCTTCAAGGGATGAGCCCCCGCCAAGGCTCGATCGGCAAATGAGCGAAGGCGTGCAGCGCTACCTGAGTCGTGAAGGCGCCCGCATCTATCGCTGGCCGATCGACCTGTTCCCGGACCTGTCCGGCTACGCCCACCTGGTAGTGGTCGACGACATCCGGGCGCTTGTGGACGTAGGATCAGGCTTCGGTGACTCGAACGATCAACTTGAGCAAGGCCTGAATGAGATCCGACAAAGTTACACTGAACCGGCAGCGTGGGACGATCTCACCCATATTCTCATCACCCACGGCCATATCGATCACTTCGGTGGTCTGCAATTTGTGCTCGAGCGATGCCATGCCGCCGTCGGCGTCCACGAATTGGACCTGCGGGTTCTCACCAACTACGAAGAACGTCTGACAATCGTCGCCCGAAGGCTGCACGAATTCCTCGATGAATCAGGCCTGACTGTTGAAGAGCGCAGTCGCCTGATGGCCCTCTACCTATTGAACAAGCACCTCTTCTCCTCCGTGCACGTGGATTTCACCTACTCTTCCGCCGGAATGGAGCTCGGACGGTTGAAGATGACCCACGTGCCAGGTCACTGTCCGGGCCACGTGGTTATTCAAGTCGACGATGTCTTGCTCTCCGGCGATCATATCCTCGCCCGGATAAGCCCGCACCAGGCTCCGGAACGCTTGAGCCTGTACACGGGGCTGGGACACTACCTTGAGTCGCTCGAACTGTTGCGGCAGCTCGCCCCGGAGGTCAGCCTCACGCTGGGTGGACACTACGCGCCCATCGAGGACCTGGTCGGCCGGATTGGAGCGATCGAGGAAGTCCATCGCCAGCGGCTGAGTGCGGTTCTCGATCTCCTGCAAACACCGAGAACGATCGGCGAGGTGGCACATGGTCTCTTCCCATCCGCATCGGGCTACCATGAGTTGCTGGCCTTGGAGGAAGCCGGATCCCATGTCGAGTATCTGGCCCAACGCGGATACCTGGGCGTTGCCAACTATCGAGAACTCGAGCGAGATGGCCCTGTGGCGCTCCGCTATGTCCGACTTGGGGGCGCGTCGCCGTCGTTGCCGCGACTGATACCTCGACGACGGGAGGCCAGCTGAGCCTCCGGTATTCGATGATTGACAAAGACGGCGTGGGATGCGTGCTGAGGCTTGAGCTGCCTCGCTCATCATCCCTGCGATTCTCGGATTGAGCGCGCTGCTTGAGCGCTTCAAAGGAGGGGCCCATGTACGGCTTCGAGCCAAGCCAAGAACAACAGATGCTGGTCGACTCCGTGCGCCGCTACGCGACAAACGACCTGAGGCTTGCCGCCCACGAGGCGGATGAGAGCGGGGAGTTCCCACATTCGGTGATCCGAAAAGGGTGGGAACTCGGGGTGCTCCAGGCGAGCATTCCCGAAGCTTATGGCGGATTCGGGGAACGATCCGCAGTGACCGGCGCACTGGCGGCCGAGGTCCTCGGATGGGGAGATTTGGCCGGGGCACTGGCCGTCATGGCCCCGGGGCTCTTCGCACTTCCGATCCTGTCCGCGGGTACCGAGGCGCAGAAGCTGGAACACCTGCCGGCGTTGGCCGAAGGCGATTGGCAGCCGGTGACCTCCGCATTCATCGAACCGGCTTTCGACTTCTACCCCGGCCAGATGCGAACGGCGGCCGAGAAGAGCTCCGACGGTTTCGTGATCACCGGGGAGAAGGCCTGCGTCCCGTTCGCCGATCGTGCCGAGCGGACCGTGGTGTATGCCGGAGTTGACGGGACCCCGCAAGGGTTTCTGATTCCTAAAGGCGCTGAGGGTTATCAGATCTGCGAGCGAGAGCGCCTCATGGGCATCGGGGGAGTGCCGACGTTTAGGATCAGGCTGGACAAGGTGCACGTTCCCGGGTCGGCGAGACTCGGAGGGGCCGATGGCCACGATTTTGCGCCGATCCTGGCCGCGTCGCAGGTTGCGGTCGCAGCACTGGGCGTCGGCTTGAGCCAGGCCGCGTATGATTACTCCCTGGCCTACGCCAAAGACCGCGAGGCCTTTGGTGTCCCGATCGCCCAGAAGCAGGTGATCGCCTTCATGCTGGCGGAGATGATCACCGAGATCGAAGCCAGTCGGCTTATGGTCTGGGAGGCAGCCTGGTTGATGGACGCCGGCCACGACGCCTCCAAAGCCGCATACCTGGCACTGGTCAGCGTCTCTGACGCCGCCATGATGGTCACCGACAGGGCGGTCCAGATCCTCGGTGGACATGGCTACATCCGTGAACATCCGGTCGAGCTCTGGATGCGTAATGGTCGCGGGATCCCGGCTTTCGCCGGCCTGGCGATCGTCTGACGTCCGAATGGGTTGAGAAAGCGAGGGCATAGACATGATCTCCTTCGAGATGCCGGAGACCCTGAGCAAGACCGTGGTCATGATGGGATCCGTGGCCGAAAACATGATGCGGCCAGTCTCACGGCGCTACGACGATCAGGAGCACGAAATCCCCTGGGATTTCATTAGCTTCATGCATGAGGCGATGAAGGCGATGGGCGCGGGATCACTCGCGCCGGATCGGGGAGTGCGCAAGGAAGGGCCGAGACTTGGATACCAACGCCTGGCCTTCATGATCGAGTGCTTGTCATGGGGCGATGCCGGACTGTACCTGTGCACCCCGGGAGGTGGGCTGGGCGCAGCAGCCGTCGAGGCCAGCGGCACTCCGGAGCAAAAGGAACGCTTCCTGAAGCGCTTCTCCGGCGACAAGCCGGCCTTCGCCTGTATGGCGATGACCGAGCCGCAGGCCGGCTCGGATACGGCCGCCATCCGCACGACGGCCGTCCGCGACGGGGATGAGTGGGTGCTGAACGGGGAGAAGATATTTGTCACCGCCGGTCACAAATCTCTGGTCGACACTCCAGGGTTTGTTGTCGTCTGGGCGACGATCGACCCGGCCGCAGGCCGGGCAGGGATGCGGCCCTTCGTCGTCGAAGCCGGGACCCCGGGCTGCAGCGTGACCAAGCTCGAGCACAAGCTCGGCATCCGCTCGAGTGACACGGCATCGGTCGTCCTCCAGGACTGCCGCATTCCTTTCGACAGCATCCTCGGCAGCCCCGAAGTTGAGACGGTGACCCAGAAGGGCTTCAAGAAGGCCATGGCGACCTTCGACGCAACCCGACCTTTGGTCGCGGCTTCGGCGCTGGGCGTGGCCCGAGCAACCGTCGAGCTGCTCAAGGAGCTCCTGGACCAGCAAGGGATCGAGATCCGTTACGGCCTGCCGCGCTCGCTTCTGACCAATCTCGAGCGCGAGGTCATCGAAATGGAGGTCATGCTGCGCTCGGCATGGCTCCTGGTCCTCAAGGCGGTTTGGCTGGCGGATGAGCATAAGCCGAATACGTTAGAGGCCTCGATGTCCAAGGTCAAGGCGGGCGACGTGGTTACCAAGATCACTCAACGGGCGGTCGAATTGATGGGGCCGCTTGGCTACTCCCGCGATCTTCTCTTAGAGAAGTGGTTCCGGGATGCCAAGATCAACGATATCTTCGAAGGCACCGGGCAAATCAATCGCTTGATTGTCGCCCGCAGGATCCTCAACTACTCGAGCAAGGAGCTCCGCTGAGCGTTGGAGGCCCTGGAGTGAAGGACGAACGTGCTTGGAGGTCGTCATGCCATACGCCGTGAACAGAGTCGCTGTCATTGGATCGGGAACCATGGGGGCTTCGATTGCCGCTCTCATGAGCAATGTCGGTCTGCCGTGCCTCCTGCTCGACATCGTGCCTACCGAGCTCACCCCGAGCGAAGCCTCCCGGGGCCTGGCCCTGGATGACAGGGAAGTCCGGAACCGGATCGTGGCCGAGGGACTCGAACGCTGTGCCCGCGCCAGACCGGCCAACTTCTACGTCGATGACTCCGTCCAGCGGGTAAGTATCGGGAACCTGGAAGATGATTTCGACAAGATCGGCGAGGCCGACTTGATCATCGAAGCCGTCATCGAGCGGTTGGATGTCAAGCGCGATTTGATGGCCCGCGTCGATGGCGTGCGCAAGCCGCAGTCGATCGTGACTACGAATACCAGTGGCATCCCCATACATCAGATAGCCGAGGGGCTGTCGGAAGGCTTCCAGCAACACTTTCTGGGAACCCACTTCTTCAACCCGCCGCGCTATCTCAAGCTGCTCGAGCTAATCCCGCACACCAGGAACACCCCGGAGCTGCTGGAGTTCATGAAACGATTCTGTACGAGCGTGTTGGGGAAGGGGGTCGTACTGTGCAAGGACACGCCGAACTTCATCGCCAACCGCTTACTCTCGATCACGGGTTCGGAGGCGATGAACTACGCCCTCGACCATGGCTACACTGTCGAGGAAGTCGATGAGATGACTGGGCCGGCGATCGGCCGCCCCAAGACGGCGACATTCCGATTGAACGACCTGGTGGGGATCGATGTCCTGGCCCACGTTTCGCGCAATCTGTTCGAGGCGATCCCCGAGGATCCCAGGCGGGAAGCGCTGAAGCACCCCAAGGCCTCGGTCTTGATCGAGGCCATGGTCAAGCGCGGCTGGCTGGGGAACAAGGCTGACCAGGGTTTCTACAAGAAGACGATGGTCGACGGCGAGCGACAATTCTGGACTCTCAACCTTGAATCCCTCGAGTATGAACCGCCCGCCAGGCCCCGCTTTGAGTCGATCAATGCCGGGAAGCGGATCGGCGAATTGGCCGAGCGTCTGGCGATACTGGCCTATGCCGAGGATCGTGCCGGAGAATACCTGTGGTTCTTGCTCTCGCGCCTGGTCGTCTATGCCGCCGGCTGCCTCACCGAGATCAGCGATGACATCCTCTCGATCGATGCCGCGTGCCGCTGGGGTTTTGGCTGGGAGCTTGGCCCGTTCCAGATCTGGGATGCCATTGGGCTCAAGCGCTCCGTCGACCGACTCCGAGGAGAATCCGTCGAGATCCCCGCTTGGATAGAAGAGATGCTCGCCGGTGGACAGCACCACTTCTACCGGTATGAAACCGGCCGATTGCCGGAATACTTCGATCTGGCCATGAAAGGATACATTCCGCTGCCCGTCGATCCGGACGACATCTCGATCGCCGATCTCAAAGTAAGGAGCAAAGAAATCCAGGCAAACGATAGTGCCAGCCTGTTGGATATGGGTAATGGCGTCCTGCTCTTCGAGTTTCACAGCAAGGCAAACGCCATGGATGACGATATCTACAACATGGGCTTGCTGGCGATAGAAGAACTGAAGAAAGAGCGCTGGGTCGGCCTGGTGATCGGGAACCAGGGCAAGCACTATTGTGCCGGCGCCAACATCTTCACGATTGCTGTGGCAGCCCAACAAGGGGACTTCGATCTGATCGAGGCCGGCCTGCATAAGCTGCAGGGCCTGCTCCAGAGCATCCGCTTCTCCCCCAAGCCGGTTGTAGCGGCGCCGTTCGGAATGACTCTGGGTGGGGGGTGTGAGCTGGTGATGGCAGCCTCGCGTGTTGTCGCTGCGGCAGAAACATACATCGGCCTGGTCGAGATGGGTGTGGGCGTCATCCCGGCCGGAACGGGAACGAAGGAGATCGTACGCCGGATCGTTTCTCCACCGATGAAGACACCTAACGCCATAGTGCTGCCCTTCTTGCAGCAAGCCTTCGAGCAGATCGGCCTGGCCAAGGTCTCGAGCAGCGCTGAACAAGCGCGCCAGATGAAGATCCTCTCCGAGCGCGACCGAATCGTGATCAATCAGGACCACCTGCTCTCGGAGGCCAAGAAGATGGTTCTCGAGCTGGCGCCGGATTACCGCCCACCTCTACCCGAGCCGGTGTATGCCGCCGGGAGGGACGCCCTGGCCGCACTGCACGTCGCCCTATTCCAGCTGCAGGACGGCGGCTTCGCGACAGAGCACGACGCTCGGGTCGGCAAGGCGCTAGGCTTCGTACTGTGCGGCGGGGATCTGAGCGCCGGCCAATGGGTGTCCGAAGAGGCCATGCTCAGCCTGGAACGCAAAGCCTTCCTGGCGCTCTGTCACGAGCCGAAGACGATCGAGCGCATGTGGTACATGCTGCAAAACAACAAGCCATTGCGGAATTAGCGGAAAGCGACAAGCAACAAGCAATAAGCAACAAGCAGTAAGCAATTAGCAATTAGCAGCAAGCAATAAGCGGTCAGAGATCGACCGTAACGATCAGATTGGAGCGGCAGCTGGAATCGGACTGCCACGGACTTGTCAGGAAGGCCCGCAGTCACGCCTTCAAGAATCGAGCTGGGTTTTGGCTATTTGCTAATTGCTAATTACTAATTGCTGACTCTGTTTGCTTCTCTCCCATTGGAGGGTGACTATGAGTCGTGAAGCCGTGATTGTAGCCGCGACGAGGACGGCGGTCGGGCGCGCCAAGAAGGGAATGACCCGCAACCTCCGACCGGATGAAATGGGGGCGGCCGTCATCCGGGAGCTGATGCGCACGGTCGAGGGTCATCTGGAGCCTGAACGGGTGGATGACATCATCATGGGCTGCGCCATGCCCGAGGGGCCGCAGGGGCTCAACCTGGCCCGGCCAGTCGCCATCCGGGCCGGAATGCCGGTCGAGGTCCCGGCCGAGACGATCAACCGCTTCTGCTCGAGCGGCCTGCAGGCGATCGTCATCGGCGCCGAGAGGATTATCGCCAATGGCGCCGACGTCATCATCGCCGGGGGCATCGAGTCGATGAGCGCCGTCCCGATGACGGGCTTCAACATCAGCCCGAACCCGGTGTTGGCCGCCGAGCAACCCGAGGTCTACATGGGAATGGGGTTGACCGCCGAGCACGTGGCCGAGGAGTTCGATGTAACCCGTCAGGCGCAGGACGAATTCGCCTATCACAGCCATATGAAAGCGGTCTGCGCTCTCGATGCCGGGAAGTTCGCCGAGGAGATCGTCCCGATCGAATTCGAAGAAGTCCAAACCGGATCGAACGGCGATTTCCAACGCAAGCATGTCGTGTTCGCCACCGACGAGCACGTGCGGCGCGAGACCTCTCTGGAGGCGCTGGCTAAGCTCAAGCCGGTGTTCAAACAAAACGGGACAGTGACGGCAGGCAACTCCTCACCGCTCAGTGACGGCGCGGCGGGGGTCGTTGTCATGGAGGCTGGTCTGGCGGCGCAGATCGGGTTGGCGCCCCTCGTTCGTTTTGTCGGGTTCAACGTCGCCGGCGTCCGGCCGGAGATCATGGGCATCGGTCCGGTGCGAGCCGTTCCGCGTGTGCTCGCCCGGACGGGGATCCAACTCCAGGACATCGAGCTGATCGAGTTGAATGAGGCCTTTGCCGCCCAAGCCGTGGCTGTGATCCGGGAGCTTGATTTCAATCCGGAGATCGTCAATGTCAATGGAGGGGCAATCGCCCTCGGACATCCGCTCGGTTGCACCGGCGCCAAGCTCACCGCCCAATTGATCCACGAGTTGAGGCGTCGAAAGGCGCGCTATGGTATGGTCACGATGTGCATTGGGGGCGGGATGGGGGCAGCAGGGATCTTCGAGAATCTAATGCTGTAAGGAGGCTAAGGAACAGAGATGGCCGAAGAACTTACGATCGAAGAGCTGATGAAGCGTATGCCCAAGGCCTTCTTACCCGAGAAGGCCCAAGGGGTAGAGGCCGTCATCCAATTCCATTTCACGGGGGGTGAGGCCGGGGACTGGTACGCCGCCATCGCCGGCGGAGCGTGCAGCGTCGATCGAGGGAGGCGCGACAACCCGACCCTAGCGGTCACGGTTGATGAACAGGACTGGATCTCGATCATCGGAGGCAAGCTGAATGCGATGTCGGCCTTTGCCGAGCAGCGCCTCAAGCTCAAGGGCGACCTCGGACTGGCGATGAAAATGATGGGCTATTTCAAGCTCTAGGCTAGTCCTGCAT
>MGOM01000040.1:20494-24975 GCA_001797105.1 Chloroflexi bacterium RBG_19FT_COMBO_62_14
ACTCCAGAGCCGTCGACGGTTGCCGAGCCTAGGGAATCAACATCAGCCGAGCCGCAGGCTTATCCAGGTACTTTGACCGTTGACAGGATCAAGCGACTACGGTGGAGCCGTGCGTCTGGAGGGTCGAGGCCGAGGGCAAGCAAGACTTCGTCTGGCCTCCCCGTCGCTCCTTCGCGCGCGGTGAGACGCATGTGCAACACCGTGCGCGTCGACACCGATGAAACGATCTCCAGAGCCTCGACGAGAGGCCGCAGGTCGTAAGGCTTTCCCCTTCGCTCGCGCAACACAGTCTTTAGCTTGAGCAAAGACCCGACTCGATCTTTGGCCTCTGTGAGGTCGAGGCCTGGTTCAATTTCAGCCAGATACTCGGCGGCCACGATCTGCTGCTGCAGCGACGGTTCATCGTCTGGAACAACCGTCAAGTCGAGGAACTCGAGTCCTGGAGGGGAGGCCAGGCGCAGGTCTTCGAGAATCCCGCCATGGTCGCGGTCCTCCTCCAGCCATAGATCGGCCAGTTCGCAGTCGCTTGTCAGTCCGAGGGGAAGAGCTGCGCCCAGACTCAGGCGTGGGCGGGGGTTGAACCCTTGCGTATAGGCGAGGGGCAGACGCGCTCGCCGGATCGTACGTTCCAGGCTCCGCTGCAGGTCGAGCGTACCGGTGAAGCGGATCCCGTCCATCTTCCTGAAGGTAAGCCTGAAGCGAATAGGCGTTGTCTGACTCGAGGTCATGCGGGGACCAGCGGGATGACCTCGACCTTCTTCCTCGACGGGGTTCGAACTTCCGGACATTCCCAGACTTCCCCAGGGTGCGTGCGACGGAGCTCGGCGAATCTTGGAAGGATTCCGCAGGCGAAACATCGTTCGCGACAATCCACCCGCGTCCGGCCTTCGAGACTCCACAAGTAGTCTTCCGTCAAGAAACGCTTACTCACGGCGGCGTCGATGTGATCCCACGGAAACACCTCGTCGATCGGCCGTTCACGGTGAGTGTAGAACGCCGGCTCCAGCCCGGAGGCAGCAAACGCCTGCATCCAGGCCTCGTGATCGTGGTGTTCGGTCCAGGCATCGAAACGCGCGCCACGCTGCCAGGCCCCCAGGATAACCTCCCCCATCCGCCGATCGCCGCGCGAAAGCCAGGCCTCCAACTGGGTCTCCTGGGGATTGTTCCAGTTGAGCTTGAGCCCCGGCCCGCGCAGCTCGCGTCGCAGCCTCGCCTGCTTTGCCCGGATTTGATCGAGCGAGTCGCAGGCGACCCACTGGAAGGGTGTGTGTGGTTTTGGGACGAACGTGCTCACCCCGGCCGTCACTTTTACCCTACCGCCGATCTCATCCCGTCCGATATCACGAACCTGCTTGCACAGGTCGGCGATCGCCTGGACGTCATCCATGGTCTCCGACGGATGCCCAATCATGAAATACAGTTTGAGGCTGTGCCAGCCATGCCGGAAGACCTCTCTCGCCGTGGTCAGGAGCTGTTCTGAAGTGACCGGCTTATTGATGATCTCGCGCATTCTCTCGGTTGCCGCCTCCGGGGCGAGGGTGAATCCGCCCCGGTGCGCCTGACCTTCAAGAAGATCCATCAACTCAACTGAGAACGTCTCGATCCGCAGCGACGGCAGGGACAGACCAACGCGCCGGCCAGCGAAACGACGGCTCACCTCACGAACAAGATCGAGGACTTCGTCATAATCCGAGGAGGACAGGGAAAGCAAACCGACTTCCTCGAAGCCGGTCAGATCGAGCGCTTGCTCAATCGCCTCGACGACCTCGGCCACCGGCCTCTCTCGCACCGGCCGAGTGATCATCCCGGCCTGGCAGAAGCGGCAACCGCGTGTACAGCCGCGCATGATCTCAATCGGGATTCGGTTGTGGGTGACGTCGATGTAAGGAACGATGAACCGCGTCAGCGGTGGAGGGAGCTTTGGGACGATCCGCTTGACCACCGGGAGTTGCGCCTCAGGGAAGAGCGGCTCGACCTGGGCCAACGTGCCATCATCGAGGTATTGGGGCTCGAACAGGGCGGGGACGTAGACGCCCCAGATCCTTGCCAGAGCGCGGAGCATATCGAGACGCGGCCTGCCCGTGCCTTTCCACTCCTGGTAGCAGCGCACGATCTCGAGGATCACATCCTCCCCCTCACCGATGGCGAAGGCGTCGACGAAGGAGGCCATCGGTTCGGGGTTGAGGACGGCGTGCCCGCCGGCGATGACCAGAGGATCGTGCTCACCCCGGCTCGCCGTCCGGATCGGGACCCCACCCAGGTCGAGAAGGTTCAGCAGGTTCGTGTACAGAGTCTCATAAGGAAGGGAGAAAGCCAGGACGTCAAACTCGTTCAGCGGATGCTTGGTTTCGAGCGAGTAGGCCGGGATGGCCTCCCGGCGCAGGGCGGCTTCCATGTCGGGCCAGGGGGAGAAGACCCGCTCGGCCAGCATGTCCGGCTGCCGGTTGACGATGTCATACAGGATCGCCAATCCCAGATTGGCCATCCCCAGGTCGTACACGTCGGGGAAGATCATGGCGACTCGCGTCGGTACCCGGCGCCAGTCCTTGGCGATCTGGTTGAGCTCGCCTCCGGTGTAGCGGCCAGGCTTCTGCACCGTAAGGAGCAGGCGCTCGAGTTTGCGATCGATGTCGGTCGGCCTCATGCGGTGACCCACTCTCCGTCCAAAGTGGACGAATCGAGTTGGAATATTATAGCAGGCCTGCTATGGCCCGGCGGAGAGGGGGTATATGTTTATAGAAGGAAGCGGGGAAGCTTGGCTTCCCCGCTTCCTTCAATAAGCGCGAGTCCACGGGGGGAGTGAGCATTCTCCAGAATGCTCAACCAGGCAGGCGTGATAGAATCACGTCGCGGCCCCCATCGTCTAGTGGCCCAGGACGTGGCCCTCTCAAGGCCAAAACCGGGGTTCGAATCCCCGTGGGGGCACCTTCGCGGATCCATTCCGAACCGGAGATTGAAGCGGCCGAGTAGTTGGTTGCAAGGCTGGGATTCGAGTAGCGTGACAAACTAGCGGATGATTCTTCTGTCCCTGACGTAGCCGATGATCGGGCTACGGATGGTCACGATCCTCTTCCAGCATGTACTTGGGGGGAGTGCGTGCCTCAGCCAGAGATTTTTGCGCCCAATGACCTACCGACCCTTGCCCGCCTCACACCGCCTCACGTATCTCTTCGACGGCTTCCGGATTCGCGAGTGCGCTCAAATCACCGGGCTGCTCGCCCAGGTAGACCGCCCGGATAACGCGTCTCATCACCTTCGCGTTGCGCGTCTTGGGGATGTCGCGCACGAAGCGGATTTCCCTAGGCGCAAGCGGCTTTCCCATATCTCTCGTCACCCAGGTTTCTAATTCAGCGCGCAGGCCTTCGTCCGGTTTCATGTCGGTCCCCAGCACCACGAATACGACAACTGCCTGCCCCTTGATCGCATCCGGCACGCCTATCGCGGCAGCCTCGGTGACCGCTGGGTGGCTTATCAGCACACTCTCTACCTCCGCTGGGCCGACCCGCTTTCCAGCCACCTTGATTGTGTCGTCGGATCGGCCCAGGATGTACCACAGGCCATCCTCGTCGATCGCAGCGAAGTCGCCGTGCACCCAGACACCTGGGATACGATTCCAGTACGTTTCCAGATAGCGATCCGGGTCTTTCCAGAAGCCTCGCGTCATGCCGATCCACGGCTGGCGGACGACCAGCTCACCCACTGCGCCCCGTACCGGCTTCCCCTCGTCATCCACCACATCGGCGGCCATGCCGGGTGCCGGCCCGGAGAACGCGCACGGCTTTAGCGGCAGGAGGACGTTTCCGAGGACGATGCCGCCGCTTATTTCTGTGCCGCCCGAGTAGTTGATGATCGGCACCTGACCGCGGCCGACGCTCTCGAAGAACCAGTGCCACGGATCGGGGTTCCATGCCTCGCCTGTCGAGCCCAGAATGCGCAGCGAGCTGAGGTCATGACCCAAGATCGGCTCGTCGCCGTGCGGCATGATGGCGCGGATAAAGGTCGGCGCGACCCCCAGGACAGTGACGCCATGCCGCTCGACGAGCGCCCACACCCGGTCTACCTCCGGATAGTCGGGCGCGCCGTCGTAGAGCAGCATGCTGGCCCCTAGCATCAACACCCCGAAAACCTCCCACGGCCCCATCATCCAGCCCATATCGGTCATCCAGAACATCGTGTCGAATGCCTGGACGTCGAAGCCGTGGGCCATGTCTTGGGCCGATTTGATGGGGAAGCCGCAGTGAGTGTGAACTGCGCCCTTGGGCTGCCCAGTGGTACCGCTGGTGTAGATGATCATCAGCAAGTCTTCGGCATCGGTGCGCTCGGTGGGTGCGTCGGCAGGTTGGCCGGCCACGAAGTCATCCCACCAGACATCACGCCCGGCGATCGTGGGCACTTCGAGCCCAGCCCCCACACGCGGGTACACAATCACCTTCTGGACCGTTGGGACGTTCTGCAAGGCTTCGTCAACTGTCGGCTTCATT
>MGOM01000040.1:24989-25084 GCA_001797105.1 Chloroflexi bacterium RBG_19FT_COMBO_62_14
CCGCCTGTACATGCCGTCGGCGGTGAAGAGCGCTTTGGCTTCGGCATCGGCGAGCCGTGTGGCGATGGCCCCAGGCCCGAAGCCGGAAAAAAGAG
>MGOM01000040.1:25091-27863 GCA_001797105.1 Chloroflexi bacterium RBG_19FT_COMBO_62_14
GACCCCGCCGATCTTGGCAATGGCTAGAAAGGCGGTCACGATCTCCGGTACCATCGGCATGTATAGACCGATGGCATCCCCTTTCCCGAACCCGGCGTGCCGCAGCGCCGACGCAACGCGGTTGACTTCCTGGAAGAGGTCTCGGTAAGTCAGCAGGCGCACGGAGCCCCCCTCGTCTTCCCAGCGAATGGCGACACGGTTCTGAGTCGCCGATCCCATCCACTTGTCGAGGCAGTTGTGGACGACATTGAGTTTCCCGCCCACGCACCATGTGGGCCACTGGATGCCGCGCGACAAGTCCACCACCTGCGAATAGGGTTCGTAGAACTCAATGCCCAAGTCCCTGAAGACCGCCTCCCAGAACCACACGATGTCGGTGGTAGAACGTTCCATCAGCGCTTCAAACGTCGCCAGGCTATACCGATCCATGAACCGCTTGAGCCGGCTCCGTTGCACATAGTCCTCGCCGGGCTGCCAGACAACCGACTGGCCGAACGGAAATTGTGCCACTGAGGGCATGTCATTCTCCTTGCTACTTGCCCCTCGGCCCGGATGGATGCGGTCCCCAACCGTAAGGGTTAGGCAACCGTAGCCTCCTTGTGAGCGAGGTGGAGATCGTCGGACAATGGCTGATCGTAGGAGCGACCGGACAACGGTCGGCGTGGAAACCGTGAACACGCTCCCCAACTCCTCGCTTGCCCGGGGCAACCTGTATGTGGCACGTCAGGTGAATGCGCCGGATAATGAGCCCGCCATCTTCCTTGTCAATTTCACCTACAACTTCGGAAGCAAGACGTCCGTCCCCAGCCGGAATGACGCGCGCCTCCAGGTCGCCCCCGAAAGGTGCCAATCAGTCAACCCGCGGTGGCCCCCACCACATGACCGAGGGTGTTGGTGTGTGGCTTATGGACAGTTGTGTCCACCCCAGACTGCTCGGCTACCTTCGAGTGAGGGCCGAACAGGGGCGGTTGCATGTCCCCAGGGTGATGGGCCCACCGCAAAGGCCCAGTACGCGTTCGATCCGGACGTGTGATCTGTACACTGTGCTAAGTGCCGTCACTCACCTCATCTCAGACCATTCCGGTATGCCGCGAATGATCTCTTAGCTCCCAGCCCTCCGCCGGCCGGATGGTCTCCACTTTCTCGGCCCGCGGGGTGCGCGAAACCCGCCGTGTTCGGCCTCCAAGCCGGTCAAGCTTCAGTCAGCACATTGTGCTCGAAAGAAGCCCGCTCGGGCGGCAGTTGCTTGAGTTGTCTGTTCTCATGGCGCGCCGCCGGCCCCTCCTGGCCGCTGACCTGTCAGCTGGGGTTGCCCGTCAGTCGCTCCTTGGCGGCTCCCACGATCTACTTGCTCCATTCGTGGTCGAGGTTCTGTCTGGTGCCCTCCTGGCGGGACAGGATTCCAAGAGACTCTTCCCTGCGCGAGCCTTCCACCATGATCTGGAACCTCTCCTCGTCCGAGTTCATGCGCTATGTTCCTCGTTTGAAGCTCCGGGCAGCGATTTCTGCTAGTCCGTCCCACGACATGCCGCAACCCCGCTCCAGGTGGGCCGGGGTGGGGAGAGTATCTTTCAGCCTACACCACATTCCTGGATTACGGGATTCGACACGGATCAATCGGGAGGCCACCTGAATTCTGATCAAACGCAGAACACCGTGTTCATCATATAGAGCAGTCCTTTGGTGTGTCAAGCAAAGTTCTTGAGCTTTGTCCTGACCGAGACATCATCCATGATGTGTCTTGTTCAGGCGAGCCGGGTCCGGGTCTTTGGCCTTTCCCGCCGGCTGACCAGGAAAAACGCAACCAAAGACGTGAATCTGCTGCCTGACCGTGACGGAACGGCCGAGGAAAGGTCCGAAATCGCCCTGCGCGACCGGACGCATCGATCGCCTGGATGAGCAATCCGCTCGGCCACCCTTCGAGGAATCCCCAGTTGTGCTTGACATCACAAGCGATATGCCGTATGATCAGCGCATATCTGATATTTGATCAAATATCAGGAAAGGGGGGTACATTTCTAGATCATCCATTCCCCGTACTGTGAAAACCGCGTTAGTAGAGTACCTGCGTGACGAGATCATCCAGGGTGACCTCGTTCCAGGTCAGCACATCCGTCTGGATGAGACTGCCGATCGTTTTGACGTCAGTACAATGCCCGTGCGTGAAGCTCTTCGCGACTTAGAGGCCGAAGGGTTGGTGAGCATCTTTCCTCATCGGGGCGCTGTGGTGACCCAGTTGAGTGCAGATGACCTCCGAGACATCTACGAAATCAGGGGAATGCTGGAAGAGCTCGGCACACGCCTGGCCGTCCCGCACATGACTGAGGCCACTCTTGCTGAATTGACCTCTCTCATCGAGGAAATGGATCGTCACCTGGATGAAGTTGTCACTCTGGTAAGACTGAATCATCGTTTCCACTCCGTACTGTATTCCCCGTCAGGCCGAAGGCATCTCTGCGGCTTCATTATCACGCTGCGATATCGCACACAACACTACTTGCGCGCTTATATCGCCCAGTTGGGTCGTATGCCGCAAGCTCAAGCACAGCACCGCGCCATTCTCGAAGCCTGCAAGTCCGGGGACGCTGAACTTGCTGGTTCGCTCATGTACGACCATGTGGTCGAGGTGGGCGGTGCAATTGCCGAGCACGTTCGCCAATTGGAAAGAACTGAAGAAACCGCATACGAAGGGGCGTCCGAAGTCTGACGCGGACCGGCCAATCTTGTTCAGTCCAGACTAAGCCTGAGGAGGGTAAGAGCGATGCCTTCATC
>MGOM01000040.1:28052-29796 GCA_001797105.1 Chloroflexi bacterium RBG_19FT_COMBO_62_14
AACACCGTTCATGGACGAAGTGCCACTCGATCGCTTCTTTGGTACAGCCGTGGTCGTCTCAATCCCGAAAGGCAAGTGGGAAAAGATCATGCCCGAGGACCTCGAGAAGGCCGAGCCCAGAATCGAGCCCGGGGACATCGTGATCATCAACACGGGCTGGCATAAATCCTACGGCGACAACATCCGGTATTTCTGCTACTCGCCTGGCCTGTATGTCGAAGCGGGGGAATGGTTGCGAGACAAGGGTGTCAAGGCTGTCGGCGTGGACCACCAAGCGTTGGATCACCCGCTGGCGACCGCCATTGGCCCCCACGGTCCCGGCGGACCGATCCTGCCTTGGGTGTGTGAGGAGTTTGAGCAGGAAACAGGCAAACGTGTTGAGGAAGTCTTCTCATTGTGGGAACCATGTCACCGGGCTCTGCTGGGCAACGGCATCGTCGGTTTCGAAAACGTCGGCGGTGACATAGACCGGGTCACTGGTAAGCGCGTGACCATCGCCGCTTTCCCTTGGCGCTGGGTCAAGGGCGATGGGTGCATCGTTCGCATGGTTGCGATCATCGATCCGACAGGCGAGTTTCGTCTTTAGCAATTAAGGAGGCGCTCCATGAAGGTGACACGTCTGGAAGAGGCGGTGAAGTACAGTCCTCCCAAGCACACCGCGACATGCCACGCCATGTGGCTGCAACATAGGAGCATGGGTTGCGAGGCGCCTTACTGGGTTGGCTGTTCCTACTATCTGCCTGGCGCCAAGGCCGAGTGGGATGCTTCTCCGCTTGACAAGATCTACATCGTCCTGGAAGGCGAGCTGACCGTCGAATCTGAGGGCGAGACCGTCAAGCTGGGGCCAATGGACTCGGTTTTCATCGGGCCGAACCAAAACCGAGAAGTGCGCAACGAAACCAACAGCGTCGCAACCATGCTGGTCGTGTTGCCGTATCCGCCGGCATAAGGGGAGGCTCACCATGGAGCACATTCCCGATACCAAATCACTTTTTGACGTGAGCGATAGGGTGGCGCTCATCACCGGCGCCTCGGGTGGCTTTGGTCAAGCAAGTGCAAAGGGACTGGCAAAAGCCGGCGCAAAGGTGATGCTCACGGGTCGTTCAGCAGAGAAACTGGAGCCCGTTGTCAAGATGATCCAGGAGGCGGGATATGTGGCGGCCTTTGCCGCGGGCCGGCCAGATGACCCCGACGAGGTGAAGCGCATAGTCGAAGAGACAGTCAAGCAATTCGGCGGCATCGACATCCTTATTACCGCGGCAGGACTGAGTCGCGTCAAGCCGATCACCGAATTCCCCGTCGAGGAATTCGAAGAGATCATGGATGTCAATGTCAAGGGCTCCTGGCTGTCCAGTAGAGCAGTGGGCCGGGTAATGATTGAGCAGGGCCGAGGCGGCAAGGTCATTCTGGTTTCGTCTACGCGCGGCCTGCTGGGCATGAAGAACTACACAGGCTACGCGACCTCAAAAGGCGCGGTGCATCTCTTGACCCGCTCTCTGGCCTGCGAGTGGGGCGAGTACCGCATCAACGTCAATGCGATTGCTCCAACGGTCTTCCGCACTCAGCTCACTCAGTGGATGTTCGACGACAAGGAGCGCTACAAGGTCTTCCTGAACCGCATCCCCATTGGCCGTTTGGGCGAACCGGAGGACTTCATTGGGGCGGTGATATACCTGTCGTCGAGAGCTTCCGACTTCATGACCGGCGCCATCATGTATGTGGATGGTGGCTACACCGCGGGTTA
>MGOM01000040.1:29806-31641 GCA_001797105.1 Chloroflexi bacterium RBG_19FT_COMBO_62_14
TGTCTCCCCCAGAGCGTATCACGGTCATAGGGGCCGGGTTGATGGGGCACGGCATTGCACAGATATTCGCCGTGCATGGGCACCCCGTGTCGGTGGTCGAGATCAATGAAGGCACGCTCAGCTCGGCGAAAGCGCGGGTGCGCGCCAACCTCACAACCATGGCAAACCATGGCATCGACCTTGGCGCTGACATAGAAGAGATCCTTGGCCGGATCAACACGACGGCCGGCATGGCTGCAGCCTGCGAAGACTGTGATTTCGTGTTCGAGGCCGTCTTCGAGGATTTGGAGCTCAAACAGCAGGCTTTTGCTGACCTGGACCGCCTTTGCCCACAAGAGGCCATCCTGTGCAGCAACACTTCTGTAATCAGTATCACCGAGATTGCGGCGAAGGCAAAGCATCGCGAGCGCATTGTCGGCACACACTTCTGGAATCCACCCTACCTTATCCCGTTGGTGGAAGTGGTTCGTGCCGAAGGGACCGCCGACTGGTGCACTACCGCGACCTATGACATCCTGGCTCGCGTTGGCAAACACCCCGTTCATGTGCATAAGGATGTACCGGGGTTTGTCGGCAATCGTCTGCAACATGCCCTGTGGCGTGAGGCATTCGCCATCATCGATGAGGGAATTTGCGACCCGGCGACGGTTGACGAGGTCATTCGTGACGGGTTCGGGTTGCGACTGCCAATCCTCGGCCCCGTCGAGACCGCCGACATGGTTGGCCTTGATCTCACCTTGGCCATCCACAACTACATCCTGAAACACATCAACGCTGACCCAACTCCCTCGACCACGCTTCGGGCCAAGGTAGCGGCGGGCGAGTTGGGATTCAAGAGCGGGAGAGGGTTTCGGGAATGGCCTGAAGCTGACATTGCCGAATCGCGAGAGCGCCTTCTGAACTACCTCATCAATGTCTATGCCGAACGGCAACGCCAATCGAAAGGAGGGGAAAGCAGACAAGATCGCCCTTAGTCCACGATCAGGCACGGCAAATTGGATCTCTTTCCGGGACGGAGAAGAAGAAAGGGAGAGTGCGAAATGAAACGAAAGCAATTGGCCATGGCTCTCGTCACGATTCTGAGTTTGCTGCTGGCGGCCTGTGGTGGCGCGGCGGCCACCGCGGCCCCGACCGCGGTCCCACCGGCCGGGCCGACCGCCGGCCCACCCGCTACGGCGCCAGCTGTAGCCGCCGGACCCGAGTTCATCCTTGTCGGTTCAAGCGCACCACTGATTGGCATGTTCGCAGGTTTTGGTCAAGGCGGCACATGGGGTGCGCAGGCAGCTGTGGATGATATTAACGCCCAGGGGGGGATCTATGTGAAGGAATACGACCGCAAGATCCCTGTAAGACTGATCATCGCTGACAGTGAGAGCGATCCGGCCAAAGCAGGGCCTCTAGCTGAGGACCTCATTCTTCGCGATAAGGTCATCATGCTGTTCTCCCCCGATATGTCACCAGCAATGCACATCCCAACAGCTGAGGTGGCTGAGAAATATGGGATTCCGCATATCGTCGGCGGTGGACCTCTCGAGCCCTGGCTGGCTGCTCGAAACGCGACGGAGACTAAGTGGCAGTACACATGGTTCCCAGGTTTTGGAATCGCCACCCCGCCTCCTGAAGGCGATCCAAGGTTCGGTAAGCCTGGATACACCATCAGGGATTCGTGGTTCGCGGTACTGGACGCCTATGGCAACCAGACCAACAAAGTGGCCGGTGTCTTCGCGACGGATGAGCCGGATGGCATCGGCTGGTACGGATTGTTCCCCGGTCTCCTGGAGGAGTGGGGCGCAACCGTCATCGGCATGGACCACAAGCTCGGGTTCTACCCCCTC
>MGOM01000041.1:0-1984 GCA_001797105.1 Chloroflexi bacterium RBG_19FT_COMBO_62_14
GTACAGCTGGATCGAATCTTCCCTCACGATCATCCGGGTATGCAGGAAGAACGGGTCACCTACGGCCGGACCGTGCTCGACCACCGAGTGTGGCACGGAGACTTCGAGGCCCACCCCGCCGACCTCGAGGGTCACGGAGGCCTCCCCGAGATGCTGAACCACGCCGCGCACAGACGCGATCACCCTTGCCCCTCCAGCCGCTTGTGGAATCCCGAGGCGCTGATGTGGCAGATGGCGATGGCCAGGGCGTCCGCCACGTCATCCGGCCGCGGCGGGGCTTCCATCTTCAACAACACGCGCACCATCTCCTGAATCTGGCGCTTATCGGCCCCACCGTATCCTGCAACAGCTTCTTTGATTTCGCCCGGGGAGTATTCGGCGACCGAAACCGAGGCCTCCGCCAGAGCCAAGAGCGCCACGCCTCTGGCTTGGCCGACACTCATCGCAGTTGACACGTTGCGCTGGAAGAACAGTTTCTCCACCGCCCCGCTTTGAGGACGGTGGAGCGAGATGACCTCGGTCAATGCCGAATGCAATTCCAACAGTCTTTCCGGCATTGGTGATTCGGCTGAGGTTGAGATGACCCCGGCGGCGACGTAAACCAGGTCGCGGCCCTGTCCCTGACGGACCACCCCGTAGCCCGTTCTCGCCGTGCCAGGGTCGATCCCGATCACCAACATGCGCGCCGGGGCTCAGTCAGGCGCGGTTTCAGGCGGTCTCCAGCATTTCGACCGCCTCGTCGGTGACCTCCAGGTTGGAGTACACCTCCTGCACGTCGTCCAACTCTTCCAGATGCTCGACCAAACGCATGAGCTGGAGCGCCTGGTCTCCCGGCAGCTCCAGCGTCGTGTTCGGCAGCATTCGCAGGCGCGCTTCGTCGGGCTGTATCCCGAGGGCATGCAGCTTGTCGCTGACGGCCTTGAAGGACTCGACCGGGCCGATGATTTCGATGTCGTCGTCACCGATGATCACATCATCCGCACCGGCTTCGACGGCGGCCTCGAAGACTTTGTTGGTATCGAGCCCCGCGGCCTGGAAGGCGAAGTAGGCTGCCTGATGAAAATTCCAGGCCACCGATCCGGCCTCAGCCATGTTGCCACCGCTGTGGGACAACGCATGCCGGATATCCGCCACGCTCCGTTTTCGATTGTCGGTCACGACCTCCATGAGCAAGGCCACGCCGTGCGGCCCGTAGCCCTCGTACATGACGTGGTCGAGCGAGCCGCCTTCCTTGTCCTCTCCCGTCCCGCGGCGAATTGACCGCTCGATGTTCTCTTTGGGCATGTTGTTGTCGCGGGCGCGATCGACAGCCAGGCGAAGGGCGAAGTTCGATTCCGGATCTCCGCCACCTTCCCTAGCGGCAATACTGATCTCACGCGCCAGCCGGGTGAAGATGTTGCCGCGCCGGGCGTCATTGGCGGCCTTCTTGCGCTTTATCGTCGACCACTTCGAGTGTCCAGACATATGGCACCCTTGATTGTTGAATCAACGAGGAGATTCGGCCCGAGTTTGCCTGCGATGTACGAGGTTTCACTCGAGATTATACCATCGGGACCGATGGAGCGTTCGAGCGAATCCGCCTGACCCCGGCCTTCGCACCCAACTTCACCGCCTAGCCGGGTGGATCTCAGAGGCAGCGGCCTCCGCTCGCAGGTCAGGCAGGATCGGCGGCCAGCATCCGCTGGAGCATTCGGATTGTGTCCACGCTCTGGCCGCGGTAGTGGTTGTTGGCGTAGACAAGGGTCACCTCAGACTGCCGATCCAGGTCGCGGATCTTGCCCACCCACTCCCGGAGCTCCTCCTCGCGATAACTGTAGTCGTAGCGCTGCCAGGCCTGCTCGTGCTCCCACCATTGGGCGGCGTTCCGGCCGTGGAACCGGACATAGGCCACCGGGCCCGTCGCCCGAGCCACGGGCGGCATGAGTCCCTTGAGCTTCGGTTCATCCACGCAGCAGTACCCTAGCTGGAGCTCTTCGAGCGCGCC
>MGOM01000041.1:2004-2165 GCA_001797105.1 Chloroflexi bacterium RBG_19FT_COMBO_62_14
AAGCGCTGTCGCGAAACTCGATAACCACCGGCAGCTCGCCGAAGCCTTGGCGGATCTGAAGCAAGTAGTCCCGGTTGGATTCCGACGGGTGGAAGGAGTAGGGGAACTGGGCGAGAATGCACGCCAATCGGCCGGGGCCGATGAGGGGGGCGATCCCATCT
>MGOM01000041.1:2171-2303 GCA_001797105.1 Chloroflexi bacterium RBG_19FT_COMBO_62_14
CCGGCGAAGTCGGGCGCCTCCCGCTCGTGGGTCAGGCTGCTATGAGCCTTGACCGCGAAAACGAAACCCTCCGGGGTCCGATCCACCCAGCCTTCGACGGTCTTCAACCCCGGCACACGATAGTAGGTGACG
>MGOM01000041.1:2310-5967 GCA_001797105.1 Chloroflexi bacterium RBG_19FT_COMBO_62_14
CCACTGGTTTCGGCTCAGCCCGGGAGGATACACCGGGCCGACCCAATCATCGTACGAGAAACCTGAGGTTCCGAGGTGGATCAAAGGGCCCTGCCTGTCGAAGTCTGCCGAAGGGAAGTGCTAGTTCTTCTGCCTTCTGAGCCCACCCGGAGCGGCCTGCCCGCACAAGGCCTGCGGTGTCTAGCGCGACGCCCAGTGAGCCAGGCGTCCTGCCCGGTACCACCGCCTCGCCTTCTGCGAACCTCCCCCGGAGACGAGGCTCTGCGGGGGAGGGGTTGTGTGAGAAGGCGAACTTCGGGTCACGACCATGCCGGGCAGTTTCCTCGCCGTCCCGAAGTGCGCCAGGCAACCGTCCACTTCGGGAGAACCCGGTCGATCAGCCCGAATCCGCGGCTGCCGGAGTCTCGACGATGAACGACTCGGTCATCTGGCGCGCAAGATCATCCGAATACTGCTTCGGAGGCGTCTTCATGAAGTAGGACGAAGGGGCCATGATCGGCCCGGACATCCCGCGGTCGAGCGCCAATTTGGCGCAGCGGACGGCGTCAATGACCACCCCGGCCGAGTTCGGAGAATCCCAGACCTCTAGCTTGAGCTCGAGGTTCAGGGGTACTCCTCCGAATGTCGTCCCCTCCATCCGGATATAGCACCACTTACGGTCGGTTAACCAAGGAACGTAGTCGCTCGGGCCGACGTGGATGTTCTCCTCCGGCAGCTTGTACGAGAGCTGGCTCGTCACGGCGCCCGTCTTGGAGATCTTCTTCGACTCGAGGCGCTCGCGCTCGAGCATGTTGTAGAAATCCATGTTCCCGCCGAAGTTGAGTTGATAGGTCCGGTCCGTGTGCACGCCGCGATTCTCGAAAAGCGCTGTCAGCACCCGATGGGTGATTGTCGCCCCGACTTGGCTCTTGATGTCGTCCCCGATCAAAGGCAAGCCTCGTTCGCGGAAGCGCCCACCCCAGTAATCTGAGCTGGCGATAAAGACGGGGATACAGTTCACGAAGGCGCACCCGGCCTCCAGGACCTGCTCGACGTACCACTTGGTCGCCATCTCGGCCCCCACCGGCAGGAAGTTCACGACGACGTCGGTGTGAGTCGACTTGAGGATGCCGACCAGGTCGGCCGTCGGACCGGCGGCTTTCGTGACAACCATCGACAGGTACTTGCCCAGGCCGTCATGGGTCATCCCGCGGTGAACCGGGATACCCAGTTTCGGGACATCACAGAACTTGATGGTGTTGTTAGGGTGGGCGAAGATCGCTTCCCCAAGGTCGACGTCCACCTTCCCTTTGACGACATCGAAAGCCGCGCTGAACTCGATGTCGTTGATGTGATAGCCGCCCAGATTGACGTGCATCAGCCCCGGGACACTGTCCGTCGTCTTTGCGTTCTTGTAGAAGTGAACCCCCTGGACGAGGGATGAGGCGCAGTTGCCCACCCCGATGATCGCCACCCGGACCTTCTTCTTGCCTGGCATGGATTCTCCTTGTGTGGCCGGCGGCTGCCTTGGCCGGCCCCGCCCAGCCTGCCGCGCACTGGAACGGCTCTCCCGGTTTGCTACGCGGGATGGCTATGCTAGAATTTGCGGGGCGACGAGCGCCCTGCGGGATTCCCTGAATGCCGAATCGGCCCAATGCACTGACCCGAAACCAGCAACTCGAGCGTCTGCTGGAAATCAGCCGGACTCTCTCCTCAACGCTCGAGCTGGCGCCCCTATTGCAGGCCGTCGTCGACACGGCGTGCGAGCTCACCGAGAGCGAGGCGGCCTCGATCCTGCTGTACGACTCGAACTCCGGCCAGCTGCGCTTCGAAGTCGGACCGGGTTACCAGCTGGAGGGATTGAGCAAGATCAGCGTCCCCCTTGAGTCGAGCATCGCCGGTTGGGTGTTCACCCACGGCCGGCCGCTGATTGTTGCCGACGCGGCCAATGACCCCCGGATCTACCGGGCAGTCGATCGGGCCTTGAACTTTGATACTCGCTCGATCCTGGCCGTGCCGATGATGGTCAAACGCGAAGCGATCGGCGTGATCGAGGCCGTCAACAAGAGCGAACAGGATCATTATACCGAAGATGACCGGGCGATACTAGAGACCCTGGCCGCGCACGCTGCGGTCGCCATCGAGAACGCCCGGTTGCTGGAGAAGCTTCAAGAGGCCAACACCGAGCTCCGGCGGCTTGACACGATGAAGTCGGACTTCATCGCCATCGCTTCCCACGAACTGCGAACGCCGTTGGGGCTGATCTTGGGACACGCGACCTTCCTCAAAGATCTGATCTCCAAGGACTACGCCGAGCAAATGGAGGTCATTATCCGGAGCGCGATGCGTCTGAAGACCATCGTTGAGGATTTCTCGACCATCTCCCACAAAGACGAGGGGATGTCGCGGGTCCGGCGCTCCCGCTTCTCCCTGGGCAAGCTGGTGGAGGATATGAACACCCGTTTCCGCGAAGCGGCGGTCGAGAAGAAGATCGAGTTTGGTTTTGATGTTCCCGACGACGACCCTTTGATGATCGAAGGCGATCGAGACAAGGTCGACGTGGCCTTGGCCAACCTGGTGCGCAACGCCATTACATTCACCGACTCGGGCGGTCAGGTAGGGATCAAGGCTGAAGGGATCCCGGGCTATGTGAGGGTCTTCGTCGTCGACACCGGGATCGGCATCCCCACCGACTCCGTCGGGCGTGTCTTCGACAGATTCTTCCAGGTCGAGGCCCACCTGACCCGCAGGCATGGTGGGATGGGTCTGGGACTGTCGATCGCCAAGGCCATGGTCGAGATGCACCACGGTCAGATCTGGTGCGAGAGCAAGGAAGGCACCGGAAGCCTGTTCTGCTTCATCATCCCCGTAGATGAGAAGCAAGCCACCGCCGCCGCACGCGTGTTTACCACGGCCTAGCAGTCCGAAGATCGGCATACTCCCCCAGCGCAGAGATCCCTCAACTGGACTGGACGGAGCCCCCCTAAAGCGGGGCGGCGCTATGCGCCCGCAACCGCCCGCACGTCACGGCTACCGAATATCAAGTCCGCGGCGAGTGCCGCAGGGTCGGCTCCTTGGCCTGCCTGCTCTCACCCTGGACGAATTCTGGGTGTCTTTGTGTACGTCAAGGGCTTCGAGGCAAGGGAGCCCATGGAAGATCACCAGGGCACCCTGCGGGTGCCCTGGAATACATCAGGACAAGAAGGCACGCGGCCCGGCCAAGACACCTTCATCCGAAATCGGCGAGATGGCCGGGGCCGCGTGTCGTGGTGCTTTTCCAGGGCTGCAGCGAGATTGGAATGAGAAGGCCGGTCCCTCAGTAAGCGTGCTTCATCGTTTACGATGAGCACAATCTAAGCGCACTCAAAGGTGCAAGGAGGAGGAACCGGCCATGATCAAGGATAGCATCCTTTTTGTCGGACTGGATCTAGGAGACCGGTGGTCCCAGTTGCAGGTGCTCGATCAGGAGGGGGAGGTGGTGGAGGAGAGCCGCTTGCCGACCAGCGAGTCCGCGCTGAGGCGGAAGTTCGGTGCGATGGGACGCTGGCGGGTAGCCATGGAGGCCGGGACCCATTCTCCGTGGGTCAGCCGCCTGCTGACGGAGTTGGGACACGAGGTCATCATGGCGGATGCCCGCAAGCTGCGGCTGATCTACCGCAACCCGCGCAAGAATGACCG
>MGOM01000041.1:6027-14043 GCA_001797105.1 Chloroflexi bacterium RBG_19FT_COMBO_62_14
GCGCCATCGAAGCCCGGAGGCGCAAGCGGATCTGGCGCTCATCCGCTCGCGGGACGCCCTGGTGCGTGCGCGAACGATGCTGATCAATCATATGAGAGGCATGCCCAAGAGTTTCGGCGAGCGACTGCCGGCCTGTTCAGCGGAAAGTTTCCATCACAAGGTACGGGAGGCGATGCCGCAGGCGCTCCAGCCCGCCTTCGAGCCCTTCCTCGATACGATCGGGGAGATGACCGACCGTATCCGTGCCTACGACCGCCAGATCGAAGATCTCTGCCGGAGCCGCGACCCGCAGACGAAAGAGCTGCGTCAAGTCGGCGGAGTGGGCGCTTTGACCTCCCTAGCCTACATCCTGAGCTTGGAAGATCCAGCCCGCTTCCGGAAGCGCCGCGAGGTGGGACCTTTCCTGGGGATGGTTCACCGCCAGAACCAATCCGGTGGCGCCGATCCGCAGCCGCGTATTACCAAGACGGGCGACGCCTACCTGCGGCGCCTACTGGTGGGCAGCGCCCACCTGAGCTTTGACCCCAGCGTGCACCGAGCCCTAAGGGCTCACCCGGAGTGCGAAAGGAAGTGTGGCGTCCAGGAGTTGAGCCGGCAGATCAGCGAGGAGCGGTCGCCACGTCGACCCTTGACAACCAAAGCCTTCTCATGGAAGTGGTTGGGCGGCCGAACGGAGCAGGAGGGCGGAAGGCTGATTAGGCGACACCGATGGTGGATAGTTTCTCAACGATGAGCTCTCCTGAAAGTGGGGACATGTCGCTGTTCACTATTGAGACGCCTAGGTTTCCAGGGGCGATGGCGTATGCGATGAAGGGGGGACCAACCTGAGGCGTGACCTCGCTTGCGAAGCGTAGAATGAGGTCGGCAAACCGAACAAGATCAATAGGTGATGCGAAGTCAAATCTGATGTCCCTAGCCGTTTCGGCCTCCTTTATGACAGTGGCAATGAGGATGTGGGCGAGGTCGTTGCGGCCGTTGTAGTGGAAATTCACGCCATGTTGCGGGACGGTGTGTGTGTATGACCTGTATTCTGGTGCCTGCTGACCCGTTTGGGGCGGTGAATCCCACCCGTAGAAGAGTGTCCAAAGTTGGGGGTGACCCGTAGGGAGGAAGCCGGCGACGTGGTAGCCGACCTCGCCGGCACCAAGGTCGTGGGGGCGCAGCTCATTTGTAAGGTAGCCCTGGACTAGATTCGCCAAGGCGCAAATGTTGTGTATCTCAGGAGATGAATATGTCGCGCCAGGAAGGGCCCAATTTTGTTGTGGTCCCTTGCGCCCCGGGTTGTTATGCACCCAAGACCCTTGAAGAAGTAGGACTTGCGGCCGGTCTGGTATTCTCAGGAGGTCCCGAACTCGGGGGTAACCGCGCTGTCGGCGGCCATGACGACGAAACCTGATATCATCGCGGTGAAGACTACTGTCACGAGATATTCCCTCCGGCGGCCCAACGTCCTCGAGCTGCCTGCCTGTCCCCGGAGCGAAGCGCCTGTGAATGAATTTGGCGGAGAGAGCCCTCGGATGCCTCGGCATCCACTCAGCCATGGTCCGCGCGGCGTAGTGGATCGGTCTATCTCACGCGGTTCGGAACCGTCTCTGCTGCCCGGGGGCTTTCACGCACTCCCCATCGCCGTCACCGCCTGGCCCTTTTGGCGCAACCGGTGCGCTTCGAGAAGGTTATGAAGCAAGACGAACCACAGCACCGTCGCCTTGACCTTCCGCAGCCCGCGCACAAGGAACTGTTGCAGGCCCCGGTTGCGCATCCGCGCATTGACCCATTCCGCCGTGGCCGAGCGTTGCTTGAGAATCACTTTGGCCAGCTCGCTCTCCATCCGCTCCCGCCAAGCCAACACACTCGGCGGCGGCGGTGGATGATGGCTGCGGGTGGTCCTGGGCCGCGGTCGAGGCTCCCGCACCGGGGCATAGTACGTCGTTTGCGGATAACGCTCTCCAAGCGCCTCAATATCGCCGTGGGCCACGAAGCCCCCATCCACAACATGTTCCACCGGCGGGCGGCCATAACGTCGCTGGGTCTGCTCCACCATGGGCGTCGCCTGACCTCGGTCGACGACGTTGATCACCTCCCAGCCAACCGCGATCCCCGACTGCACATCTACATTCATTTGCACGTTATAGGCTGGGCGGAATCCGCCATCGGCCATCTTCATCACCCGCGCTTCGGCATCGGTGCTCGACGCCCGAGCGGGCTTGTCTCCTTTCTTGCCGCTCTTCGCCTTAACCTTCTCGATCTCCTCCACGTGCTGCAGCGCTCGCCGCAGGCGAGCCGCCCGCTCGCGCCGGGCCCGCTGCTGGGCTGCTCGCTGGCGTCGGGAAGGCCCGGCCGGATCGCTTTCGAGTTCCCCTCGCAGCGACTGCACCTGAGCTTCGGCCTCGCGCAAACTCTGCTCCAGCGTCTGTCGCCGATGGAACGAGCCACCGCCCGCGCTCGCCCGTACACGCATTCCGTCTTGCGCTGTGCGCTGCAAGCTCACCAGCCCTTCGGCCATCAGTGCCGCCACCCCCTGCGTCAACAGCTGATCCAGCACCTCCCCGTGTTCCACGCGGAAATCGGCCAGGGTGTGGTAGTTCACCCTCACGCCACCCAGCAGCCAGCGGTAGGCATCGTGTTCCCTACACAAGCGGTCCAATGCCCGCGCACTCCCCACGCCCTCCAAGGTGGCATATCGTTCATGCAGCTTGACTGCATAGTCACAACGCCATCAGGATCTTCGGCTCGATGGCGTTCTGGCCCGGATGGCCTTCCACCGCCCGTATCTGGGCATACAGCGGCCGCAGATCGAGCTGTTCGACGAACTCCCAGATCAGCCGCGCGGCATGCTCTTGCGGGAGCGAGCTCTCTAAGTCCATTGGCACCAGGCGGATTTGCGCCCGGTTGGCTCGCTTCAGTCGCGGCGCGTCTGCCGATTCTTCCGCTCGCGGTTCTCCCTCCGCCTCCGCCAGAGGAAACAGAGTTCGATCCATCTTCGCCTCCGCGGGCCGCTCGTTCACGGCATCCTGTGCTCTCGCCTGGCAGCCTACCACAAACGCAGCTCCTTGAGGAGGGTAGCCCATTCATTCACAGGCTCGACGCGGAGGGGGCTCCGGCGAGTGGTTAGGCGGCGAAAGATGTGTCATTGGGAAAGATTGTGCAAGGTTGCCAAGAGCTCGGCAACTTCAGAGATGCACTCTTTGTCGGCAGAATACGGAATACTGACTGAGAAAACGGGCTTGTAGTTGGACTCTGAGACGAGCGAGCTGTCATCCGCAAAGTACATGCGTCCATAACTCTCGGGTTCTCCACCGGCCCAAGCATATATCGAGTAAGCGACCTTGCCGATCCGGGTTGTGCTAACGAATTCTATGGAAACGTCCGTACCGCCTTGCTCACGAAGATAGCAACCCGCGATCTGTCTATGACCCAAACCAAGCCAGTGGTATGTTCCCACCTGAGTGATTGCCCAGTCGCTGGTTGTGTAGCTCAGTGCCAGCGGAAAAAACTGGCTCAGCGGGAATTCTTTGGTGGGCCTTAACGTTGACGTTGGCGAAGGGCTAGAAGTAGGTCTGGGAGTTGGAGTGCTAGCAGGAGTCCCTTTCATTGACGTGATCGGAACCGTAACGGTTGGCGCGCGGCTCGATACGCTTTGAGGTGACGAGCTACATGATGCGAAGAGTATCGACAAGATTGACAAGTAGGCGACAGGTTTCATTCTTGCCTTCGCGGGGGCACTCGAGCTGCCTAACGGCCTCGAGCTGCCTGCCCTGTGTTCTGCACGGGGAGCGGCGCAGCACAGCTACATCGTACATGAATTCGCGCTGAGGCTGCGTCCGCTCCAGCGAGTTGTTGGGCGGCCGGAAAGTCCACAGCGACATCCGTTACTTAAAACGGGCATCAGATTCCTTGGTTCCAATCTGATCCGTCTTGCCGGAGAGCCAGCCGACGCGAACGTCCTCAGGTCGATCGAACTGCGGGACGTACGGTTTGATATCGAGTAGGGGCGTGCCATCCAAGATATCGATATTCTCCAAGTAGACCCGACGCCCTTCTATCCGTACAAGCCGCACTACTGAGAGGCCAATCGGGTTCGGGCGGGTCGGCGCCCTTGTGGCAAATATCCCACGGGGCTCCTCGTCCAGGAACGGCCTCACCGCAAGTTCCACCCTGGACACCTGATGAAAGTGGTAAAGCAGAATGACATGGGAGAACCCATCCAAATCCTTAAGCCCAGCTTGGTACTCCGCCAATACCTCAACGAAGCCCTCGGCGGCAGCACCACCCTTTGGTTGAATAGGCATCCCATCCAAACTGGTGAAGGGGCTATGCACAATCCCGATTGGATGAAACTCGATCTTCTTTGATGGTGGCTTGCCCATAGGTCGCAACATCCCTTGGTTGCCTAACGGCCTCGAGCTGCCTGCCCCGTGTTCTGTACGGGGAGCGGCGCAGCACAGCTACATCGTAAATGAAACTCCGCTGAGGCTGCGTCCGCTCCAGCGAGTGGTTGGGCCGCCCGATAATCGGTAAGAAAGACACCACTTCAGAACACAACGCCCGACATGCATTAGCATGTGAAATGTCGGACGTTGGAGCAATCCAAGTAACCTAACTGGCGCTTTTCGTCATACTCGACCTGCCCGCCACAAAGAAGCCGACTGCTATCAAGGCCTGGATCAGGGCGATCACCCAGGAAGCGTCATGGGCTGGTAAGGCGCCAAACTGACCAAACTGGCCAATTAGACTTACTACAGCCCACAGGCCAAACAGCAAGGTGTAACCCAGAACGAGCACGTCACGCGTTTTCGAGGCCTCTGCGTTCCGAACCAACCAGGCGATAACGCCAAGGGACAGCCAGCCCACGGCACCTATCATGATGGAGAAATACTGTGCGGCGTCAATGACGCCGAACGCGGCAGGTGCTGCTGGAGTCAGGAGTGAGAGGAGGCTTAGCAAGACAAGGACAATCGCCGCGATGGTAAACATGACATCGAGTTTCATGTGATATTCTCCTTGTGTGATTTGTGTGCGCCTCTCAGCGAGGCACATGATTTGTTGACAATAGCCGATTGTAGGCGATAAGGCATTTGCCTGATAGGCATTCTCCTATTCTCTGTTTGATGGAGTCGACCAGAATCTGTTCACATACGACTGCGAGTGAGATGAGCGGCCCAGCGGCCTCGAGCTGCCTGCCCCGTGTACTGTACGGGGAGCGGCCCGGCCAAGACCTGTTCAGAGTATCGCGCCGAGCAGGCCGGGGCCGTCGCGGAGCATCCTGGTGCTCTTCCAGGGCTCAAGCGAATTGTTAGGCGCAATCCACTTTCCTGAAGCCGCGTAGGCAAGCGGCGTCTAGGGAGGAGGAGCAAACCAGATCGCTTCTCGGCTTGTAAGGATTCCGACCCTCGCACTACATTCGTCCTCGACGAGGGAAAAGGCAAGCGAGAAGGGCTTGCCATCATCTTCTTTCAGGTTGACTTCATACTTGCCCGGGATGCTACAGAAGTCGTCGCGTATGAAGAAGTGGGCTCCTTCGAACCAGAATTCTCCGGAAACACCATTCTCGCCCTCGGGGTTGGATGCGAGGGTATACGTCCCTTCCTCTCGGAGGATCAAGTAGGCGGGATCGTAATGGGGATGGTCGAGCTGCCACCATACGCCCATGACGTCTTGAACTTGGGATGTCTGTCTCGCCTGGGATAATTGGCAGCCAGTCAGAACAATTGCCAGAGCGGTCAACAAGAGAACTTGCCTTTTCATCTTGCTCCCTCCCTTTCAACTGCTGCGGCGTACGAATTGCGCCTAACGGCCTCGAGCTGGCCGGGTCCGCTCTCGATGATCCCGCGTTCTTTGCGGGGCAGCGAGTGGTTAGCCCGCTGTCCCCATGCCCTTTGATGTTGCAGTCCACTCTGGGGCAATAACGCTACGATGATGTGTCCGGCGAAACTCATGGCTGGATGATCCAAGGTCCTGACGGCCAGTCCACCGTTCGAGTTAAGCAGTCGTCCTGGACTAGAGTGAAGGTCAGCGACTGCCCGTCGAAAGCCCATTCGTACGTGCCGAGCTTATCAATGCAAATCCCTCCCTCGGTTAGGTTAAACGTGGCCTCATGCTGGGCGAGCGTCCAAGTGCCTTGGAAGAGCAATCCGCGTACCTTCAGGGTATAGCGGCCTCCATCCAGCATCGTCAATGTCATGGACCGACTGGGTAGGGTATCGTTTGTGTAGATGCCGAGAGGCAATGGGGAAGCGGCCTGCGTGTCAGTTGTTGATGGTGAGGAGGGAGTGGGTTGTGTAGAGGTACTACAACTGGCCGCTATGAGGGCGAGAGTAACCGCCAGCAGGCGGGCACTGGTGCGAATCAATAGCTGCAATCGATGGGGGGAAGGAGGAAACTTCAGGAATGTAATCGGTTGGAAACGCATGATTGACCTCTTGTATGGGTGGGCGGGCTGGGAACATGTCGCTCCGATGGCTGTCCAGACCCGATTTGAGGATCGCTTCGCCTCGCTTCTTACATGCATTTCTCCCTTCCAGCTAGGGCCTCACGACCTTGATGGGGCACACGGCAGCGGCCTAAGGGCCTCGAGCTGTCTGCCCAGGCCGCCCTTGAAGGACACAAGGACAGGCAGGCCAGGGAGCGGCCCGGCCAAGTCATCTTCAGATTATCGCGCCGAGCTGGCCGGGTCCGTCGAAGACCGTCCGTCCCGGAGGTACTTACCGGGATCCAGGTGCTTTTCCAGGGCTCCAGCGAGTGGTTAGGCAGATCGGTCCCGCTCAAGCATTGGGAATGTGCGCACTACTCTGTTCGAGAGAACTGGGAAGCACAACAAGGCTGGCCCTAGGTCTTAGGCCAACCCTTCCACTCGGTCGGTGCATACGACTCGAGAAAGCCACATTTCACGCACCGGTACGCGTCAACCCTCCGTATTGTCTTTCCCCTGATCTTCGTAAGTCTCCAGAATGATCGCACGGGGAGATCTTTCACCCAAAGGGTGGGAACGAGATTCGGGCCGCTATTGTCCAGCAGAAAACCGATCTCCATCTCGGAATCACACTTGGGACACCGCAGATGCGTCTTGGGCTCGACCAACGTCTGGCGACTCCTTTGAGGTGGCACGACGATCTGCCTAACGACCTCGAGCTGAGCGGCGCAGCACAGCTACATCGTACATGAAATCGCGCTGAGGCTGCGGCCGCTCCAGCGAGTTGATTATATGAAAGCGCTGCACCTCCCGCTACACTGGTAGATACGACTCAACCAATGCACAGGAGGTGCAGCATGTTGAAGCAATCCCATTATAAGGTCGGCTGTGACGCACACAAGCACTATTCGCTCTTTGCAGTGTTCGACCGGCAAGGCAAGCCCGTGAAGAGGACCCGGGTGAACCACACACCTGGCGCCATCCGGGCTTTTCTCTCCGGCTTCCCGCCAGGCACGCCCGTCGCCCTGGAAACCGTGGGCAACTGGTACTGGATCGTGGATGAGATCGAGGCGGCCGACTGCCTGCCGCAAATGGCGCATGCCGCTAAGGCCAAAATGATGATGGGTCATGTGCACAAGACCGACAAGCTCGACGCCGACGGCCTGGCCACGCTCCTGCACAACGGCACCCTGCCTTCCATCTGGATAGCCCCTGGCTCACTACGCGACGAGCGTGAGCTCCCCCGCACCCGCATGGCCTTCTCCAAAATGCGCACCGCACTGAAGAACCGCATGCATTCCACCCTGGCCAAGTATGCGCTCTCCCTGGACACCCAGAGCGACATCTACGCCCCCAAGTGGCTGCCGCAACTCCTGCAGCTCATTTGCTCCTTGCCGGATGAAACCCGCCGCTGCATGGAGCAGGAACTTGAACTGTTGGGTCTGGTCCAGGATCAGATCGACCGGCTGGAGGCCCGCATCCTGGAACGGGTACAGATGACCCCGACCATCCAGCTAATCCAGTCGGTCCCGGGCCCGGCGAAGATCCTGGCCATCGTCATTGATCGGGAAGTCGGCTCCATCGATCGCTTCCCGTCTCCCGCGTGC
>MGOM01000042.1:0-4259 GCA_001797105.1 Chloroflexi bacterium RBG_19FT_COMBO_62_14
AGGAGGGGATCGGCGTCGAGCGCCAAGAGACTGGACGATTTGGGATGGATTTCAACCGATGGAACGGATCAGCTCCCTGAACTCTTCCCATTCCTCGGGGAAGAAGTGCAGAGTCGTCGCACCTAGCTCGAGGTGATAGGTGACCTCTCCATCCGGCTCTGCGGCCTTCCAGATCAGGTAGTTGACTGTCTCGGCGATCGTCGATGTGTCGATGTCTGGCTCATCAGACATGTCTATCCTCTCCTTGAAGACCTGACCCACTCGGGGTGCCACTCGCCCCGAGAATCCGGATCCCGGATGGCAGGCGGGACGACTCTTCTTGATCGAGCCCAGGGGCTGACCGAATCTCGGAATTCGACTTGGCCCTCGAGGATCAGCGCTCCGGGGTTCGCCTCCCAGGCAGCCAGCGCGGCAAGCTGGGGAGTCTGAAGCCCGGCGGGCGATCAGCCGGGAAGGCATCGATCGGCGGTTCCCAGGGAGATTGGTCCAGCAGCTTCCGACCTACGTAGCGGCCCAACAGCAGCAAAGTCGCCATGGATGGAGCGGAGAGCAGGAGACCCAGGATTCCGGCCAAACTGGCGCCGACGATGGCCCCAACCAGGATGACCACCGGGTGCAGGTTCAAGGACTGGCCCATCAGGCGCGGGATCAACATGTAGTCAAGCGATTGGTCCAGGACAATCACCCCGGCGATCACCAGGACAGCATGAGTCAAGGGTGTGACCCCATACCAGTTCCCGGGTTGGAAGAAGGCCATGAGGGCGGCCACCGTCCCGGCGGAGAAAGGACCGATGATGGGGACGAACTTTGCCAGCCCCCCCAATACGCCCAGACCAAGTGGAGAGCGCACCCCGAGAGCAAGCATCAGCACCCCGGTTAGGATGCCGCTGGTGAGAGCCACGATGAGTTGTCCGCGCAGGAACGCATCCCAGATCCGCCCAAGGGCCTGCTGGAGCCGGCGGGTGTCCTGGTCATACCCGGGGATCGACAGGCTTGTCCAGCCGCGCCTCAGTTTCTCGTAGTCCGAGGTGAGGAAATACGCGGCGGCGAGTATGAACACGAGCCGGGCGATCGACTCGATCGCCACGCTGGCCAAGGAGGTGAGCAACGAACTCAACCGGCCGAGTGTGGGCTGGATCGTTGCCAAGGCCTGCTCGGTTATCGGAGCCAGGTCAAGCCGGGATAGATCGAGCACCCACGGGCCGACTGTAACAGTCTGGCCGTTGAGGCTGGCGATGCGAGCGGGAAGTTCAAGCAAGATGCGTTGGATCGTCAGCGCGAGCGATTGAAGCTGTTGGACAAGCGCCAGGCTTGTCGCCGTCGAAGCGGTGATCAAGACGAGGATGAGAAATAGGAAGACGATGTTGGTGGCCGCGGTCCATGAGAACCGGGCGCGCGTTTTCATCGCTCGCACGATCGGCACGAGCAGGAAGGAGACGATCCCAGCCACGACGAGCAGCTGGATGATGGATTGGAAACGCACGATGACCAGTGACACGAGGACGAGGGCCGTCACCGCCACCAACATCTTGGTCGTCGTGCCCCACCTGGCCGATCCTTCAGTCTCACTCAAGACGATTTACCCTTCGCAGCCTTGCCTGAAGTGCGCCGGCTCCGCATGGCCTTCAATCTAACCATCAATCGCCGGCCCAACCCCGGGCGAACACCGGCTCCGGCGGGCTCCGTGGCCGGCGGAGGCATGGTGCCCAGCCCAGCCGTCTTGCGATAAACGTAGCCCACCCACAGCCGGAGGGTCGCCAAGGTGGGCGCGGCCAGAAGAACTCCAAGAAGCCCCGCAAGTATCCCTCCGGCCAGGACGCCGAGCAATACGGTCAAAGGATGGAGGTTCAGCGTGAGCCCGATGATGCGCGGGACGAGGATGTTGTTCTCGACCTGCTGAATGATGATGAAGGCGACCACCACGACTGCGGCGAACCCAAGGGGAGTCAATCCCCACCAATTGTCCACGCCCTGGAGCAGGGCGACGATCACCGCCGCCGCGCCGGCGATCGTCGGCCCGAACATCGGGACGAATTCAAGCAAGCCGGCGATGAGACCCAAGGCGAGCGAGAACCGAAGACCGAGCGCCGATAGGACTACCGTCACCATCAACCCGACGGCTAATCCCAAGATCAATTGGCCCCGCAAAAACGCCTGCCAGACCCGCCCCGTTTCGTCCATCAAGGCCTCAATGTCCTGACGGTAGGCCGATGGAACCAGGTCGATGAAACCCCCGCCCAGCGCTCCCGAGTCGAGAAGCAGATAGAGGCCGATAACCATGGCGATCACCAGCAGTCCGATCACCGAGGCTGTTGCCCCGGCGACCGAAGCCAGGAGAGTACCGGTCTGCGTCAGGAGGGGCCGGATCGATGCCACCAGAGACTGAAGGATCGGATCCAGATTGATCTTGGCCATGTCGATCGTCCACGGCCCAAGGACATATGTCCCCTCGGCGAGCGACTCGAGAAAGACCGGCAGCAAGGACGACAGCCGTCCAATGTCCTGAACCAAGCCGATCAACTGCTGGGATATCGCCAGACCGAGCCCGGTCACCACTCCGGCGATGAGGAGCAACATGATGAGGTACGTGAGCAGGACCGCCCCCCAGCGCGGAAGGCGCAGCCAGCGCTCGAGCCGCGTGACGATTGGGTGGAGCAGATAAGCCAGGAGCAGAGCCAGGATGATCGGGACGAGGAGCTGGCGCAACGCCCACAGAAGAGCCCCGGCCAGGATGAAGAGAAAGACGGCCGAGACGAGGCGAGTCGGCGCGTCCCAAGGAGGGGAGTTGGACTCAATCTTGGTCGGCGGTTTCATGGGCAAGCTCCAGCATCGGTTCGAAATTGAATGGTTCAAGGTCGAAGAGCCGGGCTTGGAGGTAGCGGCCCAGGAGGCGCATACTGGCGATCGTTGGTGCCGCCAGGAAGATTCCCAGAACGCCGGCCAGAGTGGCTCCGGCGACAATGCCGAGTATGACGAACAACGGATGCAGCCTCACTCGTCGTCCGATGATGGTCGGGATGAGGATATTCAAGTCGACTTGCTGGAAGACGCTGTGCAGGCCGATAACGATGAGGGCGACGATCCAGTTCGGGAGTGGGAGCCAGGTCGATCCGCGAAACAGCGTCAGCAATGCGGCGATGGCCAGCCAGATGCCGTGACCGAGGCTGGGTAAGAACTCGAGCAATCCGGCGAGGACGCCCATGGCGAAAGCGAACGGCAGGCCGACCACGAAGCCACCCACGGTGATGATCACCGCCACTACGACGACCAGGACTAGCTGCCCGCGGAAAAACGCGCTCCAAATGGCGTTGATGTCCTCCCTGAGCCGTCGAACATCCTGCCTCAGATCCGGCGGGAACAGGCTCTCAAGCCAATCCGTGAGTCGGGCGCCGTCTTTCACCAGATAGAACGACACGACCAGGATGAAGATGATCCAGACCAGAGAGGTCAGGACATCGACCGCCAGCCCGAGCGTTTGACCGAAAAGCGGTTCGGCAGCCCCGCGCAGCGACGACTCCGTTTGCCTGACCAGTTCCGAGACGTCGAACCGTACGCCACCGATTACGACCGGTCGGCTCAGGAAGGTCTCGATCGACTGGATGATCGTCTGGAAATCAAGGTTGAGGCTTCTCGATTGCTCAACCAGGCTTGGCACCAATACGATCGGTACGACCGAGAGCACGCCCAAGACAATCAGGTATACCAGGCCGGTCGCCCATCCTCGGGACATCCGCAATCGCGTCTGGACCATGCCCGTCAACGGCGAAAGGATGTAGGCCAGGATGGTCGCCAGGATCATTGGGATGATGAGCAAACTCAAGCGGAAAAGCACATAGACGCCAAGGACGAGCAGGCTCCCGGCGACGCCAAGCTTGACGTTGGAGGACCAGCGGGCCCGAACACTGGCTGCGCTCATAGCCTCATTCTAATGGAGGGACACAACGGTGACAAACGGAAGGATGCGGCGGAGTGTATCCCAACTTGGGGGGAACGTTCCCTTTGTAGGGGGCGAAGCGGGGAAAGTGCGTTTTTCCCCGCTCAGAGCTTGCGGGGCGAACGGCCCCTAGAAGTCCATCTGGGCAGGCGGCCCCTCCCTCGGCTCTTTACGGCTACTCTCTGTCAGGCCCTTCGCCGGGGGTGGGAGATGGGGCCGGGGGTGAGGTTGGAACCCGCCTCATGCTAACGACAAGTCAACCCCTGGCTGTGGGTCACGAATGACGGCGGCAAGACGCTCTTTTCTTTTACAGACCTGTGAAAGA
>MGOM01000042.1:4292-7586 GCA_001797105.1 Chloroflexi bacterium RBG_19FT_COMBO_62_14
CGCCAAGTATTCACGTCCGATTGGGAGAACGGCTGCGCCGAACCCGGCTCAGCGGCGGCGGTTTTGGGAGCCTGAGTCCCTGTGTCCGGAGCCGGGGCGACCACCGGGGCCGGAGCGGCCACCCGATCCACCTGGGCGCCGGCCGGAAGGCCGATCATGCTGCATGGCCTCCTCCGGCGTCCATCCCTCGAGCACGGCCTGTCGCGACAGTCGGATCTTGCCATCGTGGTCGATGTTGGTCACCATGACCGTAATCTCGTCCCCGAGCTTGGCAACGTCCTCGACCTTCTCGATATGCTGCGAGTCGAGTTGGGAGATGTGCACCATGCCATCCACGTTCGGCAGGATCTCGACAAACGCCCCGAAATCGGTGGTCCTGACAACGCGCCCGGTATAAATCCGGCCGACGACTGCCTCTTCTGTCAGCCCCTCGACCAGCTGTTTGGCCTGAGCGGCGCTCGGGCCATTCTCAGCCGCGATGAAAACCGTGCCGTCGTCTTCGATATCGATGCGTGCGCCCGTCTTCTCTTGGATGCTCCGGATCATCTTACCGCCGGGGCCGATCACCGCACCGATCTTCTCGGGGTCGATCTTGAGGATCATCAGGCTCGGCGCATGGGGCTTGAGCGACGGGCGCGGCGCCGGCATGCAAGCATCGATCTTGTCGAGGATCTCAAGACGCGCCTGGCGCGCCTGTTCGAGCGCCTCGGACAGGATCTGCGGGGTTAGACCTTTGATCTTGATGTCCATCTGTAAGGCGGTGATGCCCTTACGCGTTCCGGCGACCTTGAAATCCATGTCGCCCAGAGCATCTTCAACACCCTGGATGTCGGTCAGGATGGCGTAGCGCTCGCCTTCCTTGACGAGGCCCATGGCGATCCCGGCGACCGGCGCCCGAATTGGAACACCCGTATCGAGCAAGGCTAACGTCGAACCACAGACCGAGGCCATCGAGGTCGAACCGTTGGATGACAGGACCTCTGAGACCAGGCGCATGGTGTATGGGAATTCCGACTCGGGGGGCAAGACAGGGACCAGGGCTCGCTCAGCCAACGCCCCGTGCCCTACATCGCGGCGCGAAGTGCCTCGCAGCGGCCGCGTCTCACCAACGGAGAAGGGCGGGAAATTGTAGTGGTGCATGTAGTGCTTCTCTTCGATCGGGGAAAGGCCGTCAAGCTCCTGGCGCTCGCGCGGCATACCCAAGGTAGCCAGGGTCAGGACTTGCGTCTCACCCCGCGTAAACAGTCCCGAGCCATGCGCGCGCGGGCTGAAATCGACTTCGGCGGTGATCGGCCGGACCTGGCGCATCCCGCGCCCATCGGTGCGGACGGACTTATTCAGTATTCGATAACGCACTTCGGCTTTGTAGAGCGAGTTGAAGGCCATCGACACATCTTCGGCGGCCGGGCCGTTCGGCGTGACCAGGGCGGACTTGACTTCTTCCTCGAGCAGACCGATCGCCAGGTTCTGATCGGCCTTGCCATGGGGCATGGCCAGGACTTCATTCAGCCGATCCGACACCCGACTGCGGACGGCCTCGAGGGTTTCCTCCTTGAGGCTGAACGGCGGATAAGTGCGCTTCTCGCGACCAACCTCCCGGCGCATTTCTTCCTGGAGCTCGATGATCGGTTGCATCGCACGATGCCCGGCCTCCAGGGCCTCGACCATGATTTTCTCGTCGACTTCACCCGCCCCGCACTCGACCATCAGGATGGCATCCTTTGTCCCAGCGATGCGCAGATCGAGGTCCGATACTTGCGTTTCTTGATAGGTCGGGTTGAAGACGAATGCGCCGGCGACGCGCCCCACTCGAAGCGCCCCGACCGGACCGAAGAAAGGGATGTCGGAGATCGTCAGCGCGGCCGAGGCGCCGTTGATGGCCAGGACGTCGATTTGCGTCTCGCCGTCCGAGGAGAGAGCATACAGGATGACCTGGACATCGTTTCGCATGTCTTTGGGGAACAGCGGACGAAGAGGACGATCGGTCAGCCGGGCGGTCAGGATGGCCGCTTCCGACGGCCGGCCCTCTCTGCGGAAGAAGGAGCCGGGGATGCGACCACCGGCGTAGAGCCGCTCTTCGTAGTCGACCGACAGGGGGAAGAAGTCAATCCCCTCGCGCGGTCCTTTGGCCATCGTCGCCGCGGCCAACAGCAGCGTGTCGGCCTGGCGCAAGGTGACGGCGCCGTCGGCCTGCCCGGCAACCTTGCCCGTTTCGATGGTGATCGTCTTGCCGCCAATGGCGGTCGAGAACTGTCGTACTTCTGGCATTAAAGAACCCTCCGCGCTTCAGAACGGGAGGGTCAGGGACTGGAGAACGGCCGCCAGCGAATTGCCTGGCGAGATCTGACGGACGAGCTCCAATTCCCAACCCTCGCTCCTCGTTCGAGCGCATCTAAGTGATCAGTTTTTTGAATCCGTTCTGCCTATCAATGTCCTGGCGACACCTCCGGTGACCGTCGGTGGTGATCCCGGGAGAAGTTTACCAACTCCGCAAGACAAACGCCAATGGCAGTCGGCACGTGCGCCGCCGAAGGCCGCGTTCCGGTGGTCGGAGCTTCGGGATCTCGGGCTGGCATGATTGAATGGGGGTACTCACGAGAGACAGAAGAACGAGTAGACACAGGCCTCGCGTATCTACTCGCCCGGAGTCACAAGCTACTTGCGGCGGATCCCCAAGCGGTCTGTCAAGGCCAGATAGCCTACGGCATCCTTCTGCTTGAGGTAGGCGAGATGTCTGCGCCTTTGGCCCACAAGCTTCAACAGCCCCCGCCGGGACGATTCGTCATGGGAATGGCTTCGCAGGTGCTCGGTTAGTTGCAGGATCCGGCGGGTCAGGATAGCGATCTGAACCTCAGGCGAGCCGGTGTCAGCCTCGTGCCGGTGGAATTCTATAATCAGCTGGTCCTTCTCGGTCTTAGTTAGCGGCATGCCCTCAGTTCCTACTTCGAGATCATCTGATTGGGAGCTCGCCGAGCGATACGACCCGGCCCTACCCTTGATCACCCATACAGTGATCGCGATTATACCAGCCCCGGATAGGGTCGACAAGGTTTTTTTCCAGCCTCGGGTGCGACCCATGGACCGCCTCCCTCCTGGGGCGTCGGTGCCCGTCTGGGCGACCGGACACGAGCCCAACCTGAAGGCATGCGGTCCTCACGGTCGTGGATGGGGTCGAGCCAGGACGAACTCCCCTCGGACAAGATCCCTCGCAAGTCGATCAACGGACTCTCGGGCCGCCGGGGATGGTTAGCCGAAGGCGGCCGGCATCGTCGTGCGGCAGGGAGTCGATCACGT
>MGOM01000042.1:7643-13379 GCA_001797105.1 Chloroflexi bacterium RBG_19FT_COMBO_62_14
GGCGAGGGCCCGGAGAAGCCGGTATAACGCCTTGCGCGTCTCGCCCCGGACGGACCCTGCCCGTCCGGCGATGAGGCCGAACAATCGCGGAAGCTGATGGAACCTCGGATCCTCGACCGCCGAAGTCATGGCCAGATAAGCCAGTTGTTGAGTCCCTCTCCGGGAAGAATCCAGCCAACGTGCCAACTGATCCACAAACCCTCCTGGCTCGGCCACGCGCCAACCGGCTGTGCTCTGCCCTGCCAGTTCGGCGAGGACGATGTTGTCGTCCGTCATTCTTGCGTGGGATTCAACCCACTTCATGACAGGCTCACCGAATTGATCCCCGACAAGCGCCGCTGCCAGCAGCCGAGCCTCACGGTAACCCGTCTGCCAGAGCGCCTCGGCTGCGGCCAGGCCGCGCTCAGGCTTGCCGGCGGCGGCCCTGCGCAAGGCCTGAGTCAGGCTCTTCATGACGGGGCGAGCCACTCCGAACGCGGGGGACACATCATCCACGTGGGTCGATGGACCGGGACGCCGCGTACGATCGGCATAGAACTCCAGGATGTCGAGCGCGCGGCGGCGGAGTTCGGCCGGGTCGCCGATCGCGCCGGCGACGCCGGCAACCTGCTTCCTCAATCGATCCGGGTCGATGGCAGGCATGGGCGGGGAGAATTGGAACGGCAGAGATTGTAATGGAGATTCACGTCGTTCTCGCGTGGGGCACGCAGGTTGTCTGCCTCAGCCGAAGGGTCACGACCCGACACGTGCTCCAAGGGTCGTGACCCTTCGGCTGAGCACGGGATTCGCCTGCCCCGGCTGAGCGGTGTGATCCAAAAGGGCCGGATTTCGGCTGGGGCGGGGGTCGTCCTCCAACCGCGGGCGATCCGTGCGAATTTGCAGCGCGAGAGGAATGGCGAACCGGCCGGGATCACGCGGCCCTCGGCTTGTCGGAAAACCCTAGTAGCTCCGGCCAAAGATCGCCCGCTCGGTCGCCGGCTTCCCGCAGTGGATGCACATACCGCTGCCGCCGGGCTGCTCGAGCGGGATGCAACGTGTGGTCGACTTGGTTTCATCCTTGATCTGAGACTCGCATGCGGCCTCGCCACACCACCAGGCATCCACCCATCCATCCTGCACGAGCTGCTTGAATTCCTCATAGTCATGCGGTTGGCGTGTGTTGGCCCTGCGAAACTCGGAGGCTTGTTCAAAGAGCGACCGGTGGATGTCCTTGAGAGTCTCCCCGACGAGGGTTGGCAGCCTATCAAGCTGAACAGTGCGCTTGCCTTCCCGACCGGGAACGTCCCGACGGGCCAACGCGGCAGTCCCGGCGGCCACGTCCCGCGGTCCGATCTCCAATCGCAACGGCACACCGCGCATTTCCCAATCGTTGAACTTGAAGCCTGGGGTGAGCCCGTCGCGCCAATCTGTGTGGACTCTGAACTCGGACAATCCGCTGCGGACTCGCTCGACGACCTCCTGCACTTTCGCTCGCTCGTCGTCGTTCTTGTAGATCGGAACGATGACCACCTGATAAGGCGCCAGCCTTGGCGGCAGGACCAGACCCTTGTCGTCACCGTGGACCATGATGATGGCGCCGATGAAGCGCCACGAGAGCCCCCAGGAGGTCGTCCAACAATACTGCAGGGTGTTCTCGCGATCCAGATAGCGAATGCCGAATGCCCGGGCGAAGTTATCGCCCAGGTTGTGCGAGGTCCCCGCCTGGAGGGCACGCTTGTCGCCCATCATGGCTTCGATGGTGTATGAACGGAGGGCCCCGGCGAATTTCTCGCTGTCGCTCTTCCGACCCTTGACCACCGGCACGCCGGCCTCGGCCTCGGCGAAGTCGGCGTAGACGTTGAGCATCTGGATCGTCTCGTTCTGGGCCTCCTCCGGCGTGGCGTGAGCCGTGTGGCCCTCCTGCCAGTAGAACTCCGTCGTTCGCAGGAATAGCTTCGTGCGCATTTCCCAACGGACGACGCTGTTCCACAGGTTGATCAGGATCGGCAGGTCGCGGTAGGACTTCACCCACTTGGCGTACATGTGCCCGATGATCGTCTCTGAGGTTGGCCGAATGATCAGGGGCTCCTCGAGCTGCTCGCCTCCCCCGATGGTGACAACCGCCAGCTCGGGCGAGAAACCCTCGACATGCTCCTTCTCTTTTTCCAGGAAACTCATGGGAATGAAGAGGGGGAAGGCGGCGTTGACATGCCCCGTCGCCTTGAAGCGGCGATCCAGCGCCGCCTGGACATTCTCCCACAATGCCCAGCCGTAGGGACGGGCGACCATACAGCCGCGCACGGGGGCGTAATCCGCCAGCTCGGCCCGGAGAACCACCTGGTTGTACCACTCGGAGAAGTTCTCCGAACGCGATGGAAGTCGCTCTTCAGACATCCGCGCCTCTTGTCTTCGAAGTCACTCTGCGTCGCCGGGCAATGGCCGGAGGCGGTTTGGTTGACCGTAGTTCCACGTGCAGACTTGCCTCAGCCGCTTGAGATCGGGCTGATCCCCGTCGAACCCGAACTGCGATCCGACAGCTTCTCGCGGGAGGGATCTTCGGCCTGGACCGATGTCAGGAAGAACCAAGCCGGCGCGCGACAGCCTGGGCGACCGGATCCAACCATATTCCATCGAGCAGACCCGCCCTGGCCTCCAGCAGCGGGTCCGGCAAGATGGCGAGCAGATCGATCCATTCTTGTAGGAAACGCCACATCAGCGCGTGGTCCCACTGACGTGACCAGCTCTCTTCATCCCAGGAGATCCCCAGTCGATCGTCGAGTTCCGATCGGTAGATCTCGATCATCTCCTGCCGCGCCAGAGGCAGAGGGCTGAACCACCAGCCGCTCATGTTGACAAAGGTCAGGAGATCGATCACACCCGGACCGACGGCGGTCTGCTGCCAGTCGTACGCGATCTGTTTTCCCGGAGAAACCACGGCGATATTCCCAGGCCAGTAGTCACCATGCAAGAGAGTACTGGGCTGGTCGCGCAGCGGAGCGACGACGTCGTCGGCCTGCTCGATCAAGGTCGAGAGGACCTGGATGCGGGCCGGCGCCCCGGCCAGCGATCCCGGTTGTCCCTTATGTACGATCGTCTCGAGCGACTGCGCCGCCACCGCCAGGTGAACATCGAAATCCGCTTCCAGCGGGCGGCTGAGCCAGGTGTACGTCCCCAGATCCTCACCCAGACCCCAGAACCGATCGTGCAATTGGGCGAGGGCTTCGACTGCCGTTCGATAGTCGGCCGCCTCCCAATCATCGGGCGTCTTTTCTTGGGTGATCGCCTCCAAAATCAACCAGTCGCCGGTCGGGGAGGCAGCCACCAGGGAAGGGGTCGTCATAGGCAAATGCGGAGCCAACGAGCGGTAAACGCCGACCTCGCGTCGGCCGGCTCCCGCCAGGCCGGTGCGGGTCGTCCCGCGCGGTTCTTTAACGACCAGACGGCATTCCCCGGCCCCTGACTGGGCTTGATAACCTACGACGATCCCCCGAACCCTGCCGATGGAAGGTCTCTGGTCCGGGATGGTAAAGGAGCTCAGTCCAGTAATCTGGAGCGATGTATCGCCCACCTGCCGGCGCAAACCGGCTGTGATGTCTGCCCGACTAAAGGGCCAGACCCATGTAGGTTCAACCGTCGCAGTCGCGAGATCTTTCGGCGGTGATTCCGTCATTCGCTGCTTCCAAGACCCATCGGACCGGTTCGAGTGACCCGCATCGGATCAAACCCAATCCCAAACCCGACGATCGTTCCTGATCGGCCCGAACGAATCCTCCCGGGCCGATCAGAGGCTGATTTCGGAGCCGTCGCAAATCGGACCGCGCGAGTGGGGGCCACCATCGCTGAGACGGAAGTATACCTCCCCGACGTCCATCGAGCCGCGACCCTGACCGGCTGCACCATCTGCATCTTCGGGTAATCCCTGGCTGCCGATCCTAGGCGATTCACTCCAGGTCCACAACTCGATAGGGGTAGACGTTCATGACTGGCGTGTCGAAGAGCAGGCTCTCCATCGTGTCCAGGTTCCTCACGGCGTGGGAGTGCCCATGCAGCATGAGTCTGGGACGAGCCAGTTTGATCATCAGTCGGAAGGAGGCGAATCCTATGTGAGCCAGGTCGGACATATCGTGAACCCCGAGCGGCGGTGCGTGTGTGAGTAATAGATCCAGTCCGTGGCCACGGGAGATGCGCCTGGCCATCATCGCCGGGAGCATGCGCATCACCCGCCAACGCATTTCGGCCTCGGTGTACTGGTGAATCCCATCCGATTTGTAACGACGGCTCCCGCCGAGTCCGCCGATCCATAGCCCTTGCACTTTCACGACGCGCCCATCGATCCCCTGCCCTCCCGGGACATCCAACTTGTCGGGGTCGTGGTTGCCTGGCACATAGAGCAGCGGTACGTTTAGACGCGTCAGAACGTACTCCAAATAGGCGGACTCGAGATCGCCGCACCCGACGATCAGCCCAATACCCCGATAGCGCTCGTCGACAACCGGACTATAGATGAAGGGTTCAGTCCGGTCGCTGAGAGCCAGGATCTTCACGCGCCTACCACTCGCGACCGTAGTTCATCTTGAGCTTCTCCAGCACGGCGCGTTCCAAATCGATGCCGCTGACGCTGGCAAGCTGTAACAAGTACAGCGCGACGTCGGCCAGCTCCGAGGCCAGCTCGGATGCGGCCTCCGGCGTCTCAACCCATTGGAACAGCTCGAGCACTTCGGAGGCCTCGAGCACGAGTGAGATCGCTAGATTCCGTTGGGTCTGAGGCTTGGGAGTTCCATCCGAAGACCAACCTCTTGAGTCGACAAAGCGCTGCATTTCAGCCGTCAGTTGGGCTAAGTCCATCGATTCCTACCACCTCCGGAATGAAAACGGCTCCCCGTCTGAGGTGGGGAGCCGACACCGGTCGATGTCCCGCCTCTCCCGGCGTTCTCGAACTCCCCACGGGGCATAAGCGCCGAGGCTCGGACTCAGACAAGGGTCGCCTGCGAAGAGCGTCACGGGATTATACGGCGGGGCGAAGACGGAGTCAAAACCAGGGGGCAGGAAGCCTGAGCCGCTTCCATGCAAGACTTACACCAGGAGGGACGGCCCGTTACACCCCGGCGGCGTTCTTCAAGCTGTCGAGTCGATCGAGCCGCTCCCAGGGTAGATCGAGGTCGTCGCGACCGAAGTGGCCGTAGGTCGCCGTCGCCCGGAAGATCGGCCGGCGGAGGCCAAGATCCCGGATAATGGCACCCGGCCTCAGGTCGAAGATCTGCTCGATCAGGCCGGCGATGGCCTCGTCGGGAAGCTTCCCGGTCCCGAAAGTTTCAACATTGATGGACAGCGGCCGGGCGACCCCGATAGCGTACGCCACCTGGATCTCGCAGCGATCGGCCAGCCCGGCGGCGACGATGTGTTTGGCCACCCAGCGAGCGGCATAGGCCCCCGAGCGGTCGACTTTGGTCGCATCCTTGCCGCTGAAGCTTCCCCCACCGTGGCGGCCCATCCCGCCGTAGGTGTCGACGATGATCTTGCGACCCGTCAGACCGGCATCGCCAAGCGGGCCACCGACGACGAAACGCCCGGTCGGGTTGACAAAGATCCGGAACTCGCCGTCGATAAGCTCATCCGGGATGGTCGGGCGGATGATGTGTTCAGTAACGCCATCGCGTATCTCCTCCTGGTCCACGTCGGTCGAATGCTGGGTGCTGACCAGGACCGTGTGAACCCGGCGCGGCTTGCCTTTGTGATACTCGACGGTCACCTGCGACT
>MGOM01000042.1:13396-15126 GCA_001797105.1 Chloroflexi bacterium RBG_19FT_COMBO_62_14
CACGGCAGCTCGTTCGAGTGGCGGGCCTCCGCCAGACGGCGGGAAAGACGGTGGGCCAGGTAGATCGGCACGGGCATCAACGTCGGTGTCTCATTGCAGGCGAAGCCGAACATCATCCCCTGGTCGCCGGCGCCCAGGGATTCGATCTCATCGCGCTCGGCATCACTCGTGCGGGTCTCCAGTGCATGGTTGACCCCGGCGGCAATGTCCAGACTCTGGCTGGCAATTGCCACCTGCACTCCACACGTATTGCCGTCGAAACCCTTGGAACTGTCGTCGAATCCGATATCGGTGATGACGCTTCGCGCCAATCGATCGAAATTGATGTGGGCCTTGGAGGTGATCTCTCCGAGGAGAATGGCGAAGCCGGTCTTGACCGCCGTCTCGCAGGCCACCCTCGACATCGGATCTTGCTCGAGACACGCATCGAGGACGGCGTCGGAGATCTGGTCGCACATTTTGTCGGGATGCCCCTCGGTGACCGATTCGGAGGTGAACAGCAGCCGGGGCGAGGTCATGAAGGATGTACTCATCCGCCTCCCTATGTTATGAAGACAAAGCCCCTTCCGGGCGAGAAGGGGCGCTGGTCACGGCTTCGGCCGCCCTCTCATCTTCCAGAAGTTCCATCTGCCGGAGTTGGCACCACACCGTGCGACGAACCGGTAGGTTGCCGAGGCTTCACAGGGCCGGTCCCTCCGCCTCTCTGGATAAGAGTGCCACAGGGGCTATTCGATTGTTGCCAGGCATGGTACCACACGGGTGAGGGTGAGTCAATTCGCAACGACGAAACGGCGTTTCACTTTGCCCCCACTCCGGTAAGAACATCCGGAGCGAACCCCGCTAAGTGCGTACGGGGCGAGCGGCCCCGACAAGATCATCGGGACGGACCTCGCCGAGAGCAGGCGGGGCAGGCAGGCGGCCCCCTTGTCCCCGTCCCCCGGCGAGAGGCAGACATTCTTGCGAAACACACAATCGCCGGGGGAGGGGAAGGAAACCCGGAAATGGGTTGAACCTGCAATAATGCTTGATAGAGACGCGAGCGGCGCGGCCCAAGCGTCAGCCTCCCCGCTCCCGGCGCCGTCCTCGGCGCACTCGAAGAACACAAGGACACCCTTCGCTTCGCTCCGGGTGCAAGCACGCAGGAATGACGATCAGGCCCGCCCAAGGCGGCGGCCCGAGCATCCATCTCCCTGCTTCCGGTGCCGTCTGCAGCGCGGAGGACTGCGATGATGACGGCGTCTCGCCGGCCCAGGCGGGGAGTGTCACCCAGCTATATTGCCGCGGGTTCGGCGGCGGGTAGAAAGTCAGAGTAGAATGACAGGCGGGTCATCCTTGAGACGCGAGGGTGGATCACACCCATGTCCTTGAACATGCAACGGGAATCCTCGATGAAGTTTCGGACCGCGTTCGCTGTAGCTCTGGGCATCCTGCTCATCGGGAGTCCTCCATCTGCCGCGGGGAAGACAGCCGGACCTTCTGACGCCTCCGGCAGCTCGGGCGCGATCCTCTTCAACAGTGTAGGACCAGAGTTGGGGCCGATCGGCAATGGCCCAGTCGCCGTCTTCTCCTCCATGGATCTCGCTTCTGCACATCCTGGGTTCCATGAGTTGGCACTCGCCGATGTGATCATCCCAGACACTGGTGTGGTAGAAATACCGTCGAATGCACCCAACGGCACCTTCTCTGTGCAGGAACCGCCAACTGAGACGCCCACGGAGACACAAACACCC
>MGOM01000042.1:15277-20141 GCA_001797105.1 Chloroflexi bacterium RBG_19FT_COMBO_62_14
GCACGCCGACCCTTACTGTTTCGGCGGCCCCGACGAACACCCGCATACCAACCCGAACGCCGACTCGGACTCTTACCCCCACGCGAACGAAATATGTCTCGCCTACGCGCACCCTGACAGGGACGCTCACGATCACACCCGCAACCCCAACTCCTGAAATCACGGGGTCGGGAACAGTCCAGGCCATTGCGACCATCACCCCGACCACTGAAGGTGGAAGCTTCCTCGATCTGCGCGGAGCGGCCGGCACCCAAACGGCCGAAGCTGAAATCGGTCGGGCTGTCGCAGCGACCGCTACCGCTCTGGCTGGGGCTGGCAGCGAGGGAACGAGCGATCTGATTGCCTTGGTTTTCGACTGGATCCTACGGAATGCGACCTGGCTGGTCTTGGGTGGCCTGGGGCTGGGAGCGACGATTATCGCGCTTTGGATGGGGTTCGCCATCTTCAAGGGACCAAAGCCTCGCCGAAAATAGAAGATGATCGCGGGGGCACGTCGTCATCTTCCGCGAAGCTCGAGCCCGCTCAATCGGTTCTTGGCCATTCAATGCAAGACAAGTAGGCCAGGAAGGCATCCTCGACCGCCAGCACATTGAGGACGCTGACCGCCCGGTCAGCAGACACCCTTAACGTGTCTCGGCTGGCTCCGTCATTCCCTGTCTTCTCAAGTCTATCAAATCAGCTCCCCCTTTCCCCCAACTGCCGGATGGGAATGGCCTCCGGGTTTGAGGGACATTCCCCTGCTTGGGCCTCGATCGTCCATGAAGCGAATGGCGGGAAGTCCGGGCGAGAATGCAGGCGCCCTTACCGCGGCGCAGGAGCACGCGCGCGCTCAGGCCGGCCAAGGGGCCGCACCGACGGGCACTGTCGCCCCTTCCCCGCTCAGCCCACCTGATCTCCGCGATTCGCCCCCCGACTTCCGAGGAGCCGGATGTGCCGGGCGAGTTCGGATCCACTGATCAGTTCGAGCCTGCCCTCGGCCTCTTCGGCCGATTTCTTGGCCGCCGGGCTGAAGTCGCCGGTTCCGACAAGATACGCCCTCGAGATATCCGGATACAGGTCGAGCAGGTCCAGAGTCTGGCGCGCTTCGGCGATCCCCAGGTTGCCCTCATCTGCCAGACACCGGACAAGCACCCGTTCGATCCTGCCTTCTATCTCGCGCCAGGCGAGCATGTCGATCACATCGTCTGTGTCCCCAAAGAGCTGCTCGATCTCGGGGAATCCCATCGCGTGAATAAAATCCGCCACGGCGTCTGTCAATTCGGCCGGATCCATCCCCGAGACGAGCTTCTTATCCGGAAGGACCTCGGATTGGGCCTGATCATCGGTGTCCAATTGGAGCGGTGCTCCCGAAACCGAAGCCGCTTTGTCGATCTCGATGATCCTGATCAGCCAATCCTCCCGGCTAAGTTCGAATGGCCCGACTCTGCCCGCGGGCGAAGGCGGGCTTTGCCTCTCCACGAGATTATGCATCCGGGACTCGATCGTGGAGGCCGACCACAACTCGTACACAGTCAGGGGAGGGCCCGAGTCGGGAGGCGGCCTGAGAGCCTCCTCCGCCCGCAGCCGGACCGCCGGGTCTACATGTGGGTCGAAGTGGACAATGTAGCTGACTTCCGGCATCGGCGGCAGGTCGGCTGTTTCCCCGATCCCACTCAGCAACACATGCAGCACCTCGTCTCCCCGGAACCGGAGGAGGGCCTGAGCCTGGGGTTCGCCGCCTTCAAAGTGGTCGAGACAGATGGCGCCGAACCGGTCGAGCACCCGATACAGGGCCGCCTGCCTCTCCCCCTGATCGCGCACATACACGACGACTTTCAGTCCGGCGGCCGCCAGTTCTTCCACGATTTCCGTCAGCAGGTGCGTCTTTGCCCCGTCGGCGCTGATCGGGCCATAGCTTGCGGCGTGCGCCAGTCGATCGATTGCATTCTGAAGATGCGAAGCGGAGACCGCATCTCCAAGTCCCGCCAGCCGACGGCGCTCTTCAGCCATAGTGCGTGAATACGCCTCGCGTTGTTTGTCTTCGAGGTCGACCCACAGTTCGAGGTGGGCGCGCGGCGGGAGCTGCTCTCGGACGTCGGTCTTGGTCCTCCTCAAGATCGATACCGGTGAGGCTTGAGGCCCGGTTGCCATCAGACCGGTCCCGGTATTGCCGGCCTCCGGCTGAGGGAACAGAAAACCGAAGACGGACAGCCAGAAGTCTGCCGTCCCAGGCGGCCCGCCGGTCAAGGCCACTCGTCGTGGTGCACGCAGCTTGTCGAGCGCCTGCCAGACTCGCTCTCCCTCCCTGCGGGCGCCGGCCAGGTCATCCAGGACGATGATGTCGAATGATCTTGCCGCCTCATCCAGGAACTCGCGTTCGACGTCGTCAGCGAAACCCGCGTGATCGCTGAGATAGACGTGAGATTGCGCTTCCCATCGCGTGCCCCGCTCCTTAGGTGTCCCGCGGATCACGCTCGACAGAAGGCTGGGCGCCCACGCATCTAGATGGGCAATCCAATGCCGGATGGTTGTCGGCGAACACAGGATCAAGGCCCGGTGAACCAGCCCGCGCTGCGTCAGGGCATAAACGGCCGAACATGCCTGGACGGTCTTCCCCAACCCGAGGTCGTCTGCCAGAAGAACGCTCCGGCCGAGAAGGATCTGTCGAACACCGTCTACCTGGTACGGGCGGAGGCGATGACCTCTCAACTGGGGAGCCGGAACCGGGGCAACTGCCGGAGGTTCGACGAGAGGCAGGATCCACTCCCACGGAGCGGGTGCGGTTCGGGCCGCCGGGTCCGCGGCCCATTGTTCGAGCAGGGTCTCGTTTGTCAGGGGTTCCTGGCCCGTCTTGCGTTGACCGAATATCGGCTGCCCGCTGGTTGAAGGACCGGGCTCCGCTGCCTGCGCGGCTTGTGCAGGCAGGATCGAGATCGGCCCTGGTGGGTGAAAGTCAGCAAGGTTGTTTCTCGCAACCAGCGGAGGCGCCAAAGTCAGGTCTATCCTGAACGGAGGGACAGGCGAGACGATCGCCATGCTGTTGGACAGGGGGTGGGCTTGGAGCAACGGGACCGAGAGTGGAAGATCGCGGGCTTGGCCGATAGTCGGGATCTTGCCCGGGAAAAGCCCCCGACCCAGCGTGGTACGCCAGGTGGGCATCTCAGCCCTTGGGCGAATCGCCGACTTGGAGGCTGTGCGCCTCCTCCAGCGCCGCGCGGATTCGGAGGAACGGCTCCATGATGTTGCGCCCGCGCAGCCGCGCCGGCATTGCGTCGCCTACGGTGTCGGCTTCCGTCTCGTAACCGGGAAAAGGCTGCAAGGCGTATTGGCCGTCGACGGATGAGCGGAGCCAGAGGAGCGGCATCTCAAGCTGAGGCCTGAGCTTGAGAAACTCGGCGTCACGGACGAGAACGAAGTCTGCCCGGCTTTCCAGGGTCTTGAGCAGGGGCCCCCCCAAGAGGACGGTGCAGATGTACTCGTGGAGTGTATCGCCGTAAAGGATCTTCTGAAGCGCGCTCGGGCGGATCGCTCCGCTGACCCGGAACTCGAGTGGACGGGTCCTCTCGTCGGTCACCAGACAACCGCCCCGAAAGGATGCGCCGTCGTCGAATGTACCCAGGTCGAGGAACGCCAGGACCTTACCTTCTGTCCTCGGCGCGGATGGCTCAGTCACGCTAACAACCTCGTGGGCATTCGCCGCACGGTTCCCCCGTTCCCGAGTGGCGCTACGCGCACACTCTATCGCAAACGAACGAATCTCGCAAGCTGAAGGCCGAGGCGGGTGTATCCCAACGTGGGGAGCGCAGATTACCGGCGACGATCAGCCCGAGGAGGGACCGTGCATGTTACTGGGCGTGGGGAAACAGCCGAGAGCCACCCCAAGGTCGTTGGGTAAGGCCTCGGTAGAGGTCGGTATACCGGCGCAGGGTCCTGGTCAGGCTGTGGCGTCGGACCATAGCCCGGCTGGCCCGGCCCATGGCCGGCCAATCCGCCGGAGCATCGGCCAGTTGCGCCATACGGCGGGCTGCGTCCTGGGGGTCGCCGGGCGTGAACAGGTACCCGTTGACACCACTGTGCACCAGCTCGGGCAGAGCATTGGCGTTGGCAGCCAGAACCGGCAGCCCGGTGGCCATAGCCTCCAGTGTGGCGATGCTCTGGAGCTCGGCCTCGCTCGGCATGGCAAAGATGTCGGCGCTGTTCAGCAAAGGTGGGAGGGCCTCGCCGGTTACCCGACCGGTGAACACAACCCTGCCCTGACCAAGAAGGCCCAACTCACCGGCCCGCTCGTGCATCACCGCGTCGTAGCGGCCGGTGCCCACGATCGCCAGTTGGATGTCACTTCGGGACAGCAGCGCCAGGGCATCCAGCAACACATCCAGGCGTTTCTCCTGATCAACACGGCCGAGGTAAATGAAAAGGGTCTTGTGCACGTCGAGCCCGAACTCCCGCCGAACCGCCCCCCGGTCGAGGTCCGGCATCGGCCGGAACTTCGATAGATCGACCCCGCAAGAGATGGGGAAGACGGGGACACCGAGACCCTGGGCCTTGAGGATCGAGGCGGCCGTCCGGGTGGGCGTGGTTACGACGTCAACCTTGTCGTAAGCCTGGATCATCGTCCACCAAAGCAGGTGTTCGACGACCGGCCGTGTCCAGGGGATCTTGTTGATGTAGTGAATGATATTGGCCGGCAAGAAGTGGTTCGTGCCGGCGACCGGAAGCCCGCGCTGTCGGCCTTCCATCATCACCCGGCGGCTGAGGGGGTAGTGATCCTGAATATGAACGACGTCGGGGCGGAACTCGTCAAACAGCTGATGGACTCGGGCCGCCGGCAAGAGCGCCAGGTACGCGTCCGGATAGGAAGCGCCCAGAGGTGCGGCCGATAACC
>MGOM01000042.1:20221-21477 GCA_001797105.1 Chloroflexi bacterium RBG_19FT_COMBO_62_14
TCCGCCAACCGAACGGTGAAGACCGCCTGACCATTGGTGGCGGGGTAGTAGGTTTGTCCTGAGATTACGATTCGCACAACGCTGCCTTCCACAGAAAGGGCTGAACCAGCGAATCATGCAGCCTCTCCACCACCGTCCTCCGGCTGTCCGCTTGTCGGCTCACGGATAGACCTCAGCCAAAGGCGACCGGTGATGAATACTGCGACTGCGCCAACCGTGATTCCAAGGAAGCGAAGGGTTGTCTCCATCCCTCCCACGGACACGCCCAGCTTGTAGCCTGCAAAGACCAGCGCTCCGGTCCAAATGAACTCGCCGAGGATCAGAGCCCCGATCCAACGCCGAACCGGGACTTTCGCCAGACCCGTCGCGACCAATGCCGGGATCGAGAGGCTCGCCGTGAGCTTGCCAATGAGGATGAGCCTCAAGGCGTGAAGGCGAACCTCTTGCTGGAGGCGGAGCACGTGTTCCTTCCTGAGGCGGAAGAAACGCCCCCAGCGGATCAGCCATTCGCTCTTTCCCATGTAGCCAAGAGAATACCAAAGGGTATCGGCCGTCAGGTTACCGGTGGCGGCGGCGGCGAAAACCCAAACCGGCCGCATCAATCCCGCCGAGGCGGCGATCGCTCCGACCAAAGTCGCCACCGGTCCCTCGACGAGAACAAGCAGGGCCAGGACCACATAGGCCCAGCCTCCGAGTTGGGGGATCTCCCCGGCGGCTACGGTCGACCAGACCTGCTGGAACATCTGGAGCCACTGGCCTACCAGGTGCACTAGGATCATCCTCCCGAAGCTACATCAAAGACACCCATCACCCAGGACCGACAGAGCCATCCGGCCCGGCCGTCATCACCGGACGATTAGGCTCTGGTTCACCTTATCGCTTGAGGCAGTCGCGCAGACAAGAAAGAGCACCCTGGCTCGCTGAAGGAGCAACCGAACCACCGCAGTTCTCGGCCGCGCGCCAGAGCCCCCTGCCGTCATTCGGCTCTGCTTGCGCCGCGCTGGTCAGGGGCTGCGCCGTTGAGTCTACTCCCTTCTTTCCGGGGATGAAGATTAATGTTGGATTCACGTTTTCTAGGTCGTGCTCGTCGGTAACCAAGGCATGGCCGGGCCGGGCACGCCCAGCAAGTCCGCCAAGCCGGCTCTGGCCGCCAGGCGGTCATCCCATGGATACTCGGTCTCGCCGAAGCACATCGATTGTTCGTGCCCCTTTCCGCAGATGATCACCAGGTCTCCGGGGTGAGCACGCACAAGCGC
>MGOM01000042.1:21511-21776 GCA_001797105.1 Chloroflexi bacterium RBG_19FT_COMBO_62_14
AGAAACTGATCGCCCTCTTTGGAGCCCGCCCCTTGCATGCCGGCTGCCATTTCTCCGAGGATCACTTCGAGTGATTCGCCTCTGGGGTCTTCGGCGGTGAGTATCGTCAGATCGGCCAGACCTGCGGCCACCTGTGGCATGAGTCGCCGCTTCTCGATATCGCGCAAGCCCGCCGAACCGAAAACCGCGATCACGCGACCGCCGGTGAGTTCACGGGCCGTCTGGAGCGCCTTGGCCAGCGCGTTGGGAGTGTGGGCGAAATCGA
>MGOM01000042.1:21783-22250 GCA_001797105.1 Chloroflexi bacterium RBG_19FT_COMBO_62_14
GCCGAACGGTTGACCAAGGTCCACTCTCTCCATCCGTCCCGGGACTCCGGTGAGCCGGGTGAGGCCCTCAGCGGCATCCTCCGGCGAGATCCCCAGCCCTTCGACGGCGACGGCAAAGGCTGCCAGGCAATTGGATACGTTGTGCGCACCAACGAGCCCGCTCCGAACCGGGAGATCGTAGCCCCGACCGCGGATGCGGAATCCAATCCCCTCGGCGTCCGCCTGGATCTCGCCGGCCCGGACGTCCGCTCCTGCCGATATCCCGTATGAGATGCACTCGACATCGGTTCTGCGCGCCAGATAGTCAGACGAACCATCGTCCATGTTGAGGATCGCTTTACGAGGTGTGCCATGCGACTTCATGGGGGTTTTCGCCAGACCGGAGAACAGCTCGCCTTTTGCGGCCCGATAGGCCTCAAACGTGCCGTGGAAGTCAAGGTGCTCGTGCGTGATGTTGGTCACGACAG
>MGOM01000042.1:22344-22637 GCA_001797105.1 Chloroflexi bacterium RBG_19FT_COMBO_62_14
GCCCAGGAAGGCCTGAAGCTCGAGCGCCCCGGGCGTGGTGACGTGGAAGCCGGTGTCGAAGATCTCTTCCCCGATGACGGCTTCCACGGAAGTCACCATGCCCGACCGGTGCCCGGCAGTGAGCAGGATCTGATGGATCAGGCTGCAGGTTGTCGTCTTGCCGTCGGTTCCCGTCACCCCGATCATCACAAGCTGGCTGGCCGGGTATCCGTACCAGGCCGCCGCCAGCCAGGCCAGCGCCTCCCGGGAGTCTTCGACCTGGAGGTACGGCAGCCCCAGATCGGGATCGACCC
>MGOM01000042.1:22660-23550 GCA_001797105.1 Chloroflexi bacterium RBG_19FT_COMBO_62_14
CCGCGTTGAGCCGCATCTGGCAGGTAGCGATGACCGTCTGTCTGCGTACCCTTGACGGCGACGAACACCGAACCCGGGAAGACATGACGCGAATCGGCCGTCACACCTGTGACACGAACGTCACCCCAATCAGCACCGCCGAATTGGGGAAACGCGGTGAGCAAACTGCGGAGGTTCATGGAGAGATAGACAGCCGACGACAGACATTGGACGACTTGCGATCGTCTGTCGTCTGTCGTCCGTAGTCCAGATCAGCGCAGACTCTGGCGGAGGCTTTCGAGCTGGGCCGCCACCGAGCCATCGAGGACCTTGTCACCCACCCGGATCACAAGACCGCCCAGGATGCGCGGATCGACGCGGAAACTGATCGTCGCGCCATCACCCATCTGGCGCACAACTTGACTACGGACCGTCGCTTGCTCTTCCGGCGTCAGCGGCAATGCGCTGGTGACCTCGGCGCTCGAGCCGGCCAGCCCTTGGTCCTCGAGCACAAGGACTTTGCCGGCTTGAAGCCCGCTGAAGAAATCGGCCACGAGCGATCGCTGGCGCTTTTCATCCAGGGTTTCCCCGATGAGTTTCTGAGCGGCGGCGATGGCCAGACCGGCCACCTGGCCTCTCAGCTCGGCCAGCGTCTGAAGCTTGGCCTGCTCGGCCGCGGCCGCAGCCTCTTGACGAAGTCTGCCGGCTTCGTGTTCCCCGCCCACTCTGATTTCGAGGGCGGCTTTCTCAGCCCGCCCGGTCGCCTCGCGCATGATCTGGGCGGCGTCTTGCTGGGCCTTGGCCAGGATTTGCTGCGCCTCGTGCTCGGCGTTAGCCCTCGCGTCAGCGGCGATGCGCGCGTCTTCCAGTCCCTGCGCGATCGCCTCACGTCGACGCTTGAGCAATGCGAC
>MGOM01000042.1:23574-33606 GCA_001797105.1 Chloroflexi bacterium RBG_19FT_COMBO_62_14
GATCTGGACGAGCAGATACCCCAGGTTGATTCCAAGCGCTTCCAAGGTTGCTCCCTTCTCTGTTCGTGCGCGGCGATGATCAGAATACGAACAGAATGAGTAGCGCGACTACGAGAGCGTAGATGGCCGTCGCCTCGGCGAACGCAATACCCAGGATCATATTCGTCTGGATCGTACCGGCTGCATCGGGGTTGCGCCCCATCGCCTGCACCGCACCACCGGAGACGACGCCGATGCCGATGCCGCCGCCGATCACGCCGACCATCGCCAGACCGGCGCCGATGAGCTTACCGAGGATCGTGGCTGCCACGACGATATCACCAACCATGTGCTTCTCCGCCTCCATCGGATGAGAGGCGCCCGACCATGCGGCGCCCTAGTGAGTCGCTTCTTCGTGCGCGTGACCGGCCGTTGCCTGAGACATGAATACCAGGGTCAGCATTCCGAAGATCAAGGCCTGGATCAGACCGATAAAGAACTCAAACAAGAGCACCGCCGACTGGGCAAAGACCGGAATCAGGCTCCCGATGACGAACAGAAGGACGGAACCGGCGAAGATGTTGCCGAACAACCGGAAGCCGAATGAGAGGATCTTCGAGGTCTCGGAGATGAGCTCGAGGAGCCCGACGCCGAAGTCGATTACCCCGAAGAGCGGCCGGCTGAAAAACGTCTTGAAGTTCAAGAACTTGGTGAAGTATGAAAGGCCCAGGGCTCGGATGCCGACGATCTGGGACATCACCACCGAAATCACCGCCAGACTGATTGTGAAGTTGAGGTCGGTCGAGGCGACTCGGACGAACGGGGCCAAAATGTAGCCTTCCCCTTCGCCGGCAGCCTCGCCTTCGGGCTTGACGATCGTAACCACCGGCAGTCCACCGACCCGGGCTATCTCCTGTACGGGATACCCCTGTGCAGTGCCTTCGGCATGGTGGATCAACCCGATGCTGTCCGTCCCCGGGATGAGTTCAAGCCAATTCGAGATGAGAACGAGCATGACGATGGCTGCCATCCAGGGGAAGATCGTCGCCGCCCACTTGCCGGCGGTGGACTCGGCCATCGAGTACAACGCTTCCATCAGAGCCTCGACCGCCCCGGCGACGCCGCGCAAAACCAGCTCCCCGCTTCGGATGGCGCGGCGAATGACCAGGGCCAGGACCAGGAGGAGCACGTCGCCGATCAGGGTGGCGAGGAGCGTGTTGCTCAGATAGAAATCGCCGATGACCGGCAGGGTGAACAGCCGGCCGGTGATCGCTTCCGCCGGCAGCTGTACGTGCGGCAAGATCGGTGGATAGGCTCGGGCGGCAAAGACACCCAGGATCACCAGGACCAAGATGATCCAGCGGTTAACACCCCAGCGCCAGCTACGACTCTTTTCCAACTTCATCCTCCATCTCGGTGGAAGGCGCAGGTTTTCCCTTCCCGCTCTGAAGCCTCGCCAGACCGGAGGTCAAGATGCGCACCATCAGATAGAGCGTGACCGGTACGCTGCCCAATACAAGCAGCAAAGTGAAAAGGGGCTTGCTACCAAACTGGCTGTCGAGCCGCATGCCGGCGACCAGAGCCCCGGCGATGATCACCAGGCTCGCACAACCGGACTGACCGATCAGACTGACCAGGGCGACCGACAGTGATGCCTGATCCTGACGAGGTCCCTGTCCTGCCCCGGTCATAGTTCGCGAAGTGTATCACAAGCTCCGCGAGCCCGTCAAACATCGCCCCCCAAGCCGACCATATTCGGCGGCGTCGACATGCCCTGAACCCGGGACCCAGGACCAAGATCCGAAAACCGATCCTAGAAGATCCCTTTGGCGGCGGCCATCGCCCAATCGAGCCAGGGCGCGCTGATCGTTCCGACGATGACAATCGCTGTCACGCACAGAGCAAGGGCCAAGGCGTGCGGGCCGGGGACGGCGATCGGTTTGTCCTCGTCGTCGGAGCGATACAGGTAGATGACCTTAAGGACCGTCATGTAGTAGTAAAGCCCGGCGATCGCGTTCAATACCCCGACGAACGCTAGCCAGATCCACCCGCTCTGGACCGCGGCGGCGAAGACATAGAACTTGGCCACAAAACCCGCCAGGGGGGGCATACCGGCCAGGGAGAGCATCGCCACCATCATCACCAGCGCCAGACCGGGCGCGCGACGGCTGAGGCCGGCGTAATCGGCGATCTCCTCCGAACCGGCCGAGCGGGCGAAGAGGACAACCACAGCAAACGCCGCCAGATTGGTGACGATATAGGCGACCAGATAGAACACCAGGCTGGCGGCTCCAAGCTCCGATAGGGCAACCAGGCCGATCATGGCATATCCGGCGTGGGCGACGGACGAGTACGCTAGCAGGCGCTTGATATTGTGTTGACCCAGGGCCAGGAGATTGCCGATGGTCATCGTGGCCGTGGCCATTGCCGCCAGAAGCGCGGTCCAGGTGAATTCGATCGAGGGAAAGGCTACCAGCATCACGCGGACGAGCACGGCGAAGCCGGCGGCTTTAGAGGCGGTAGAAATGAAGGCCGCAATCGGGGTTGGCGCGCCCTCGTACACATCCGGCGTCCAGAAGTGAAACGGCACGGCGGCGATCTTGAAGCCGAAACCCACCACGGTCAGCATGGCGACTCCGCCCAAGACCCAGGGAGTGATCGCCCCCACCCGGAGTCCTTCGGCCAGACGATACAAATTGGTTTCGCCGGATAGGCCGTAGAGCAAGCTGAACCCATAAAGCATGACCGTCGAAGTCAGCGCGCCGAACAAGAAGTACTTGAGGCCGGACTCGGCCGACTTGTCGTCTCGCTTCAGGTAACCGGCCAGCACATAAAGCGGAATCGAGGTCGTCTCAATCGAAAGGTAGAGCATGATCAGATCGGCTGAAGCGGCCATCAGGCTCATGCCAAGCGTCGAGACGACAACCAGCGCGTAGTATTCGCCCTGATCGCCGATATCCGAGAGGCCGACCGACAGGAGACAGGTGACCGCTGCGGCGAACAAGAAGACGACCTGGAACGAGAATGCCGGCCAGTCGTGCCGGAGCATCCCGCCGAAGACCAGACTCGAAGCGCCGGCAGGCCGGCTGTAGACCATGGCCGCCACAAGGGTCAGCGCCAAGCCGGCGAAGGTCAGCCAGCCCAAATACTGGCGGCCCGCACGCCAGAAGAGGTCGGCCGCAAGGACGACAATCACCAGTACCAGAAGCAGGATTTCGGGAAGAATGGAGATCACCATCGAGCCGAGCGCGGCTTGCGACGCCATCACATTCCTCCCACGATGCGCACCACGGCGCTCGCGCCCGACTCGACCATGGGCGCCATCACGGCCGGAAAGATCCCGATGAGGATCAAGATCCCCGCCAGCACGGCCAGCGCCACCTTATCCTGACCCCGGACGGGGCCGATGTGCCCGGCTAGCTCCGCTGACATGTCCCCAAAGAACACCCCACTGACGACGCGCATGATGTACGCCGCGGTGATCACGATACCCAGGGCGGCGATCAACGCCACGATCGGTTGCACCTGCCACAGCCCGAGGAAGATTGGGAACTCGGCGACAAAGCCCGAGAACCCGGGCATGCCCATCGACACCAACCCCCCGACGATGAAGGCCACCGCGACCAGCGGCATGACCTTGTTGAATCCTCCCAGATTGGGGATCTCGCGCGTGTGGGCCCGGTCGTAGATGATCCCGACCACGGCAAAGAAAAGGGCTGTCATCACGCCGTGCGAGAACATCTGCAGCCCGGCCCCGGTTAGACCATTCAGATTGAGCGTGGCAAAGCCGAGCATCACCAGACCCATGTGCGAGACGGAAGAGAACCCGATGACGTACTTGAAGTCCGTCTGGACCGAGGCGATGAGGGCACCATAGATGACATTGATCGTCCCCAGCACCAGGATATACGGTGCCCAAAACCTCGCCCCTTCGGGGAGCAGCATGATCCCCACGCGCAGCGCGGCGAAGGCGCCCAGCTTCATCAGAACCCCGGCGTGAAACATGGAGACCGCCGTCGGCGCAGCGACGTGTCCATCCGGCGACCAGTTATGGAAGGGGAACAGGCCACCCAGCACGGCGAAACCGAGGAAGACGAACGGGAACCACAGACGCTGGAACGCCGGCGTGAAAGCCGCCTGTTCGAGCTCGAGCATGTTGAATGTGCCCAGGCCCGAGGTGAAGTACATCGCCAGGGCCCCGACAAGGGACACGACCGAGCCGATGAACAGATACAGCGTGAGTTTCATCGCGGCGTATTCGCGCGTGACCTTCCATCCCCAGATCACGATCAACAAGTACATCGGGAAGACTGCGATCTCGAAGAAGAAGAACAGTTGGAAAAGGTCGAGGGAAGCGAAGACCCCGAAAACCCCGGTGGCCAGGATGAACAGGAAGGCGAAGAACTCCCGCGGACGATCGTCGATCCCCCACGAGATCAGCACTCCGGTGAAGATGACCACCCCGGTCAGGAGCACCAGCGGCAGGTTCATTCCATCCACGCCGACATGATAAGAAATCCCCAGGGCGGGGATCCATCTGAGCTGCTCGACGAACTGATAGCCTCCAACCGCCTGATCGTAAGAGATGTAGGCGGCGACCGACAGCCCGGCGGCGATGACCGCCGCCGTCAGAGCGAAGCCCCGGATCAACCCAGGCCGCTCAGATGGGAGCAGGAGAATCAGAACGGCCATGGTGATCGGGGTGAAGATGATGATGCTCAATATCGGGAAGTTCATATTAGCGGTCAGCCCTCAGCGATCAGCTTACAGCTCACAGCTTTCAGCGGTCAGCTTACAGCCTTCAGCAATAAGCAATTAGCAGTTAGCCATCAGCGAACGGCTCTCAGCGGTCGGAAGCCAAGCAATAAGCAGTAAGCAATAAGCCTTCAGAATCCTCACCCATGACGCTTATCATTGAGCTTCGACCTTCACTTTGCGGATAAGCGTTGAGAGCATGCTCTTCAACTCATGCACCATCGCACGAAGCTGTACGTCCTTCTCTTCCGTAAGGTATCCCAAGTCTTTGGCGAGCAACAAGTGATACTCCAATTCCAAGGTCGAGCCCATGGCGATTTGCAGGAAACGCCCAAGCTCGGCATTGCCTCCCCGGCCACATCCTTCTGCGATGTTGGCCGGGATTGAGACCGCCGCGCGACGGGTTTGGGTCGTGAGACCATACAGCTCTTCCTTTGGAAATCCTCTCGTCGCCTCATAGACCATCAGCACAAGCGCGTGGGCCTTGTGCCAGGTCTTCAATTGTCTGAAGTCCTTCACTTTCTACCCCCACTCCCTCGCTCATCCTCGATGGCCTCGCCCCTCAAAGCCCTCCCTCAAGTTCTTTCTTATTGCTTATTGCTTATTGCTTATTGCTTATTACTTATTGCTTATTGCTTGCCCCACCTTGTGCCAGACCGCATCTACCACTCTATCCAAACAGATGCAAGACCGTCTTATTAATGACACCAAGAATCCACGCCGGCCACACCCCGATCCACAGCATCAGCGCCATGAGCGGACCGATAGCGGCGATCTCACGCCGGTTGATCTCGAGCGAATGATCGGCCCACTTCGGGTTGAGCGGACCGTGCAGAACCATGCCGACGCCTCTCATGATGTAGGCGCCGGTAACCAGCAACCCGATCATGGCCAGGGCGGTGTAGACGGTGAAGATCGGCCAGACGCCGCGGACAACCAGGAACTCCGAGACGAACCCGTTAAGACCCGGCAACCCGAGGGAGGCCATCGAGGTGAAAATCAGAATCCCGCCGTAAACCGGCGCCAGCGGGAACAGCCCACCGAATGAACGCAAGTCACGCGTGTGTGTCCGATCGTAGATCACGCCGACCAGCAGGAACATGCCGGCCGCCGATAGGCCGTGATTGAACATTTGCAGGACGGCGCCGTTGAGCGCGATCACCGCGTCGGGGGCGGCCAGCGTGCCGCGAGCGTAGGCCGCTGCGGCGATCCCCAAAACAACAAACCCCATGTGGTTGACCGAGGAGTAGGCCACCAGACGCTTGAAGTCCTCCTGACCCCAGGCGGCGAACGCCCCGAAGATGATCGCCAGAACGGCGAGCAACCCAAGCGCGCCGGCGTAGGTCTTGGCTTCGACAGGATAGAGCGGCAACACCAGGCGCAGGAACCCGTAGGCACCCAGCTTGAGCAACACCCCGGCCAGGATCATCGAACCGGCGGTCGGGGCTTCGGTGTGGGCGTCCGGCAACCAGGTATGGAACGGCCAGATGGGGACCTTGATGGCGAAGGCGATCACGAACGCCCAGAAAGCGATCGCCTTGACCGTCCCGACGGAGAGAGTGATCGGGAGGCCAAGGAGAGTCAGAGGCTCGCGCAATCCGGACCACAGGACCGAGATCTCTTGAAGGTCGAACGTCCGCGACGCCACGCCGATCAGCTGAATCGCCAGCAACAGGCCCAGAGAGCCGGCCATGGTGTAGATCAGGAACTTGAAGGAAGCATACTCACGGTTGGCGCTGCCCCACTGGTTGATCAGAAAATACATCGGGATAAGGCCGATCTCCCAGAACACGAAGAAAAGCAACAAGTCGATCGTGAGAAACACGCCCAGCATGCCCGTCTCGAGCATCAGGAAGAGCGCCATGTAACTCCGGACGTTCTCGGCGATGCTCCACGAGATCAGGAGCGCCAGCGGCGTCAGCAGTGTAGTCAGGAGGACCATCGGGACCGACAAACCGTCGACACCCAGGTGGTAGCTCGATCCGACCGCCCGGTACCAGTCCGCTTGCTCGACAAACTGATAGCCGGAATGCGCGGCGTCGTAGGCCAGCCAGAGCCAGATCGACAGTCCCAGCGGGACGAGGCTGGCAGCGAAGGCAACGCCGCGGATGAGCCCAACCCTCGCGCGCGGCAGGAAGAGAATGACAATCGCCGTCAGCGCCGGGAGGAAGAGGATCAAGGTGAGCAGGTGGCTCGCTACAAACTCCATGCGTGAGTACTCCGCGTGCAAAGACATTGCGACCAGTCCCCGAGGCGATCACGCCTCAGGATCGTGATCTTGACGGACGTCAGGGCCGGATGGCCAGAGTGTAGGACAGCACCAGCCCGGCGAACAGAAGGCCGACCACTAGGTAGAACTGAACCCGGCCGGTCTGGATCCAGCGCAACCCCCGCCCACCTCGTTTCACGCCCTCGCCGACCATGTCACCCGAGCCGTTGATGATGGGCAGGTCGATCACGTTTCGCAGGAAGGAACCGACCCGAAGAGCGAACCGGCCGATCCCGTGCAGAATGCCATCGATCACGACACGGTCAAGCCAGCGAGAGGTGAACGTCTCGGCAAACCAGTAAGCCGGTCGAACGAACGCAAAGGAATAGAGTTCGTCGAAGTAGTACTTCCGCTGGAGAAGCGTGTAAACCGGGCCCAATGGACCGACGAGAGGATCGGCCTGCTCGGCCCGCACCCGGCGGTATACCAGCCATCCCAGAAACAGGCCGCCAAGAGCGGCGAGCACGGAGGCCAGAACCGGGACAGCGTTGAAATGCGTCGCAGCCGGCTCCTCGAGCAGAGTTCCCCCGACGAAGGCGTGGAACCAATTCGGCAGAACGCCCCCCAACACCGGGAAATCATCGGCGATCCCGAGCCACCCGGCACCGACGGCGAAGACCGCCAGGATCACGAGCGGGATCGTCATCGTCGGGACCGATTCACGGGCGTGCTCGGCGGCCGAGCTGCGCGGCCCACCCAGGAATGTGAGCGTGATCTGGCGGCCGGTATACAAGGCCGTCAACAGCGCCGCCAGGACCAGCGCGCCGAAGACCCACACCTGTCCAGTCTCGTATGCGTGGCCCAGGATCTCATCCTTCGACCAGAAGCCGGCTGTGACCAGCGGGAAACCGGACAGGGCCAGACCCCCGGCGACGAATGCCCAGAAGGTGATCGGCATCTTCCGGCGCAGCCCGCCCATGTTCCGCATATCGTTGGCGTCGATGTGCTCATGGGTGGCGTGCGCTCCGTGCTCCACCCCATGGATAACCGAGCCGGAGCCGAGGAAGAGCAGGGCCTTGAAGAAGGCGTGGGTTATCAAGTGGAAGGCTGCCGCCACGAAGGCGCCGATGCCCACGGCAGCGACCATGTACCCGAGCTGTGAGATCGTCGAATAGGCGAGCACGCGCTTGATGTCGTTTTGCGTTACGGCGATCGTCGCCGCGAAGAGCGCCGTGAAGGCCCCGATGGCGGCGATCACCCACATCGTCGGAGTGAGCGCCTGACCCTCGTACCAGCCGGCGGTGATGAGCGGGAAGAAGCGTAGGATGAGGTACACGCCGGCCGAGACCATGGTCGCGGCGTGGATCATCGCCGAGACCGGGGTTGGGCCTTCCATGGCATCCGGCAGCCACACGTGCAGCGGCCACTGGGCCGACTTACCCACGGTGCCCAGGAACAGCAACAGCCCGATCAAACCGGCGATGGAGAGCCCGGCGACGACGGAAGGACTCGCCGCCAGTCGCTCCAGGACGGGACCCGAAAAGATAGCCCGATAGCTGAGCGTGCCGGTGACAGAATACAGGTAGGCCAGGCCGAGCAACATGAAGACGTCGCCGACGCGGGTCGTCATGAAAGCCTTGACCATCGCCTTGCGAGCGGATTCTTTGGCGTACCAGAAACCGATCAGCAGGTACGAGCACAGACCCATGATCTCCCACCCGATGAACAGGGTGAGCAGGTTATCCGAAACGACCAGGGTGAGCATTCCGAAGGCGAACAAGGAGATGAAGGCGAAGAAGCGCGCGTACATCGGCTCGATCCCGCCGGCCCGGGGAGGCAGTCCCGGCACATCCTCGTTATCGCGCGGGCTGCCGAAGTTGTGATACCCGACGCTATAGACGAAGATCGCCAGGCAAGTCCAGGCGACGAAGAAAAGCGTGACCGCACCCAGCGGATCGATCAACACCCCGATGTGCAGCGCCGTGCCCGCCGTTGGAAGCCAGGCGATCGACGAGGCCAAGGGGTGCTCCCCCAGACGCTCGACGGACAGGGCCAGGATGAAGACCGACATCGCCAACGCCCACGAAATCAGCATCGCTCCGACGGCGATGGTGTGGCTCAGCCGGTTGCTCCGATGAGCAAAGAGCACGATCAAGAAGAATGACAGGATCGGCGGGAGCGGGATTAGCCAGCTCAGGATCTCAGGTCGCATGAGGCCTCGTCTACCACTTGAGCATGTCGATTTCTTCCGCGACGACGGTTGATCGCTTCCGATAGATCGAGATGATCAACGCCAGACCGACTGCCGCTTCGGAGGCCGCCACGGCGAAAACGATGATCGCGAAGACCTGCCCGGCAAGAAACCCCGGAGTGATGTATCGCCAGAACGCGACCAGATTGATGTTCACGGCGTTGAGCATGAGCTCGATCCCCATAATGATGGCGACCGAGTTGCGCCTGGCCAAGGCCCCATAGAGACCGATGCAAAACAGCGCCGCGGCGAAGATCAGGTACCAGGAAAGAGGGATCACGACTCACCTCCTTCGGCACCAGCGGCCTTCGGAGGCAAGGCGATCACGATCGCTCCGATCAACGCCGCCAGCAGCAAGACCGAAGCCGTTTCGAACGGAAGCACGTATTGATCGAGCGAGACCAACGACTGGCCCAGATCGCGCACGATATCGTCGGGATTCCCCGGAAGGACCGGCGCCCCTGCGGTCAGAGTCGGGATCTGGGTCAGCATGGCCAGCAGCCCGCCGAAAAGCAGCAACGAAGCCAGGGCGGCGAGCCACCAACTCCGGGTCACCTGCGATTGACTGTCTGCCGCGATACGGCGCGTGAGCATGACGGCGAAGATGATCAGGATCGCGATGGCTCCGATGTAGACCGCAACCTGCACGACCGCCAGGAAGCCCGCCTCGAGCAACACGAATAACACGGTCACTCCGGCCAGGGCTATGATCAGCCACAGGGCGGCGTGCACCAGGTTAGGACTGGCGACGACCATCATCCCCGAGGCCAACGTGGCGGCCGCCGTCAGGAGGAAGATCAACTGCAACACCGTCATGTTTCTTATTCTCTCCGTATCA
>MGOM01000042.1:33647-39562 GCA_001797105.1 Chloroflexi bacterium RBG_19FT_COMBO_62_14
GCCGGCGACGGGCCGACCGGGCGTAGGCACCGATCAACCACATCGTCGCCAGGACCAGGAGCGCGTTCGCACCCAGAAGAGCACCTGCCCGGCTGAACCCCATTTGAGCGGCCAGCTTGTCGGCGACCGCCGTCACGACGACTACCGCCAGCGATAGAGGTGTGAGGAACTTCCAGTTGAACGCGTTCAGTTGATCGATCCTGAGGCGGGGAAACGAGAACCGCACCCACATGACCCCGAAGTACACGACGGCCGTCTTGGCCAAGAAGTAGATCAATCCCAGGAGAGGATAGCTGGAGGCCAACGGACCTTGCCATCCACCCAGAAAGAGAACTGCGACCAGCGCCGCAATCGTGAACCCGTGGAAGAACTCTCCAAGATAGAACATGCCGAACTTGAGCCCGCCGTACTCGATGTTGTACCCTGCCACGATTTCGGATTCGGCTTCGAGCAAATCGAACGGAGCCTTGCCGGCCTCCGCCATCGAGCTGATGAAGAAGATCAACGCCGCCAGGGGAGCCAGGACGATGAAAGGAAGATCGGCTTGCTTCTCGACAATCGCGGCCATACCCATCGAGCCGGCGAGCAACGTCGGGACCAGCAAGACCAAGACCATCGGGACCTCATACGAGACGAGCTGAGCCACGGTTCGAAACGCCCCAAGCAGGGCATACTTGTTGTTGGAGGACCAGCCGGCCATCATGACTGAGAGCGTTCCGGCGGCGCCGATTGCCACGACATAGAGCACCCCGACGTTGAGGTCGCTCCCGATCAGCCGGGGCGCAAGCGGAATGACCGCCCAGACTCCGATGACGCACATCACTGCCAGTATGGGAGCCAGGTTGTAGACGACCGTATCGGCACCATTCGGAGTGACGGTTTCCTTCGTCAAGAGCTTGATCCCGTCGGCGATCGGTTGCAGCAGGCCGAAGGGACCGACGCGGTTTGGCCCAATTCGATCCTGGAAACGTGCGACGACCTTGCGCTCGACCCAGGTGATCAGGGCACCAAGAGTCATGCAAATCGTGCCGAGGACGACCGCGCTCAGCAGAGTGATCAGGAGATTGGCCGTTGCGACCGGCAGCCCGAGGCGGGCCAACAAGCCAAGCAGCGTCTGGCCGATCCAACCGAATGGGTCGGTCAACACAACAATCATTTGTCACTCCGTCCACGGATGAGCAAATGGCTGATGTTCATGTCACATCAGCCATTCAACGACTGCCGATCTTCTCAGACCCACTCAAGGGCACCCTTGCGCCAGGCGTAGATCAGTCCGACAGCCAGGATGAGAATGAAAAGCACTCCCTCCAGCACCATATACAGAGGCAATATGCTGTAGGCGGCCGCCCAGGGGAACAGGAAGACCGCCTCAACATCGAATATGACAAACACCAGGGCAAATATGTAGTACTGGACTTTGAACTGGACCCACGTCTCGCCAACGGTCTCCACTCCACATTCATAGGTCGATTGCTTGATCGAATTAGGTTTGTGCGGAGAGAGCAGAGCGGCCAGAAGTATCGGGACGGCCGGGATCACCAGGCCAATAGGCAGGAGAAAAGCGGCGAAGATCCACTGATCGAACATCCATGTTCCTCACGCGGCCGGCCGTCTTTGACGGATCGGGTGCCAGAACCAGATGCGAGAAAGTCTATCATGCTAGTCTCAGAGCGTCAAAAAAAAAGCTGGTGGCCTCGGGACAGTCCTCAGCCCAGTCCCCGAGGGCGATCAGGTGCTCGCAGTGTGGTCCTTCGGCATATTGATCCCGGTGCGGCAAGGCCTGGTCGATTGCAGTGGAGCTTCCCGAGCGACCAGGCGCGGCATTTTACCATGAGCGTCCGCGCAAGGCGCGATGGTATAATCTTCGCGTGAGCCCCGGTGTCCCGCCTCCCGAATGGGAGGCTTTCATCGCCCGGAACCCCCAAGCCCACCTGCTACAGACCGCCGCCTGGGGAGAGCTCAAGGCGCGCTTCGGCTGGTCGGTGGAGCGAGTTTGCGTCGGCAACACCGGCGCCCAGATCCTCTTTCGATCCCTTCCACTCGGACTGACTCTGGCCTACATCCCGCGCGGGCCGATCGGTGATTGGCTGTCGCCTCTCCTCCCCAAGCTTGACGCCGCATGCAAAGCGCATCGAGCCTTCGTCTTGAAGGTCGAGCCGGACGACACTTCGCACGGCCGGCTGGCGGAGATGCTCGCCGCGGGCGGGTTCCGCCCGAGCCCTCACACGGTTCAGCCACGTCGGACTCTGATCGTCGATCTCCAGGGAGACGAAGACCAAATCCTGGCCCGGATGCATCAAAAGACGCGTTACAACATCCGCCTGGCCCTTCGCAAGGAGGTGCGCGTCCGCCCGTGGGAGGATTTGCAGACTTTCCACGGGCTGATGCGGCAGACCGCGGCCCGCGACGATTTTGCCGCGCACTCAGCCGAGTACTATGCCGCGGCGTACGCCCTCTTCAAGCCGAGAGAGATGGTCGAGCTCTTTGTAGCCGAGTTGGATGGCGAACCGCTGGCGGCGTTGATGGTCTTCGCCCACGGCCGGCGCGCCTGGTATCTGTATGGCGCCTCGACCGACCGCGAACGTAACCGCATGCCGACCTATCTTCTGCAGTGGCAGGCGATGCGCTGGGCCAAATCACGGGGCTGCGATCAGTATGACCTGTGGGGCGTCCCCGACGTCGACCTCGACGTGCTCGAATCCGAGTTTGAGAGGCGCCGGCGCGGGCTGTGGGGTGTATACCGCTTCAAACGCGGCTTCGGCGGCGAGCTCAGCCGGTCATCTGGCGCATGGGATCGGGTGTACTTGCGGCCCGAGTACGCTGTTTATCGCCTTCTATCACAGATCATGCTGCACTCTGCCGAACAGGGGTTGGGCGGGTAATCCGTGCTCACACCAACCGTTGTGACGGATCGTATCGAATGGGATCGAATTGTGGCGGCGCTGCCCGGGGGGCACTTGCTCCAGTCCTGGGATTGGGGTCAGTTGAAGGGCCGACATGGCTGGAGCGCCGAACGACTAGCCTGGTATGACTCTCACAAACAGCCTGCCGCCTGCGTCCAGATCCTCACCCGCTCTGTCCCACTCCCGGGTGGCTTAGGCAGGTTGTGCGTTCGCTATTCACCACGCGGTCCATGCCTCGATTGGTCAGACGGCGATCTCTCCAAGCAGGTCCTCGATACCCTGCAAGTGCGCTCCGTCGAGCGGGGGACGGTATTCGTCAAGGTCGACCCGGAGACTCCGGATAGCCCGCAGCCGGAGGAGCCGTCGCCCGACCTTGTCTCTCTCCCGGCGGAGTCCATCCAAAAGATCCTAAGGGCCTCGGCGTGGCGTCCGTCGAGCGAGCAGGTGCAATTCAGAAACACGATGGTGCTCGACCTACGGGCATCCGAAGATCAGCTCCTGGCCGGCATGAAGCAGAAGACTCGCTATAACCTGCGTCTGGCCGAGCGCCGAGGCGTTGTCGTGCGCCCGGCCGGTCTCGAGGACTTGGACCGGCTCTACCGGATGTACGCCGAGACTTCGCTGCGCGACGGATTCGTGATTCGAGATCGCGCCTACTACAATGACGCGTGGGGGACGTTCTTCAACAACGGTCTGGCGCAGCCATTCCTGGCCGAGGTTGAAGGGGAGTCGGTCGCCGGCCTGATTGTCTTCCGCCTGGGTCGGCGCGCCTGGTACCTGTATGGGATGTCGCGCGAACTCCATCGGGAGCTGATGCCTGCCTACCTGCTGCAGTGGGAGGCCATCCGCTGGGCGCGGCGAGAGGGGTGTGAGGTGTACGATTTTTGGGGAGCGCCGGACCGGTTGGATCCGCAAGATCCTCTTTGGGGAGTCTATCGCTTCAAAGAGGGCTTCGGCTCCCGGCTGGTGTCAGGGGTCGGTGCCTGGGATTACACTGTCCGTCCACGTCTTTATTGGTTTTACACCGCTGTCCTACCACGCGTGCTGGGTCTGATGCGGCTGCGCGGCCGCGCTCAGACCGGCCACGCGGTCGACTGACCCAGCCGGCTCGACTCGGTCTCCTCGGAGGGATTCCTTATGGAGAAGCTCGACCTTAGAAAAGAGCTCAAGCATCTTTACAATCCGTCGGCCAAGGCCTTTCAACTGATCGATGTACCTTCGCTGCAATTCGTCATGATCGACGGACAGGGCGACCCGAACACCGCCGAGTCATTCCGTTTGGCGATGCAGGCCCTTTACACCGTCTCCTACACCTTGAAGTTCGACCTCAAGAAGAACCACGGCGTGGACTACCCGGTGATGCCGCTTGAAGGGCTGTGGTGGGCGGATGACATGGACCTGTTCAGCCAGGAAAAGAAGGGGGAGTGGAAGTGGACGCTGATGATCATGCATCCGGACGTCGTGAGCAAGAAGCTCTTCAAGTCGGCAGTCGAACAGGTGGCGGCGAAGAAGGGCCTCCCGGCCTTGGGCGGCCTGCGCCTCGAACGGTTACGCGAGGGGAAGTCGGCGCAGATCCTGTATCTGGGTCCGTACGCCGACGAAGGCCCGACCATCGCCCGGATGCACGCCTTCATTCGAGAGTCCGGTTACATGCCTGAAGGGAAGCATCACGAGATCTACCTGGGCGATCCGCGCCGTTCCGCGCCGGAGAAACTCAAGACTGTGATCAGGCAACCGGTGAAGCATCAGGGCAAGGGCTGAGCCGAAAGCCGACACCCTGTGAGCGCAGTCAAGCGGCGATACATCAATCACCCTGAGCCCCTCGACAGTGTTCAGGATGAACTCCGTGAGCCGCAGAGCGGCGAACGCGGTCGATGGGGCGTGCCCCGGCATCCTTCGACTACGCTTCGCTCCGCCTGTCCCGAGCGAGAGCGAGGGGGTCAGGATGACTGGACGTTGGGAGCGCAGTCGAAGGGCCCTCGGCTGACCCCAGGATGATTGACACCACGAGAAGTGTGAGGGAAACCAATGAGCTCGATCGCCCTGCCCCGCCTGGCGTTCGCCCATCTCCCGACAGCCATCGAGCCGATGCCTCGCCTATCGGCGGACCTCCGTGGGGCGCACTTGTGGGTCAAACGCGACGACCAGACCGGTCTCGCCTTCGGAGGCAACAAGACCCGCAAACTTGAATTCCTGTTGGCGGAGGCTCAGGCCCACGGTGCGCGCAGCCTCATTACCTGGGGCGCCGCCCAATCCAACCACTGCCGTCAGACCGCGGCCGCCGCGGCGCGCAACGGGCTGGCCTGTCAGGTCGTCCTGCGGGGCGGGCCGACCGAGCCGGTCACCGGAAACGTGCTGCTCGACCAGGTCCTGGGCGCCGAGCTGATCTGGGCTGGAGAAAGAGACCCCGGCGAGGTGGCCAGGGAGGCTTTCGAGCGCGCCTGGGAGCAGGGTAGACGACCTTACATGATCCCTTACGGAGGCTCAAGCCCGACCGGGGCAGCGGCGTATGCCGCGGCGATGGGAGAGTTCCTCAACCAGGGAGTCAGTGTGGACCGGATCGTGCTCGCCTCTTCCTCCGGCGGCACGCAGTCGGGGATGCTGGTCGGCGCACGCATGTATGGGTTCGAAGGGAGGATCACCGGGATCAGCGTCGACCAGCCCGCCTCGACGCTGCAGCAGCTGATCGCAAGCCTGGCAACACAAACGGCTTCTGTCCTCCACCAAGATGCATCCTTCGAGCCGGCCGATGTCGACGTGAACGACCGATTTCTTGGTGGAGGGTACGCGGTCATGGGAGAGCTCGAGAGGGTGGCGATACGGACCTTTGCCCGACTGGAGGGGCTGATTCTGGACCCGGTCTATACGGGCCGTGCCGCCGGAGGGTTGATCGAGCTCCTTCGAGATGGGGACATCGACCGCGACGAGCGTGTTCTGTTCTGGCACACCGGGGGTACGCCGGCGGTCTTCGCCTACGCCGACCAACTCAAGATCGGGGACTAGATCCCTCTT
>MGOM01000042.1:39570-41761 GCA_001797105.1 Chloroflexi bacterium RBG_19FT_COMBO_62_14
TTCCCCCGGTAGGGTGATTCGCGGCGGACCGGCCCCTATCACCCTGCCTGCACCCGCAGCGAAGCGTAGTGTGTCCTTGTGTTCTTCAGGGGCGCCGAGGACGGCGCCCTGAGCGAGGGGATAGATGCTCGGGCCGGCGCCCTGAGCGAGGGGATAGCTGCCCGGGCCGGCGCCCTGAGCGAGGGGATAGATGCTCGGGCCGCCGTCCTCGGCGGCCCCTGGCGGCAGTGCGCGGGGGATTGCGCCGATGGCTGAGAAGGGGGCGAGGATCCAGAGTGGGGATCGGGTCTGCCAAGCTGACCCGATCCCCACTCTGGCTGAATCCCTTCTGACTTGTGTCGATTAGCGCTTAGTCCCCTTTAAGCCCTAGGACCTCGTAGGCCGGGATCGGTTGCTGTTTCCCTGCGGCCAGGATGGGAGGGACTTCCTTGAGGTCGACCAACCCGCGGACATTTCCAACCGAAATCTTGCTGATTAGGATCTGGCCCCGGGCAGCGTTCTCTTGCAGGCGTTTGGCCGTGTTCACGCTGTCGCCGATCGCCGTGTACTCCAGCCGCTCCTGGGTACCGACGAGCCCCAGCAATGCTTCCCCGCTGTGTATCCCCACCCCGAATGAGAGCTGGAACTCCGGGGGCATGTCCTGGTGCAGGGCCAGGATTCCTTCACGGATCGCCAGTGCAGCCCTCACCGCTCGAAGTGTGTGATCCGGCTGTGGGATCGGAGCGTTGAACCAGGCCATCACGGCATCCCCGAGAAACTTGTCGATCGTACCTTCTTCCTCGAGGATCGACCGGGCTGCCCACGCCAGATAGCTGTTGAGAACCGAGACGAGGGTCTCCGGGTCGGTGGCTTCACTGAAGGAGGTGAATCCCCGGATGTCGGCGAAAAGTGTCGTGATTTCGGTGCGGCGACCGCCAAGCTCGAGACTGTCCGGGTCGAGCGCGTCGATCACGGCCGGCGAGACCATGCGTTCGAAGAGTCTCCGCTGTGCCTCGAGACGCCGCGTCTCAGTCAGGTCGTCGACGACGATCGCCACCCCGCGCGTGGCCTGACCAGCGGCCTTCAACGGCGTGAGATTGAAGATCAAGCTCAACGGGCCGCGTGCATCGACCTGGGGATGGACCTCCACACTGAGATAGCGCTGGTCCTCCTGCTGAACGGACTGGATCTTCCGCTCCAAGTCCGGCGCGAGATTCGTCAGCCAGTCGGCAAGGGAGCTCCCCAGGAGTGACCCCTTGGAACGATTGAGGATCGCTTCGGCGGCCTGGTTGCACAAGGTAACGACGCCTTGGACATCCGCCGTGATCACCCCGCTGGCGATGGAGGCGAACACGTCTTCCATCAGATTCTTGAGTTCGGTAACCTCGCCCAGGGTTCGGCGAACCGAATCGAACAGGCGCGCATTATCCAGAGCCACCGCCGCCTGATCGGCGAAGGCCAACAAGAGAGCCCGCTCCCGTTCGGAGAATAACCCCTCCTGAACGCGATTATCGGCATAGATGACGCCCGTTAGAGATCCCTTCACCTTGAGTGGGACGCAAACGATCGATCTCAGGTTGTAGGCGATGACGCTGTCGAAACCGGTGAAACGTGGATCAGCCTGGGCGTTGGTCGTGAGGACGGCCTCCCCTTCTGCAACAACCTGGCCGACGATCCGCCGGCTGACCTCATACTCTCCGGAAGCGAGGGATTCCTTTTCCCAATTCCGGGCGACAACCGTATCCATCTCTTCTTGCTCATTGCGCAGCATGAGGAACGCCCTTTCGGCGCCCGTGAGACGGATAATCGTGTCGATGACTTCGTTGAGGACCGTGGTCAGGTTGAGCGAGGAGTTGACCACCCGGCCCACATCGGCCAGGGCCTGCAGATTCCGAAGCTCAAGCTCGGCCTCCTGAACCGACTTCTGCAGCACCCTGAGCGTCCCGCTCAGGTGGCGCAGCCCCTCAATCGTCCCTCCCGGAAGCGCCAGCCGAGCCCGTAGCAGGCTAGGCTGGAGGCTGTCGATTTGAAGGCGCAACTCCTCAGCCAGTTGGCTCATTCGGCCGAGTTGCTCACCCAGTGTCAGTTGGGCTCGGGGCCTACTCATGATCTCCCACTCATCGCCGTGTTGGCTCGCGCACCAGACACAGGATTATAAGCCACCCTTCGCTCAGACCTCAGACCGGGCGCAGGGGCCGTCCGAGACGTAGCT
>MGOM01000042.1:41773-41979 GCA_001797105.1 Chloroflexi bacterium RBG_19FT_COMBO_62_14
CGAGCCGGCGACGGAGCCACGTTCGCCTCATCCGCGGGAGCAGCCCGCGCCAGACTTGACGTAGCGGTCTCGCATCTGCCGTGATGTTCCCATAGCGCTCGGCGGCATAGGCATCTGCGATTTTCCAGCCCTCGTCCTGACAGGCGGGGAATCGATCGGCGAACAAAGCAGCCCGCTCGAACGGGGTCTGATCGGAGGTCAACCGC
>MGOM01000042.1:41992-50655 GCA_001797105.1 Chloroflexi bacterium RBG_19FT_COMBO_62_14
CAAGCCAAATCGTCCATGCGGCGTAGATCTGCCCCGCCGTCGATTGAACAGAGGAACGTTGAGCACTCTCTAGGAACTTCGGAGGACGTACCCCGACGCGCAGAAGCCCTCTGACCAAGACCGATGACACCCGGGCCCACAAACGCGTATCCGTCCGGATCAAGGTTACCAGGATACCGAGGATCGTGGTGATCAAACCCAACCAAAGAAGCCTCCCGCCTCGGTCGGGCTCTAGCTGATCCGGTGGAGCAGATTGGTCATCCTCAAGCTGCCCACCCAGTGGGTCGAACTCCTGAAGGGTCGTCAACCCTTGTTCCGAGCTCTCTCTGGCTTTTGGCCGAACGAGGGCCGGTTGGGAAGCGGTAGGCTCGAACTGGACCCAGCCAATCCCCGGGAAGAACACCTCAGGCCAGGCGTGCGCATCATCCGCGTGCACTTCGTAACTCCCCTCGCCTGCGTCGGTCCCGCTGGCATATCCAACCGCCAGGCGAGCAGGGATGCCCAGCGAGCGGAGCATGATGACTTCGGCGCTCGCATAATAGTTGCAGTAGCCGATCCGGTAGTCAAACAAGAACCAGTCGATTGGCTCCTGATACTCCGGCGGGGGGAGGGTATCGCGGCTGTACTCTATGTTCTCCCTTAACCACTCTGTAATGGCTACTGCTTTGTCGTAGGGGGTTTCCGCTCCGTCGGAGATGCTTGCCGCCAACTCTCGCGTCCGAGCCGTAACGGAGGCCGGCAGCTGCAACGAACTCGGCACAACCCAGGAAGGATACTTCTGACCGGCTTGTCTGAGAGCCTCGCCAGCCGGGTCGGTCACCCATCCCCAGAGGTGGTATGTCTCCCCGGCGCGGACGAAGTCCGCCGCACTGACCTTGGCGATATCCACAACACCCTGGCCCGTCCGCCGGATCTGCGCTGTGACTGTGCGGTTCACCCAGACGGTCTGGCCAGGGACGGGGAGTACCTTTATCGCCGGGAGCGAAGGACGAAACCACCCCTCGATCGGGTCACGCTGAGCGTACACGACAAGTGGAAGCTCGTTCTCCTCCGGGTTCAGGATGATCTCCTCGCCAGGGCCCATCTCCCATCGGCCGTCTTCATAGGTCTCGTACGTGTGCGACTGCCAGTACAACCTTGTGGTTGGACTGGGCGGCTGGGCGAGCTGTACCCGCAGGACGACAGTCTTGGGGAGACTTGTGCCCGCTCCAAGGGGAAGGCTGTCCCCAAAGGGATCATAGACAGGCAAAGTTTCTCGACGAAGGCTGTCGAGTGCATGACCAAGCCGCTCCTTGATCCCGGACCAAGGCTGCGCGGCCTTCGTCCACAGATCTGCGGCCGTCTTGGACTGGGCGAAAGCCGGGCCGCCCCAGGCAAGGGCTACAAGTGCAAAGGCCGTAATCACCCCCGCCCGGCCAACGTGGTACGCGACGTCTGTTGAGACCTGCGACCACTTGCTGCGCCAGCTTGCTTCTCGGCTTCTCAGCTCCAGTCGGGCAGCCAGGAGCAAGGAGATCAGGAGGTAGGTGGCGATGTCCTGGCCGAGCTTCTCACCGCCGGCGTAGAAATAGGCGTTGATCAGCATCCCCACGCCACCCGGCAGTACGGCTGCCCACAAGCCACCTCGTCGGAACACGGCCCATCCGGCGATCACCCCAAAGAGCCAGTAAATGCAGCCGATGATCAGGACGAACATCAGGGGATCGAGGCTGGCGTCTCCCCGCACCAGCGCTCCCGCCGCCGCGCCGAGTCGGCCGAGGAGATCGCTGATTCGGTCCCCCCACGCGAGGGCACGATCGAGGGTCCCCCCAACCTGTGAACCGACGACGAAAATGCCATAAGCCGCGGTGAAAAGAGCGGCGTTGCGCGAGGAGAATCGGCTATATCCGAGCGCCGCGCCAGCCACAACCGCCAAGGCCCCAATCGCCAATACGACGTCAAGATGTTCGGCCCAATCTGCCGCCATCAGACCCAGGCCAGAGACCAGGAACATCCCTTCGAGGATGAGCAGGCTGATCAAGTCGAAAGATCGCAGGGGCGAGTCGGTACGCATGGGTCGTCGGAGGCTGCGCCTTGCCGGGGGTTCTGTCAGACAATCCCAAGTTTACTTCAGAAATCCGGCACCTCGGCCCTGCCGGACTTCTCCGCCGATCGGAGCGCTCCTTGTCATCCTCGATGATCACGGCCCTCGACCCGCAGCCGGGCTTGCTCCCGATGTGTCATCCATGTCGATCCTGGCTCAGGTTGGCGACGCGCTCCTCCATCGCGCATCCGACTGCGGAGAGGGCCATGCAGGATCGTGAACCTGGCGAGAGCGCTTCTGCTTGCCGCGCCGATTCAATGCTGTTATCATCCGGCCGTCACCCACCCAGCCTGGTCTCCTGAGAAGACATGCCCCCTCGTCGACGGCTGTATGTCGTGTTAACCGCCATAATCCTTGCGACATTGCCGTGCTATTGCGTAGGCTTCCTGGTTATCCAACGCGCCCCCCCGAAGGTCAGCGCTACACCGACTGCCTCTGGAACAAGCCCTGCTATGTCCCAAACGCCCGGCGGGCCACCGACTCTGGCGCCATCAGCCTCGCCGACGATCACGCTGTCGCCGACGATCACTCCAACCGCCTTCGTCCCCGCCACGCCGACACCGACGTTTACCCATGCACCGACGGCCACCGTGACTCAGACACCCACCAACTCCCCATCCCCAACCATCCCTCCGTCCGACACCCCTGAGCCCAGTCTCACGCCTGTGCCTCCGACGGATACACCTACACCACCTCCAACGAGTACGGAGCCGGTCCAGCCTCCGACTGGGGCAGAGGGCTTCGGGTGAGACTCATGACACCAGGCCGGATGAACGACCTCGATGACGGCTGATTTCGCCCCTCTCTTGCTGGATCTGCTCCGTTTGCCGGGCGTTGCCGGGAATGAGACACCTGTGGCAGAGCGGCTCCGCCAGGCCTGGGAAGAGGTCGTCGATGCACAGAACCTCGATCCCCTCGGAAACCTGATCGCCGTGCGCCATGGATCAGGCTCCAGCCCTCGCCCGAAGATCATGGTTGCGGCGCACATGGATTCGGTGGGATTCAGGGTGCGCGGAATTCTCGACAGCTTTCTACAGATCGCTCAGGTCGGACGCTTCGACGAGCGGGTTCTGCCGGGCGAGCCAGTGACCGTTCACGGCACCCGAGCGCTGCCGGGATTGATCGTCGCGCCTCCGCGCTCTTGCTTGCCCGAAAGCCTGGAAGGGGGTGTCGTGCCGACGCGACATCTCCTGGTAGATCTCGGGCTCCCCGCGCGTGAGGTTCGGCGGATTGTGCAGCCCGGAGATGTCGTGAGCTTCGCTCGCGCCCCACTGATCCTGGAAGAGTCCGTTGTCGTCGGTCATTCACTGGACAACCGGGCTTCACTGGCAGCCATCACGGTCTGCCTGGAGTCACTCGCGGATGGACAGCACACCTGGGACATCTTCGCCGCGGCCACAGTCCAGGAGGAGACAACCGCGATCGGGGCGCTGGCCGCCGCGGAGTCCCTCGGGCCGACGGCGGCGATCGTCCTGGACGTGACTTACGGCTATGGTTACGCCGAGCCAGCGCACGCGTCGTTTCCGTTGGGCGGAGGGCCGACGAACGCCTGGTCGCCCGAAATCCACCCCGAGATCTACCGAGAGATCGATGCGGCGGCGGAGAGGTCCGGCATTCCGGTGACCCGAGAAGTGCTCCCGGAGGAGACGGGGACGGATGCGCGCGGACTCCTGCTCGCCAAGACCGGGGTTCCGCTTGGGGTCTTGAGCATTCCGTTGCGCTATATGCACAATCCGGGCGAGGTCGTCTTGCTGTCCGACATCGAGCGAACCGGAATGCTGCTGGCCGAGTTCATCACCGGTCTTGACGATGGCTTCCTGGCGCGGCTGGGAATGGACTGAGGCATGAGCCCATCCACGTCGTTCAACCCCCGGGCTACGGGGAGTCAATTGCGGTTGGTGCGAGCGTTGACCGAGGCGGCCGGCGTATCCGGCGCGGAGAACGCTGTCCGAGCGATTGTCCGCGCCGAGATCGAGGCGGTGGTCGATGACTTGTGGACCGACGGCTTGGGAAACCTGCTCGCCCTCCGCCGCGGCCGTGGCCGGGCGCCCCTCAAGGTGATGGTCGCGGCACATATGGATGAGGTTGGATTCATGATCACGGCCATCGAACCCTCCGGGCTCCTGGGGTTCGAGACGGTGGGGTTCGTCGACCGTCAATCGGTCCCCGGGAAAGCCGTCTGGATCGGGGAGGGGCATCATCCGGGTGTGATCGGCGTAAAGCCGATCCACCTCTCCACCGCACCGGAAAGGGCTCGACGAATGGAGATCGAATCCTTGAGGATCGACATGGCGGCCGGTTCGGCCGAGGCGGCGCGCAAGAAGGTCGAGCCGGGCGACCGGGTGACGTTCGCCACACCATTCCGTCGAATCGGCCCGTCGATCCGGGCCAAGGCCCTCGACGATCGCCTCGGCGTGGCCGCGCTGATCGAGTTGATCCAGCAAGCCCCGGACGGGATCGAGCTACAGGCTGCCTTCACCGTCCAGGAGGAGATCGGGCAGAGTGGGGCTCGAGTCGCCGCCCAGGCGTTCGACCCTGACATGGCTGTTATCCTCGACTGCACGGCGGCCCGGGACCTTCCGGGCTGGGACGGCTCGGAGAACCGGGCATACAATGCGAAAGTAGGAGCAGGGCCGGTGATCTACGCCGCCGATGGAGCGACGGTATCTGATCCACGCCTGTTCGACTTGTTCACCAAGACGGCCGAGGAACTGGGACGAACTTATCAGATCCGGCAGCCGGGGCGAGGCAAGACCGACGCGGCCGCGATCCACCTTGCGAACCGTGGCATTCCCAGCATTTCCATTTCGGTCCCGGTCCGCTACATGCACGGCCCGGCCGGGATAGCCAGGATCTCAGATTGGCGGTCGACCGTGTCCCTCGTCCATCAGGTGCTATCGATCCTCCGCCGGTCGATCCTCAAGAGACGGTAGTGTGAGATCTGTTGAGACGCCCACAGTCGATGGGGTATTACACTAATCACCCTGAGCCCCTCGACCATGCTCGGGATGAATTCCGCGAGCCGCAGCGCGGCGAGCGCAGTCGAAGGGCGCTGAGGATGTACCCTAGGGGACGAGCAGCCCAGACTAAAAGGATCCGATGGTGAAGAGATCACGAGGCCTTTCGAAGGTACAGGGCAGTGGGCGGCGCGTTCCCACCAAGGAACGCAGCAATGAGGAGCTTATCGACGAGCTGGCGGGCGTCTGGGGTCCGCCCGGACGGGAAGATGCCGTCCGTCGACGGATTGCCCGGGAAATCTCGAACCATGCTGACCGTCTTGAGACTTCGCCGCTTGGCGCTCTGCACGCGGTGACGCATGCCGGCGGCGCACCCCGGATCATGGTTTCTGCCCACATGGATGAGGTGGCGATGATCGTCTCCCATGTCGACCCTGCGGGCTTCGCTCGTTTCACCCCTCTCGGATCGATGGACGCAACAGAGTTGGTTGGCCAGGCGGTAGGCTTCGCCGAGGGGGTGGTCGGTGTGGTTCGGGCGGAAGCGGACCTGGGGGATGACAAGCTCTCGGTCGACGGGCTGTTCCTCGATTTTGGCGTCACAAGCCGCGACGACTCGCCGGTCAAGACGGGCGACGTGGGCTGCTTGCAGTCGTCGCGACGACTGTTCGGCAGGCGGCTGGTCGGTTGGAATGCAGGCAGCCGGTCGGGCCTGGCGGTCCTGATGCAGGTCATGCGTGGTCTTGGCCGGCCTGCGGCAGAGGTCCAATTCGTCTTTTCTGTCCAGGGAGAGTTCGGCGGGGACGGAGGCAAGACATCGGCGGCGATGCTCGATCCTGAAGCGGCGGTCATAGTCAGCGCCACCCGGGCCGGGGATTAGCCCGGCGGCGCCCTCGATCCCATCCGGCTCGGCGAAGGCCCGGTCATCCCGGCCCGCCACGGATCGGTGGCCTGCCATCCGGCCGTTGTTGGCTCGCTGGCTTCCTGTGCAAAGAAGAAGAGGATCCCCTATCAGCCGGGGAGCTTGGCGGACAGCTTGCCCGGCGTCGATGTGCCGTCCGTAAATGGGGGGGTCATGACGGCGTGGGTCTGCATCCCTTGCCGTGGGCTTCACAGCGCCACCGAGATGGTCGACCTTGCTGACATCGAGGCGACCATCCGGCTGTTGAGAGAATTCGCCAGGGCTCGTCTGGAGTGGACATGAGCGAAGGGCGGCGGATCAAGACCTCGGTGCCGGAGGAGGCTGGCACGGAGCAATCACGCATCTCAAGCTGGGGGACAAAGACCCAGAAGGCCTGGTTTGCCGCCGCCCAGGCGGTGTTCGGCGCCTCCGGCTCGCCGCTCACACGAACCCAGGCCTGGTTTCAACGCGCCTGGCTTATGGGGCTGCTCCTCGCCATCCTGGCCATGTGGGCCTACTTCTTGAATTTCGGCCAGTTCGTGTTCGGGGTCCAGGATTGGATCTGGGAGTGGCGATACGCCCGCATCCTGCGCATGGCGGCGCTCACCGGCCAGCTTCCGCTCCACACTCAACCTCCGATCGCCTATGGAGTCGACCGTTTCCTGGCGGTCCCTGACGTACCCCTTGGGCCTCAGTGGCTCATCCTGCGTTTCCTGGATCTAGGCCCAGCCTTCCTGGCCACGTTTCTGCTGCTGGTCTTGATCGGTTACGTTGGTTGTCTGGCGATCCGCCGATATTGGCGTCTCTCACTATTCAGCTTCACCCTACTTGCAGTCCTCTTCAATTTCAATGGCTTCATCGTCACCCACATTGGCATCGGCCACACACTCTTCAGTGGATACTTCCTTCTGCCGTTCTTTGTCCTGCTCACGCTTCAACTCATCGAAGGCAGTGAAGCGCGAGGCTGGTTCGCCTGGATGGGCCTCACCCTGTTCGGGATCGAACTGCAGGGCACGACGCAGATCTACGCGGCCTGCATGATCTTCTTAGGCGTGCTCCTGCTGGCCTACGCCGCAAAACGTCTTCAGATTCTGTACGCCATGCTTGCCGGCCTGGGGCTGAATCTCTACCGTATCGCCCCCTCTCTGATCACCCTGACCACTTACACCAATCGGCCCCAACCAGGTTTCATATCCGTGCTTGATGTACTGGAGGGCATGCTTCGCATCGTCCCTCCCTCAAAGGCTTCGAAGTTGATCACGGGGCTTCCCCTTGGGTGGTGGGAACTCGACATGTATCTCGGCGTCTTGGGCCTGATCCTCCTGGCGTATTTCGGCATTGTTCGAGTCTGGGCGCATTCGACCGAGACGGTTCGAGGGCCGGGATTGCCGCTCCCTCTCGGATTGAGCATGCTGGCGCTGGGCGTATTCTCCATCGGGTACCTCTACTGGCCGATCAACTACCTCCCCCTCCCCCTCTTATCGCTGCTTCACGTGCCTTCCCGGTTTCTGATCTTGCCGATTCTCATCCTGATGGTCCTCAGCGTGCGGACGCTGCAAAGCTGGCTCGCCGAGCGCAGACCTGGGTTCGGTTCATATGTCCTGCTCCTGACCTTGCTCGTGGTTCTCACGCACGATCTGATTCAACATGCGCGGTTGTGGCGTGTCGAGCACGTGTTTGAAGCGTTCCCGCCCGCCGCCCTGGACACGACCCTTCACATCGTCGATCGGGCCGATCCTGTCTATATCGCGGTCCTGGCCGGCTCCACGGCCGCGTCGGCCCTTGGGCTGGCCTTCGTCGCGGGCTTTCTGGTACGGCAAAGTCGGCGGAGACAGCCGCAAGCGTGATCCTGACCACAGCCTCGCCCCCCGTCCCGCGCCGGCCGCATTTGACACAAGATTCGAGTTGAAGGAAACTTGCCGGAGGCGGGGGCGCAAGGCTTTTCGGGGGGTGAGGGCAATGCCGACGCTACCAGGGTGAGTTCGCCCTGCCTCCACGGGCCATGCCCGCTCTTTCTCCGGGCGCACCATTCAGGAGCATGGATTTGGATCTTATCGAGAACATCACTCAAGCCGGGCGGGTCCTGGCGATCATCATCCGCGCGGAGTTCACGCCGTCTTCGACGACTTTTCTGACGTCTCCTGAGCTCGAGCAGCAACTTGGATTTGTGGTTCACCCGGCCGGCGAAAGGATCCCGAGCCATGTGCATCACCCGGAGAAACGCCTGCTGAGTGGGACGACGGAGGTCCTTGTCGTCGTCGAGGGTTCGTGTGAAATCGAGGTCTTCGACAACGAGCAAACACCCGTGGCGACGAGGCAGTTGAAGAAGGGGGATGTGATCTTGCTGGCCTCGGGCGGTCACGGATTTCTGATGCTGGAAGACACGATCCTGCTCGAGATCAAGCAGGGCCCTTACATGGGTCAGGGTGAGAAGGATGTCTTCGTATGAAGATCCCGGTCAACGAGCCGCTTCTGGGGGAAGAGGAGCTGGCCAACGTCACCGAGACCCTGCGGACGGGTTGGATCTCCTCCTCCGGGCGTTTCATCGAGGCTTTTGAAAGCGCCTGGGCCGAGTATTGTGGCATGGACTATGCCGTGGCCGTCAGCAACGGCACAGTCGCCCTACAGGCGGCAGTAGCCTGCCTCAATCTCGAGCCCGGCGACGAGATCATCCTGCCGACATTCACCATCATCTCCTGCGCCCAGGCGGTGGTCTACAACGGCG
>MGOM01000042.1:50725-53881 GCA_001797105.1 Chloroflexi bacterium RBG_19FT_COMBO_62_14
CACCCCCCGGACGAGAGCGATCATGCCGGTCCACATCTACGGCCACCCGGTCGATATGGACCCGATCGTCGATCTTGCGCAACGCCATCACCTGGTTGTGATCGAGGATGCCGCTGAGGCACATGGGGCCCTCTACTGCAGCAGGCGCGGGACATCCGATGAAACGTGGAGGCGCTGTGGAGGGCTGGGTGATATCGGCACATTCAGTTTCTACGCCAACAAGCTGGTGACGACCGGTGAGGGAGGGATGTTGCTCACTCACGATCCCCGCACCGCCGAAAAGGCGAGGTCGATCCGCAATCTGTGCTTCCAGCCGGATCGCCGTTTCTATCACACACAGCTCGGAAACAATTTCCGCCTGACGAATATCCAGGCGGCGATCGGACTGGCCCAAGTCGGCCGGATCGAGCAGACGATCGAGCGCAAGCGTCGGATGGGCCAGGCGTACACCGAACAGCTGGGCGAGATACCCGGCCTGCAGCTTCCGGTTGAGGAAGATTGGGCGAGACAGGTCTATTGGATGTACGGCCTGGTCCTGGATGAATCGACGGGGATCGACGCGGCCGAGATGGCGCGGCGCCTCGCCGCTCGGAACGTCGACTCTCGCCCGTTCTTTCTGGGTATGCACGAACAACCGGCCTTCCACACCAGAGGCCTTTTCTTGGGTGAGAGATATCCGGTTGCGGAGAGGATTGCACGACAGGGGCTTTACCTGCCGTCGGGTGTCGCCCTGACCCAAACCCAGATCGATCAGGTCTGCCAGGCAGTCCGGGAGGCATTAGCGTGAACGGTGGCGTCTTTGGCCCGGAATACGCCAGATCCTACGACGTGCTATACGAGGAGAAGGACTACGAGGCGGAATGCGACCTCATCGAAGAGGTCTTCAAACGCCAAGCTGTGAGGAAGGTGAACTCGATCCTCGATCTGGGTTGTGGAACAGGCGGGCACGCAATCCCCCTTGCCCGGCGCGGCTACCATGTCACCGGGGTCGATCGATCCGAATCCATGCTCGCGATCGCCAGGCAGAAGGCCGAGGCCCAAACCTGGGATGAAGACACCCATGCGCCCGAATTCGTCGAGGGGGACCTTCGTTCATTGGACCTCGGCCGCCAATTCGATGCCGTCTGCATGATGTTCACCGTCCTCGGCTATCAGGTCACCAATGTTGATTTGTGTTCTGCACTCGAATCGGTGCGCCGACATCTGAACCCGGGGGCCTTGTTCGTCGGCGATGTCTGGTATGGCCCGGCGGTGTTGACCCTGAGGCCATCCGACCGGGTCCGGGTTATCAGCCGGGAAGGATCGGACCTCATTCGAGCCTCGCTTGTTTCAATCAACACCCGAAGACACTTGTTGACGGTGCACTACCAGATGTGGGAAGTGCGCGACCAGAATATGGTGATGCACTTGGAGGAGGATCACACCGTCCGCTTCTTCTTCCCCCTGGAGTTGGAACACCACCTGGATGTCGCCGGTCTGGAGCCGGTGGGGCTTTATCCGTTCCCAGAACGGGCTGGCGAACCGAGCGACAACACCTGGAACGTGCTGGTATGCGGTCGAGCGACCTCGGGGTGACGCACCACCCCGGTCCAGCCTCGATCGAACCTCACATGTTCCTTCACCCGAGCGCGGCTCCGCTCTCCCTCTCAACAGGATGCCGAAACCGATGAGACCTGGCGGCCCCTCGGCGTTGGTCAGCGTGGTCCTCGCCACCTACAATGAGAGCGAGAACATTGAAGACATGATCGGGGCGATCCTGGCCAACGTGCCCGATCCGCTTGAGATCATCATCGTCGACGACAACTCTCCCGATCTCACCTGGAAGATCGCCGGGGACGTAGCCGACCCCCGGGTGAAGGTCATTCGTCGCGTCGGAACGCGCGGCCTGGCCTCGGCCGTCAACCGGGGGGTGATCGAGTCGCGCGGGGAAATCGTCGCCTGGATGGACGCCGATATGGGGATGCCGGCGGCGAGGCTGCCTTTGATGATCGAAAGGGCGACTGAGTTCGAGGTCGTCATCGGTTCTCGCTATGTCGAAGGCGGTGAGGATGCCCGGCCTCCGATGCGGGTCATCGCCAGCCGCCTGATCAATGCCATGGCAACGCTCGTTCTCGGGTACGGGATCAAGGACTACGACAGCGGTTTCATCGTCCTGCGCCGGAGCGTGTTCGATTCGGTCTCGCTTTCTCCGAGCGGGTATGGGTCGTATTTCATTGAGTTCGTCTACGCCTGCTGTCGCAAGGGACTGTCGGTACTCGAAATCCCGTATACCTTCCGCGATCGGACGAAGGGGAGTTCGAAATCGGCCATCGGCCCGCTTCAGTTCTTGATGGCTGGGGCGGCCTACGGCATCCGGATCCTCACGATGCGGCTCAAGAGGCTGGATTGAAACGCGGCCAGTGTACCGCCGCCGGAGGTTGCTCCTCCCGGGCCCGGCCGGCTGAGTGGTTCATCTCGGGACGTCCCGGCTCGAGGGGCACACGCCATGGATAACGGCCCGCCTGACGGGTTGCTGATCTCCGGATCCTCCGGCCCCGAAAGGAGTAGAGCCCTCAGCGCCTTGATCGGTCTGGCGCTGAGTGCATTGTTCACCTGGCTCGCCTTCCGCGGCCTCGACGTAGAGATCGTCCGCCATCAGGCGGGAAACATACGCCTCCTCCCGGTCCTCGTCTGCCTGGCAACCCAGGTCCTCTGCCAGTTGTTGCGATTGCTGCGGTGGGGCTTGATGCTGCGCCGGCTGGGGGAGATTTCCTGGAAGCGTGTGTTCGCAATCGGATCCGTCGGGACGCCGGCGGTCTCTTTGCTGCCGGCGCGGATCGGAGAGCTCGTTCGTCCGGTTCTGGTCGCCGAGGAGAGCGAGATCGACTTTGGCCGGGCCTCGGCAACGGTTGTGGCCGAACGACTGGTTGACGGAGGTCTGATGAGCCTCGTCTTCCTCAGTCTGTTGAGCTTGCTGGGAAAGGAGAATACTTCGGCCGGCCTATTTGTGAGCGGCCTGGCATTCTCAACGCTGTTCTTGGTGGCCGGGATCGTGCTTTGGGTCGGGCTCAAATACCGGGAGAATGTCTTGCGGTTCATCGGATCTCTCACGCGTGTATCCCCCGGAGCGGCGCGCCTGGCCTCAAGGGTATTCGCGGGATTCGCGGCGGCGTTGCA
>MGOM01000042.1:53957-54089 GCA_001797105.1 Chloroflexi bacterium RBG_19FT_COMBO_62_14
ATCTACAGCCTGTTCGGCGTCACTGGTCAGAGTTTCCCTTTGAGCGCCTCGATCGTCGTGCTGATCGCCATCGTCGTTGGGACACTGATCCCCTCCGGGCCGGCGCACATCGGGATATTCGAGTACTCGGTG
>MGOM01000043.1:0-686 GCA_001797105.1 Chloroflexi bacterium RBG_19FT_COMBO_62_14
GATGACGTGCCCCCCAAGTTGGAATTCACCCGTCCGCCCGTATCTGGTTGACAAGCATGCCGTTCTGGGCTACGATGATTCTCGGGTGTTATCGATACCGATATCGATAACGAGCGCCCCTCCCCACAATGAACAAAGTCACGATCAAGCAAGTCGCCGAGGCCGCGGGGGTTTCCTCAATGACGGTCTCGCGTGTGCTCAACTACCGCCCGGACGTCTCTCCTGCCACCCGCAGACAAGTCCAGCTGGTGATCGACCAGATGGGGTATCACCCGAACGCGGTCGCCCGGAGCCTCAGCCAGGGGAAAACCCACTCGCTGGGTATCGCTGTCTTCGGTCTCGAGCACTACGGGCCCTCCAACACGATTGTGGGGGTTGAGAGGAAAGCCGAAGAGCTCGGATACTCGATGCTCGTGGCGCTGATGCACACGGGGGACGCTCGGCGAGAGAAACAGGAGCAGATCCTGCACAACCTGCTCGCTCGACAGGTTGATGGGATCGTCTGGGCGATCGCTGAACACGAAGACAACCGGGATTGGCTATGCGAACAGACGCGCGAGCTCACTACGCCGGTCGTCTTCCTCAACATGCAGCCTCGGCTGGCCACGAGCATGGTCGCCGTAAACAACTACGACGGCGGGCGCCAGGCCACGGAGCACTTGTTGAAGCAGGGCTATCGACGGATC
>MGOM01000043.1:712-15249 GCA_001797105.1 Chloroflexi bacterium RBG_19FT_COMBO_62_14
GTGGGAGGCACGCCAGCGCCAGTCGGGCTGGCGCGATGCCATGCTGGCAGCGGGCCTGCCCCCCGAGGGCCTGGAGGTCTATGGGGACTGGTCGGCCGAGAGCGGTGAAGCTGGGATGCGGAGATTGCTGGAGCAGGCCCCGAACATCGAGGCCTTGTTCGCCAGCAACGACCAGATGGCCCTGGGCGCGTTTCAGGCGGCCCGCCGGGCCGGTCGCCGCGTCCCTCAGGACCTGGCCGTCGTCGGATTCGACGACATCCCGGAAGCCGCCTACTTCCATCCCCCTTTGACAACCATCCGCCAGGACCTGCAGAAGATGGGTACGCTGGCCGTCCAACTAATCCACAGGATCATGGAGAGTCGCAGGCAGGATGTTGACCTCGAGCCGGAGGTGGTGTGGGTTCAACCTGAACTGATCATCCGCGACAGTTCGATCTCATAGTTTCGCTTGGGGCCACGCGGCGTGCGTGTGTTCCTTCAGGAATAAGCCTATGAAGCTAATACACTCGGGCCGGTTGCCGGGGACCCAGGCTTCTTCCTGGACCATCTGGGTAAGTCAGGGTGCGGAACTATGACCTGGGTGCACTTGGAGAAGAACTTCGGAGTCATTGCGCTCCGGAAGGTAATCGGAGGTTAGGAAGGGATCAAAGTGTGGGCGAGAGCCGATGGATCCGGCCTGGGCCAAGTGCCGGAGAGCCGGCCACTCGCTTGACACGTCCCTGGCACTGGCTTCGGCGGTCACGTCGCCAGGAATCCCTCCCTGATGACAGCGCTGCCAGCCCATGAAGCGCGTTCCCAGGCTTTCGGCTGGGAGACACGTCACCACCGGTAGGTCAGGATGGAAACACGCGAGCTTGACGTCAAACTCGCTGCGGCGGGAGACTTGCTCAGGGAACATCGACTGGAGGCGCTCTTGATCCAGCGGGTTCCAAATTTCGCCTGGGCTACCTGTGGTGCTTCGGCGTATGTCAACACAGCCTCCGATGAGAGCGTGGCCTCTCTGCTTCTCACCCCGACCGGACGTCACCTGATTACCAACAACAACGAAGCCCCCCGGCTGGAACAGGACGAAGGTTTGACTGCCCAGGGATGGGAGTTCCACATCACCGAATGGCATGAGGTCAGCGAGAAGATTGACGCCCTCTCCCATGGTCTGCAACTTGGAGCGGATTGCCCCTACCCTGGTGCCTTGGACCTGCGGCGTGCCTTCCCCCGCTTGCGTATGAACCTGCTTCCCCAGGAACAAGCGCGGATGAAATCTCTGGCAGGCATGTGCGCCGAGGCGATGGATCGGGCAATCCGTTCTGTACAGCCGGGGATGACCGAGCACGAGATCGCCGCCCGTCTTGGGGCGGAAGCCTTGCGCCAAGGTGTGTTGCCGATCGTCAATCTGATAGCTACGGACGATCGCGTGACATCCTTCCGTCATCCACTCCCGACCTCCAAGGTTATGGAGAAATACGCCATGCTCGTCCTGTGTGGGCGTCGGCATGGATTGGTGTGTTCCGTGACACGACTGATCCACTTCGGCCGACTCCCTGAGGATCTGCGTCGCCGGGCGCAGGCGGTCGCTGAGATTGATGCCGCGATGATTGCGGCGACGCGGCCCGGGCAACGCGTGAACCAGGTCTTCAGGACCGGATTGGCGGCGTACGCCAAAGCAGGATTCCCAAACGAATGGCGGATGCACCATCAAGGCGGTCCGGCGGGCTACGAACCGCGCGAGTTCGTGGCTACCGACGAGACGCAGGATCTAGTTCGCGTCGGGCAGGCGTATGCATGGAACCCGACGATCACAGGCGCCAAGTCTGAAGACACGATCATGATCGGCCCGGAACGGAATGAGACCCTCACCGCGATGGCCGACTGGCCTGCGATCGAGGTGAGTATCGACGGTCAAAAGGTCTCGCGACCGGCGGTCCTGGAAATCCTCTAGAGAGGGAGCGGCATGACCCCGATAGAGCCTTCGATCGGGGTCGTCGAGCGCAAGTTGGGAACAGCTCCAAGATAACGCGGCCCTCACCATCGGCGAGACTGGAGAGGAGGCGGTCAAGGTCGACGGAGTGGTCGAGGGCATTCCACGAACAGCATGCGCGGCCTGAGGTCATACCTGCTGTCCAGGTATAGGGACTCCGCGACCAGTGCACCAACGCCGAGGGGCAGAGCGATTCAATCACAAGGCCCGCGATCGAACGCCTTTCTCGATCGCATCTTGGCCCGAGCGAATACGAATGAAAGGTGATATCGGCAGCCGCGATCACCATGAGTTCGCACCGCGCCCAAACCATTCTCCTTCTGGGATGAATCGAATCGGCCCCGCCGGTGTCGTGTGACGAAAGGAGATGACAGATTGGATTATCCGGAGGAGAGAAACGCCTATTCGCGGGCAGTCCAACCCCGACTGTCCTATCCGACCTGACAAGGAGAGAAGACAATGTTACGCAGGGCATGTACCGCGATCATCGCAGCTAGTCTGGTCCTGGCTGCCTGCGCCCCTGCCCCTTCTGGCGAAGTGGAAGGCCTGCAGGGAGAACTCGCCACGGCAGAGGCCGCCCTGGCCGCGGCGCAGCAGGCCGGCGGAGACGTCGCCGCCCTTGAAGGCCAAATCGAGGACCTGCAGGCCGAACTGGAGGCCGCCCAGGCCGAGCCCACTGCCGCGCCGGTTGAAGAGGCCGCCAAGTGGTGCAGTGATCTGAACATCGTGTTCTTCCCCGGCGGACCGGAGGGAGGCGTCTTTGCGGTCAACGTCTACAACGGCGCAGTCCAGGCCGAGAACGACCTGGGCCCCACGGTACAATACGTCTGGTCCGACTGGGATCCCCAGAAGATGATCCAGCAGTTCCAGGAAGTCGCCGCGACCAAACCCGACGGGATCGCCGTGATGGGGCACCCGGGTGACGAAGCCTTCGATCCGCTGATTGAGGCCGCTGAGGCCAATGGCATCATCGTCACCAGCCAGAACACCGAACTTCCCAACATGCAAGGCAAGTACTCCGCCAATGGCTTTGGGTACGTCGGGGCGTCGAACTACCCCGCCGGCTATGCCCTGGGAGCTGAAGCTGTCAAGCGCTTCGGCCTCAAGGCAGGCGATCTCGCCATGGTCTGGGGGTTGCTCGAGCAGCCGACCCGCGGCGAAAGGACCAAGGGCGTCATCGAGGCGCTCGAGGCAGCCGGCGTGAAGGTTGACTATATCCCGATCGACGATGCCACCAACGCCGATCCCCCGGCCGGCGCACCCACTTTCGCGGCCTACGTCTCATCACATCCCGACGTCAAGCTCGTGGTAACCGACCACGGTGGCCTGACGGCAACCGCCGAGACCTATATGAAGGCCGCCGGCAGGACTCAGGGCGAGCCTAACATCGCCGGCTTTGACCTTTCCCCGGCGACCATCGCCGCCATCAGGGATGGCTGGACCGGCCTGGTGATCGACCAACAGGAGTGGCTGCAGGGGTATCTCCCGATCCTGCAGATCTGCCTGACTAAGGTCTACGGTTTCTCCGGCTTGGCCGTCAACACCGGCGCCGGCTTCGTGGACAAGAGCAACGTGGAGTTTGTCGCGCCGCTTGCCGAGAAGAACATCCGGTAATCAGGCAAAGACCTGACAGGTCCTGACGACCTGTCAGGTCTCTTTTATGTACCCGCGGGAGGTGGACCGATGAGCCATGTGGTCCGGATGGAGAATATCTCCAAGACCTTCGGGGAGGTGACAGCCCTTCGCAACGTCGACTTCGAGGTCGGGACGAACGAGATCGTCGGATTGCTGGGCGACAACGGCGCCGGCAAGTCGACGTTGGTCAAAATCCTCACCGGATACCACCAACCTGACCCTGGGGGAAGGATCTATTGGAAGGGCGACAAGCTTGAACATTTGTCCGTCGCCAAAGCGCGTGACTTGGGGATCGAAGTTGTCTATCAGGAAAGGGCCCTCGCCGACTTGCAGTCGTTGTGGCGGAACATCTTCATGGGCCGAGAAATCGCCAACCGCTGGGGCGTGCTCAACCTGGCCGAGATGAGGAACGAAACCAGGAGGCTGATGACCACGGCAATGGGCTTCACTTCCGCGGCCATCACTCCCGAATCAGTAGTCGGAGCCTTCTCCGGCGGCGAGCGCCAGGGCGTGGCAATCACGCGTGCGCTCCATTTCCAGGCCGAGTTGATCATTCTCGACGAACCGACCATGGGCCTCTCGGTTACCGAGACGAAGAAATGCCTGGAGTTCGTCACCGGGATCAAGGGTGCAGGCAAGTCGGCCATTTTTATCGATCACAATATTTTCCACGTTCACCCAGTCGCCGACCGCATCATCGTCCTCGACCGCGGGGCAGTCGCCGCCCAATTCCTGAAGGACCAAATCAGCCTCGACGGGCTCATCGAGATGCTGTCGCATGTCGCCCGGACGGGCGGCCTCGACGCCGACAACCGCACCACAACCTAGGATTGGAGACGGCCCCATGAATTCCGTAGCTGAGGCAAGGCCAATCTCGTCAGCGGCGAAAAGGGGCGGGGTTGCGCGACTGGCCCGCAAGTATGCCATGCAGATCGCCATCGTCATCGTCCTCCTGCTCATTTGGGCGTTCTTCTTCTGGCGCTCACCTCGGACCTTTGGAGCCTACGATATCTACAACGCCCTCATGTCGACCACCCCCTACTATGCCCTGATGGCGATTCCTTTGACCCTCGTGATCATCGCCAAGGAAATCGACCTTTCCTTCACCTCCATCATGGCCTGGGGAATGGCCGGCTATGACGTCGTGTTCTTGCTGTTCAGGGAGACCAATCCCTCCCTGGGAGTCTGGCTCGGCTTCGTGGCCTGCCTGTTGGCGGGCTTGTTTGCCGGCCTGCTGAATGGGCTCATTGTGGTGCGCCTTGGAATTCCCTCGCTGGTGGCGACCCTCGGGACACAGTTCTTCTGGCGAGGCGTGGTGCTCGTCGTGACGAATGCCCAAGGCCTCGGCATGACCCCTGTCAAGGCGACTCTCCTGTACCCGGCGTTGGTTGGCCGCCTCGCTGGGCGCATCCCGATGCAGTTCGTCTGGATGATCATTTTCGCCATCGTCACCTGGTTCTTCTTGAACCGCACCAAGTTTGGGGCCCACGTCTATTTGAGCGGGGACAACACCGAGAGCGCCAAACTCATGGGCGTGAATGTGGGGCGCACGAAGATCCTGACCTTTACCATCGTGGGGGTGGCGGCGGCATTCGCTGGCTTCGTGGTGAGCGAAGGGGTTCTCTTCCTCTGGCCGACCCTCGGCGAAGGTTACCTCCTGAACACCCTCGCCTCCGTTTTCCTGGGTGGGACTTCTGTCTTCGGTGGAACGGGCAGCATCTTCGGGACATTCATTGCCGCGCTCATCATCGCCATCATCAACCCAGGTATTGTCGCGGCGGGCTGGACAGCCTACTGGACGCAGCTCATCTACGGCGGCATAATCGTGGTCTCGGTGTCGCTGCAAGCTGTCCTGCGCAGGAGAATGGCCTGATCCAGGCCGAACCGCTCTCCGGATTCCTCCCCACAAGATCCGTTGATTTCGGCTCCTCTCCACCCAGGCGAGTGCATCTCCAACGAGGAGAAGTCGTCGGCACCGACATAATCGCGCCATCCGCAACTTGGACGCCGGACTCTGGCAGGCTTCCTGACCGGACCAAGACATGTTCTCCCGACCGCATCGCCGCTTCAACCCGTTGACGGGTGAATGGGTCCTCGTCTCTCCCCACCGTACTGAGCGTCCGTGGCGCGGACAGGAAGAGCTGGGCCCGTCCGAAACCCTGCCTGCCTATGATCCCGAATGCTACTTATGCCCGGGGAACGCACGCGCCGGGGGGCAGCGAAATCCGGGGTACAGAGATGTCTTCGTGTTTGACAACGACTTTTCAGCCTTGCTCGGCGATACACCGACCGCCGAGTTCGGCCGGGAGGATCTCCTCTTAGCCCGATCGGAGCGCGGCACTTGCCGGGTGGTTTGCTTCTCTCCCCGCCATGATCTCACCCTCCCCGAGCTCGATCTGGCCAGCCTGAGCAAGGTGATCGAGGCTTTCACCGATCAATACCTCGAATTGGGTCAGCTGCCCTGGATCAACCACGTCCAGATCTTCGAGAATCGCGGGGCCATTATGGGGGCGAGCAACCCGCATCCGCACGGGCAGATTTGGGCGAACGAGACCGTGCCCGAACAACCGGCCAAAGAACTTGGGGCCTGCCTGCGCTATTCAGAAGAGAAGGGATCTTGCCTGCTGTGCGACTACCTGGCGGTGGAGCAAGCGGAGAAGGCCCGCCTCGTGTGCGAGAACGAACACTTCGTGGCGCTCGTCCCCTTCTGGGCCGTTTGGCCCTTCGAGGTCTTACTTCTTTCGAGGCGGCATCTGAATGCGTTTCCTGACCTCAACGTTGTTGAGCGGAATGGTCTGGCCGACATCCTCAAACGGCTCACCACGCGCTTCGACAACCTCTTTCTCGCATCATTCCCCTACTCGATGGGCTTCCACCAGCGTCCGACCGACGGGAGAGATTATCCTGCCCTGCACTTCCACGCCCACTTCTATCCCCCTCTCCTCCGGTCCGCTTCCGTTCGTAAGTTCATGGTCGGCTACGAGATGCTGGCCGAGCCCCAGCGCGACCTTACGCCCGAGAGTGCCGCCGAGCGGCTGCGAGACCTTTCCGAAGTCCACTACAAGCTGAATGGCGAGTACCCCGCCTGACGATCGCCGTCTTTGGCGGGCATCACCATCGGTCATGGACCTGCGGCCGGATGCGGGAGTCATAAATGGCCCTCACCTGGCGCATGCTCTCGGGGCTCAGGGGAGGCAGATCCGTCGCCTGGGCATTCTCAGCCGCTTGGCGGGGGTTCTTGGCGCCCGGGATCGTGCAAGTCACTTCATCGAACATCAGGATCCACCGCAAAGCGAATTGGGCCATGGTGGCTCCGTCGGGCACACAGCGACGAAGCTCGTCTACCGCCGCCAGCCCCGTCTCGAAATCTACTCCCGAGAACGTCTCGCCCACATCGAACGACTCGCCGTGCCGGTTGTAGTTCCGGTGATCTTCTTCGGGAAAGATGCGGTCGGCCTTCATCTTCCCGCTGAGAAGCCCACTGGCCAACGGGACACGAGCCAGAATGCCCACTTGGCGCTGGCGGGCCAGACCGAAGAAAGTCTCGGCCGGTCGCTGACGGAAGATATTGAAGATGATCTGAACGGTCTCCACGTTCGGGAATTGAATCGCCTGCACGGCTTCGTCCACTTTCTCGACGCTCACACCGTAGTGTCGGATCTTGCCTTGGGCCAAGAGTTCGTCGAGAGCGCCGTAGACCTCCGGCCTGGAAAAGACAGCCGTCGGGGGGCAGTGGAGCTGGAGCAAGTCGAGGGAATCGGTCTCCAGGTTCCTAAGGCTGCGCTCGACGAACGCCTCCAGGTTGCGCCGGTTGTAGCCCTCTGCGACATGTGGGTCAAGCCGCTGGCCGGCTTTGGTGGCGACATAGACGTGTTCCGTGCGTCCTTTGAGCGCTCGGGCGATCAGACGCTCGCTGCGTCCGTCGCCGTACACATCCGCCGTGTCGATGAAGTTGACTCCTGCGTCGAGCGCGGCCCGCAGAGCTTGCAGGGCATCGGTTTCACTCACCGCCCCCCAATCGGCGCCGATCGCCCAGGCCCCGAAGCTTACCTCCGAAACCTGCCATCCTGTACGACCCAATGACCTGTACTTCATGATGCCTCCTGCGGGGCCCGGCATGCCCGGGCTGAAGAGACCCGTTGGGGGAGAGGTTATCCGGACTCGACCTCCAACGAATCAGGCCGGATGCCTCTTTCGCATACCGGCCCGGGTCGACCACGGAAAAGCTGGTACTCTCTGATGCCGGTCCCGGTGGAACGAGATGGATCCTCGCTTCGGAATCGGAACGGTCAGATGACCCCGGAAGGACTCGAACCTTCAACCAGGCGATTAAGAGTCGTCTGCTCTACCAAGTTGAGCTACGGGGCCTTACAAGATCCACCCATCGGTTAGTTAGGAGTGAGCTGATCTACCGAGTTTAGCTGGTGGCCCAACGTCTCGTATTCTACCTGAACGAGGCGCACTGTCAATGAAGTCGCGCGAGATGAGGCGTGCATCTGCGTTTGTCCCGCCGGCCAAAGGGGATCGAGGGCCCTACTGCCCGAACATCTCAAGCAGAACAGGGTTGATCGCCGGCCAATCTGGCGCCAGGACCTGTGCCCCTCCGGCGGTCGTAAACCCGTGGGCCATCTCTCGCGTGATCACCCGGGCATCAATCCCAGTCGGTCCGGCCCGCAGGACGGCCAACCCCAGCCTTGGCCACATCCAGATAGGGACATCGCTGTCAAGCGACGACAGCAGGACCGGCACGGCGACGACCAGCCGCGGCCACTTGATCGGGTTGGCCATCGTCACCAGGACACCCTTCAAGAACAGCTGCCCACGCGCCATCCGGGCGAAGTCGTCGCTTCCGGCGCGGTCGCGGACGAACGCCAGGGCACGCACGCCATCAAGAACCTGGCTTCCGGCCTCGTACCCCGACATCGCCTCCGGAAGGACGATTTCCACCCCGCCCAGGACGTCGACGAAACGCTCCAGACCGTCGAAGCGGAGTCTGACGAAGTAGTCGACATCCACCCCAAAGTTCGTCCGCACAACCTCCATTGCCGCCTGCGGACCGGTTCCAGCTTGGGAAGCCTCGGCAAAGAAATGGGCGGAGTTGATCCGATTCTCCCCTTGGCCGGGGATCGAGACCCACAGGTCACGTGGTATAGACAGCATCCCCACGTTGGGCCTGGCGGGAATAATGGTCGTGAGGACCATCGTGTCCGTTCGGGCTGCAGCGCTCTCGGCCGGCGCCCGGTCCATCCCGAGCAGGAGCACGTTCGTGCGGAACGGCGCCAGGAGGTACAGGCTGAGCGCGAGACCGAGCAGAATGCCCGGGATGAGCCCCGAGGCGCAGCCGCCCCGGCGCCGCTCTTTGCGCGGCTGCTCGTGGGGGCGAGTTGCCTCCAATTCGGATTCCGGTCCAAGATGAGGCCGGGTTTCTTCGAGAGGATCGAGGTTCACAAGCCGAGCATTTTACTACGGCCTGCGGGGAGGTCCGCACGCCTCTCACGAGATCGAAGGTGGTCGATCTTGCGGCCGCTTGTCCCGGCCCACTTCCAGTTCAAGATGGGCCAAGATGGCCTGCTACTCAGGGGAACGGAGGGGATGGAGGGGGGGATCGCGGATTGATCGAATGTGCCCAAAGTGATACTCTTCTGGCTTAGGCTCACTACGTCTGGATTCCCATGAACCACTCTTCGGCCTGAGGAAGGTGATGAATCCCTCGAACGATTTCGTTGGCCGTGAACGGGAGCTGGAGCGCCTCGATCGGTTGCTCGATCTCGCATTGACCGGGCAGGGTCAAGTGTGTTTCCTGGCCGGCGAGGCCGGCTCCGGCAAGACCGCCCTCATCCGGGAGTTCACTCAGCGGGCACAGCAGAAGCACCCCGATCTTGTCGTGGCGGGTGGAGAGTGCAACGATCTTGACGGCCAGGGAGACCCTTACCTTCCCTTCCGGGAAGTGCTGGGGCAGCTCACGGGCGATGTCGAGACCGGCCTTGCCCAGGGTTCCATCACCCCTCAAACCGCGAATCGTTTGCGGAGTCTGATCGCCAAAACAGGCCAGGTTCTGGTCGACATCGCTCCCGACCTGATCAACGTCGTTATCCCCGGATCACGGGTCCTGGCCATGGCCGGGAAGGCTGTCGCCTCCAGGGTTGGTTGGCTGGAGAAGTTGGATCACCTCGCCAAGAAGAAGCGGCCCGAGTCGACGCTCGGCGAACCGACGCTTCAGCCGGACCGGGTGTTCGAGGAATACACCGCCTTCTTACGGCGAGTCTCTGAGATCCACCCGCTGGTCATCACGATCGACGACTTGCATTGGCTGGACAAGGCCTCGGCCGGTCTGCTCTTCCACATGGGTCGCCGAATCGCCGATGTACGAATCCTCCTGGTCGGCGCCTACAGGCAGAACGTTCTCGCAGCCATCCGTGACGGAGAGCGGCATCCTCTCGACCCCATCGTCCGCGAGTTTATGCGTTACGCGGGGCAAGTCGAACTCGAGCTGACACCCGGCTCGCCGGCTGAAGCCCGGGCCTTCGTCGACGCGATGCTCGACCTCGAGCCGAACCGGCTAGATGAACCCTTCCGGCAAGCCCTCTTTCGTCACACCGAAGGTCACCCACTCTTCATTGCTGAACTGGTGCAAGCGTTGCGGGAACGCGGCGATCTCTTTCAAGAAGAAGGAGGCCGCTGGGTTGCCCGATCCACGATTGACTGGGATTCCCTGCCCCATCGGGTGGAGGGCGTTGTGGGCGAACGGATCGCCCGACTCGAGCAGAGCGAACAGCAGCTTCTCAAGGCAGCCAGTATCGAGGGCGATACATTCACGGCGGAGGTCGTGGCGCGCGTATTGAGCGAGGAGCCGCGGCAGGTCGTCGGCGCGTTGAGTGGGAACCTCGGCCGTGAGCAGGGTCTGGTTTCCGGGACCGGGAGCCGTCGCGTCGGCCAGCAACGACTGTCTTCTTACGCCTTCCGTCACCACCTGGTCCAGCAGTATCTCTATCAATCGATGGACGCGGCCCAACGAGCCTACTACCACGAAGATGTGGCCAAGGCCCTTGTAGAAATGTATGGCGAACAAGCCGGAGATATCGTCGGGCAGCTCGCCTGGCACTATCGAGAAGCGGAAGTGGCGGACCTGGCGTTCAAGTACTCCGTCATGGCAGGCGACCGGGCGAGCAGCCTCTCTGCCAATGCCGACGCCCTCACGCACTACACCAGCGCCCATGAGCTCCTTACCTTGTACGAAGCCGGCAGCGATGAGTTGATTCATCTCTATGGGCAAAGGGGCCGGGCTCTGGAGTTGTCCGGGCAGCCACATCAGGCTCTGGAAAACTACACGGAGATGGAAGATGTTGGTCGACGACGTCCCGATCCGCGCCTCTTTCTGGCGTCGCTGACGGCGCAAAGCGTCCTCCTCGCCGTCCCCACTGTCATCCAGAACCCGGATAAGAGTCGTAGGCTTGCCGAACAGGCCCTCGACCTTGCCCGTGACGCCGGAGATCGGGCAACAGAGGCCAGGCTCCTCTGGGTCCTGCTCATGATCCAGCGCTTCACTGGCCATCCTCGCGAAGCCGTTGCCTATGGCGAAGAATCGCTGGCGCGCGCTCGTGAGCTCGAATCGCGAGAACAACTCGCTTACACACTCCTTGATCTGTCTAGGGCTTATTTGATGCTAGGGGAGATGGAGCAGGCGACATCGGCCCTCGAAGAGGCGAGCCATCTCTGGGGAGAGTTGGGGAACCAGCCGATGCTGGCCAACGCACTTGGCGGTATCGCCGAACAGCGCTTCTTCGCGGGTGAGTTCGACGAGGCGAAGGGGTTGGCCGAAGAAAGCCTGCAGGTCAGCCGGAGAATCGGCAACTTATCGGGCGTGTCTTTCGGTCAGGTCGTTCTGGGCCTGATCCTGTTCGAACAAGGAAACATCGACCAGGCAATAGCGGCGTTAAGAGAATCAGTTGAGGCCGGGGAACAGGCCGGTAACGCTTTTGCCATCACCGGGATCCGGGCTGAGCTGGCCTGGGCGCTTGGCTGTGTTGGTGCCTTCGAGGAGGCACGATCCCTGGCGAAGCAGGCTCTTGACGAGGCGGAACGAAGTTCCCCCACGAACCGTGATTGGAGCGCGGCGTTGCTGGCGAGAATCCACATGTTGGCCGGGGATCCCCCTTCGACCTGGTCGTCAATCCCGCAGACGGACCTCGGCGTGACCGACGAGCAGATCAACCACCCGACCATGTTCGGCGGGCCTGCAATCGCTTTGGCCGCAGGCGAGCGGGCGCTCCTGCAAGGGAATTCGACCCAGGCCCTGGAGTCGGCGGAGAAGCTGATCGCGCACCTGGGGAAGATGCGGAGCCGCCTTCATTTGGCCGATGCCCTGCAAATTCGAGGGAAGGCCCTGCAGGCGCAGGGGAAGACCGAAGAAGCCCGTCGAGCGCTTCAAGAGGCCCGGGAGGTAGCCGAGGCGATCGGCTCTCGGCGGGTCTTGTGGTCCATCTGCGCCAACCTTGCTGACCTTGAGGCGACTAACGCGGATGACTCAGTCAACGCAAATCTCCGAAAGCAGTCTCGCGAGGCGGTCGAGTATCTCGCCGATCACATAGTCGATCCGGAGCGGAGGTCTGCTTTCCAGCACCTGCCCACTGTCGAGGCCGTCCTCGCCAAGGCTTCGGGGGACGGCTAGGCTCCCGGACCCTTATCGCGTGCTTATCGCTTATCGCGGCCGCGCCTCAGGCAAGGTTCAAGAGCCCCTTCACCAAACTTACAGCCTGGCTGGCGTCGGGGGCATATCCATCGGCCCCGATCTCCTCGGCGAAGGCGCCGTTCAGAGGAGCCCCACCGATGATCACCTTGACCTGCTGTCGCAAGCCGGCCTCGGTCAGCGCCTGAATCACGAGCCGCATGTTCATCATCGTGGTCGTGAGCAGGGCGGACATCCCGACGACTTGAGCCCCGCCGCGTACCGCCTCGACGAACCGCTCAGGTGGAGTGTCGATTCCAAGATCGACGACCTCGAGGCCGGCTCCCTCCATCATCATTCCGACAAGGTTCTTGCCGATATCGTGCAAATCCCCACGGACGGTGCCAATAGCCACCTTGGCCATGGGCTTGAAGTTGCGTTCGACCAATAGGGGACGAAGCACAGTGAGACCCGCCTGCATGGCGCGCGCGGCCACCAGCATCTCCGGGACGTAGTACTCCTGACGTTCGAAGCGCGCGCCCACTTCCCTCATCGCCGGTATCAAGGCCTCGCCAAGAATGCTCTCAGGGTTCAGCCCTTCCTGGATGCCTCTCTCGGTCAGTAAGCGGCAAGACTCAGCATCCCCCTCCAGCACGGCCTCGAACACAGCTTCAAGCGTCGTCATCGATTCCTCCCTGGATTAGGAGAAGCACACATGGGATGGGTGGGGGTTCGCCCCGAGCACCCCAAGCGCGAATTCACATTGCGCCGCAGATACCGGCTTTGCCAGATATCTCCATGTTGCCCTGTGTGCGACACCTCATGGCAACCAACCGCCTGACCAAGCCATGGTCAAGCCGCGGCCGGCGATGGCGTCTCAACCAATTCCACCAGATCATCGAGCAGGCGCGCGGCGGCGGCGCCATCGAGAACGCGGTGGTCCACAGACAACACGAGATTCATCGTGGGCGCAATGGCAAGCTGACCATCGACGGCGACGGGCCGATCCTTGATCCGCCCGACGGCCAGGATAGCCGCCTGAGGCGGATTGAGAATCGCCTCGAAGGAGTCGACGCGGAACATGCCTAGATTCGTCAAGGTGAAGGCGCCGTGCTCGAAGTCCTGTAACGTCGACTTCCCGGCGCGCGCGCGATCAACCAGCTCGGTCCGTCTGTGTGCGATCTCGGCCAGACTGAGTCGATCGACATCGCGAATCACCGGCACCAACAGGCCCCCGGGCGTGTCTGTGGCCACCCCTATGTTCACACCCCCTGCCGGCCTCAGTCCGTCGGGTGTCCATTGGGACAGGGCGATCGGATGCTTGACGAGCGCCAGCGCGCATAGCCGGATGAGGATATCGGTCACTGTCAAGCGAACATGCGCCTCAGCTTCAACGGCGGCAAGAAGTTCTTGGCGCAATGTCAGGAGCGCACGTGCGTTGACCTCCACATGCAGGTAGAAATGTGGGGCCGTAGTGAAGCTGGTGGTCATCCGTTCCGCCATGAGGCGCTGCGTCCGGGTGAGTGGCTGGAGCTCAGGGGCGGCTGCCTTCTTGGGCTCGAGGGCGGCCCTCTCGACATCCTGGCGCGTGATCAGGCCGGAGCGACCGGTGCCGACAACATCGGCCAGATCAACGCCGAGCTCACGCGCCACACGCTCGGCGATCGGCGTCGACCGCGCTTCCGATGTGACGAGGGCACTCAGGACATCCCGCTCGACGATGCGGCCGGCGCTGCCACTGGGTCGGACACGGGACAGGTCGAGGCCGCGCTCTCGGGCGACACGCCGAGCCCGCGGACTGGCGAAGACCTTGCCGACTTGTGCAACCGGCGGGCTCGCCTGCAAGGCGCCTGTACCAGCGCGCTCGGAGGGCGGGACCGGAGTGGATTCGGCGGGGGCGGCGCCCGATGCCTCGGGCACAGGCTCATCCATCGTATCGGCGATCCAGCCGATCACCGTCAGCACGGGCACCGCCGTCCCGGCAGGAGCCAGGATCTTGCGCAGAACCCCGGAGGCCGGTGCTTCGACCTCCAGCGTGGCCTTGTCGGACTCGACCGTGAAGAGGACCTCGCCTCGACGCACAGCCTCGCCTTCCACCTTCTGCCAGGACACGATGGTCCCTTCGTTCATCGTCTCGCCCAGCATAGGCAAGATGACTTCGTTGGCCATGACGCTCTCTACCGCAGCGCCTGGCGGATGCCGGCGACGATCCGCTGGACGTTGGGGATGGCGGCGTCCTCGAGGGGCTCGCTCATCGGGACG
>MGOM01000043.1:15276-17991 GCA_001797105.1 Chloroflexi bacterium RBG_19FT_COMBO_62_14
AGTCAAAGAGCTCCTCCTGGATCCGCATCGCAAGCTCGCTGATGAATGATCCCGTTTTGCAGGCCTCGGTCAACCCGACGACGCGCCCGGTCTTCTTGACGGAGGCCGCGATCGTCTCCATGTCGAGAGGCTTGAGCGTGCGCAGGTCGATGACCTCGACACTGACCCCCTCCTTGGCCAGCACCTCGGCCGCCTCGAGGGCGCGCAGCACCATGCGCGAGTAGGTTATTAGAGTGAGATCTGTACCCTCGCGCTTCACATCGGCGACGCCGTAGGGAATGATGTAGTCTTCCTCGGGGACGAGCCCTTCAGTGCTGTATAGCATCTTGTGCTCGATGAACATCACCGGGTTGTCGTCGCGGATGGCGGCTTTGAGCAGGCCCTTGGCGTCATACGGGGTGCTGGGCATGACGACGTATATCCCCGGGAAGTGAGTCCACAGGGCCTCGAGTGATTGCGAATGGTGAGCGGCGATGTTGCGCCCCGCTCCGCCCTCGGTCCGGATGACCATCGGCACGATCGTCTTGCCGCCGAACATGTAACGGTTCTTGGCGCCCTGGTTGGCGATCTGGTCCATCGCCAGCGGCGTGAAGTCGACATACATGATTTCAGCCACCGGCCGGAGTCCGGCCATGGCGGCGCCGACCGCCGCGCCGCCAATGGTGGCTTCGGAAATCGGGGTGTCGCGAACCCGCTCCTCTCCGAACTCCTCGAATAAACCTCGCGTGGCCCCGTACGCGCCGCCATACAGACCGACGTCCTCACCCATGACGAACACCCTCGGGTCGCGGATCATCTCCTCCCGCAAGGCCTCCTGGATGGCCTGCCAATAGCGGATCTTGCGTGTCCCTGCTCCGCCGGCTCGGACGAGCCGGCGCAACTCGTGTTCACGATCGATCTCGCTCCGAGACCATTGGAATGGCGCGAAAACGTTGAGCTCGAGCTCCTCCACCGGCGGATTCGGAGAGGCAAAAGCAAAAGCTGTCGCCTCTTCGATCGCCCTTCTGGCTTGGGCCTCGACGGCATCGAGTTCGTCACGACTTGCGGCGCCGGACTCGAGCAAACCAGCCGCGTAGCTGGGGATCGGGTCACGCGACTTCCAGGCCGCCTCCTCATCCTTGGTCCGATACGTGCGCGGATCCGAGCGAGAGTGCCCGTACCAGCGATAGGTCAGGCACTCAACCAGCGACGGGCCTTCGCTCTGGCGGGCCCGCTTCACGGCCTCGTCTACCGCCCGGCGCACGGCCAGGACGTCCATGCCATCCACGACCTCGCCGGGAATGCCGTAAGCCACGCCCCGATCGGCGATATCCAACCTGGCGGTCGACCTGCCCACAGGGACTGACATCCCGTAGAGGTTGTTCTCGACGATGTAAACCACAGGCAGGTTCCACAACGCGGCCATGTTCAGCGACTCATGGAAGTTGCCGGTATTGGAGGCGCCTTCGCCAAAGAAGCACAGGACGATGCTGTCCTTCTTCGCCAACTTACAGGCCAGGCCGGCTCCCGTGGCGACGGGAATGTTGCCCCCGACGATGCCGGTTGCGCCCAGGTTCCCCTTCTCTACGTCTGCGATGTGCATCGACCCGCCGCGTCCCAGGCAATAGCCCGTGGCGCGGCCGCAAAGCTCGGCCATCATCTTGTTGTAGTGGGTCGTCCGCTCTGCCTCTGTTTTCGCCATCGAGGCTCCGCGCGCGTGGCAATGGCCATGCCCGCGGTGGGCGCTTGTGATCAGGTCGTCATCCCGCAAGACCGAATTGGCGCCCACGGCCACGGCCTCCTGCCCGGCATAGAGGTGCGAAGCGCCCTTGATCTGGTTCTTGCCCAGCAGGTCGTACACCCGCTCCTCGAACAGTCTGATCTCCCACATCTGTCGAAGGAGATCGACGGCCTGTGCTACGCTCAGGCCGTGGGCCTGGAGGTCCAACGTCGCAGCACTCGTTTCTTCCATCGGTTTTTCTCGAGAAAACATTCTCACCTTCCAAACTTCCGCCATGAGCGGGTCAAAGTTCTGAGCCAACCGATCGTTCCTCTGGGCGAGGCTCGGGCGCCGACTTCACATAGGATTCCTCAATCACGGCAAGGGCCGCCGACCATGCAATCGGGCTTCGTGGGCCTCACTCGGCCCCCGCCGTCAGTTCCTGCTCCGCCGCCCGAAGGATCTGTTCGATGGCCCGCTTCTGGGTTGTGTCCGCCTCATACAGATTCGCCCGAGAAGACACCTCGCGCACCTTCCTGGCTGCGGTCTCCAGCATGTCCGAAGCCCGATCTCGGTCGATCTCGCCCCCCAGGGATCGGTCCATCAGCTGTGGATACCAGATGTTCTTACGCATGTTCTGGATCGTGTGCTCCTCTTGCATCGAGTGCCCGCCAATGCCGACGCGGCGGATCTGCTCAAGGCAGAGTGTGTCTGCCGTCACCTCGATACCTTTCCCGGATTCCACGATCCAGCGCTCGATTTCGATCTCGACCAGCGCCTGCTCGGCCGAGAACCGTTTCCCTCCGTTCAGCAGGCCGACCGGAACGTTGAACCGGCCGGTTTGAGCCAGGAAGAGGAAGCGCCCCATCGCCTCGATGGCGATCTGTTCTCCGGGGAGCTTGGCATCGGTATAGCCACCGATCCCGAAATCGAAACCATAGAGGGTCTCTTGAATCTGCGCCAGGCCGATATCTTGCAGCACGGCCTCGGGCGCTCCGAAAACGGCAGCTCCAAAC
>MGOM01000043.1:18043-21435 GCA_001797105.1 Chloroflexi bacterium RBG_19FT_COMBO_62_14
AAGCGGCCCTCAGCGCGCAGAACGTTCCGAGGATCTCGGCGTTGCCCAGAGCGATGTTCGACGCCAGCGTGAGCGGACTGGAGCCTCCGGTGATAGGCATGGGGATGATGGTGCAAGGCAAATGGTTTTCCGCGAGGAGCAAAAGCACGTCCCCCGCTGCCTCATCCAGGATCAAGGGGGCGATCGTTTCCTTTGCTGTGATGAAACATGGGTTGGCGAGATAGGCTTCACGGCTACCACGAACGATCTCGCCCAGCTCCATAAGATACTTGAGCTCCGCTGCGTTCCAGACTTCCGTCGAGCCTGCCTTGGTCGTGAACTGGGCGATCAACGCGGCGGTCTTCACGCGCTGCAGCCGCGGATCGACGGAGCAGCCGTCGTCCTCTCTGAGGTACATCACCGGGTTCCCGACCGTGACGACTTCCGGCAGGGCCTCTCCAAGTTGGACCAGGCGGGCGAGGTCGGATCGGGTCGGCGCTCGAACGCCCTGCACCTGCCAGTCGAGGACCTCTATGCAAGCCCCGCCGAACTTCACCCCCATCCCCCTGGGTGACCGTGAAGCAACGACACCATTCAGCACCAACTGCGGCGTTCCGCCCAGGACCTGGGAGCGCATGCCCGCCAGCGTATCCTCCACAAGCCGAGCCGGGAAGCGGACTACCTGGTGCGGTTCATCGACTTCCGCTCCCGCCTGGCCCAGCGCGCCACGCAAGCGCCTCGACTGAATCCTCATCCCGGGGTCCTCCAGGATCTGGAGAGACGTCTCGTGGAGATGCTGAAGTTCCTCGGGTGCAAAGAGTGCCATGCTGGGCTGCGATTGGCTCATCGCGCTGCGACTCCGTGTGAGAGGACCTGTGTTCTCAGATGAGACACGCGGTCTGATCCCGGTCGGGATTCTCCTGGTTGTGACTCAAGGACTTTCGCTGGCAAGGGCCTTGCGCCGTGCGCAAGGCCCTTGCCAGACGTGCAACTCTCTCTCTGTTTACTCGGGCGGCAGCTCCCTAAACACGTCTCTCAGATCAATGCCCTGCGACTTCCGCACGGCGACGGCAACGTAGTACACGACGACGGCGAAGAGCGTGACGCCACCCACGACGATCACCCCCAGCGTCTGAACCGCCGGCGGCAAGATCCCATACTTGAAGACAACATAGCCGTACAGGATCTCGGCGACGACGGCCACCACGCCCGCGATCGAGACCAGGGGCAAGCCCAGGAACTCGACCTTGGCCGGGGAGGCGTTATAGAGCTCCTTCATCTTCCAGGGGAAGACGATGGCCGAGACGCCTGTCAGGAGGATCGGCGGGATGCCGAACAGGCCGGCGATGACGATGACCGTCATAAACGTCGGCGAGAAGACGGCCCAGGCCAGGCAGACCAGCCCGATCACGCCGCAGACGATCAGCGCGGTGACCGGGGCGTGCGTCCGCTCATCCACATCGCCCAGACTGGCCGGGAAGACCCGGTCGAAGGACATGGCGAAGAAGGCACGGATGGCGATGACAAACTGGATGAAGTGGACGAGGGGGAGCCAGGCCAGGAAGGTCACTGTTATGAACAGCGGGATCAACAGACCTCCCGGGATCACGCTCGTCAGGAGTGTGATGATCGGCGGAGCCGGCAGCATGTAGACTGCGGCGTTGCTGCCCAAGAACGTGATCGAGGCGATAAACTGTTCGCCGATGGTCTTGTACAGCAGGACGATCATCAGGAAGAAGATGACGTACTGGATCACCGCCGCCCAGACCATTGACCAGGCATGCCGGCGGGTCGCGGCGCCCTTGATCTCTCCCGCTATGTAGGATGAGATCCAGGTCCACATCCCGAAGGTCAGGAAGGCGCCCACTGCCGCCAGAGTCGGGCCGAGGGAGTGTTTCCCGGTCCACGATAGCCCGTTATCCACAGCGGCCTTGATGTAGTAGTTGTACGAGTCCGCCTGCGCTGTGTATTGGCCGGCAAAGGCGTTGAAGCGCGTCACGAAGGTCTCGCGACTGGTGGTCAGCAGGATGATGGCCATCAGGGCCAGGCCGGCGTTGGCGATCCAGAACGCCCAGTTCTGGAAGTTCATCGTCACGCGCAACCCGCGACCTAACAGGTAGGCGATGGCCAGGATGCTAACGACGCCGATGATCAAGACCCAGACTGGCTGACCCACCGTCGCACTCAAGCTGATCAAACCTGTGTTGCCGGTGATAGCCCCGAGGATCGCCAGCCCCGGGCCGAGCCCGAAGAACACCCACGCCCACGCCCAGTAGCCGATCGACAACAGGCTAGAGCTGGTCATGCCAAAGGTGCTGATCAGGCCAAGCACGGGGTGAAGCGTGCGGCTGACCAGGATGTAGTCACCACCGGTGCGGGGCATCGCTACCGCCATGAGGCCGAAGGCAACGGCGATCCCAACGGCGAAGAATCCGGAGATGACGATTCCCCAAAGCATATCGACGCCGGGAAAGGCGCCCAGGATCCAGAACATCGCCCAGGCCAGGATCAAGCCCGGGACGGCGGCCAGGATATTGAAGATGATTGTCTCCCCCGCGCCAACTTCACGAACGAGTCCAGTTGCTTTTCGCAGGTACAACCCTGCGGCAGCCGGCTGCGACTTTGCTGCGGTTGCCATGAGATATCCTCCAATCGGATGTCGCCGGCGCCTCGAGAGATTGGGCTGTCGACTGACCAGCCTCCTCAAGGGCGCCCTTCCCCCCCGTCAGCAGAGATGCAAAGCTCTCGGCGTGCCCTCCTTTCCCCCCATGCGCGGGGAACCTCACCCGCGGACAAGTTGGTAACTCGCAACCCCATCCTTCTTAAGTCCCACGATCGCACCGGTCAACACACCCTCCGAATACAGGCTGCCCGGGTTGATGCACAACGTCCTCCCGAGCTTGGCGACACACGCCGACTCGTGGATATGCCCGTGCAGCCCGAGCAAGGGTTGATGGCTATCAATAAAGCGGCGAGTGGCCTTGCTCCCGACCGGAGTCACAATCGGCTGCCCCATCGAAGTCTGGATCTTCAAGTCGGCCGAGAGTTGAGGGGCAGTGTCGAGCCCGCTGTCGTGCGGCGGCGCGTGGAAATTCACGACAAGCTGCTCGGGCTGCCTAACCCTCGTCATCATGTTCTCCATGCGGCTCAGAAGTTCGTCTTCGGGCAGCTCGCGCTCGGTGTTCCAGGGGGTAGGATTCGAATACCCCAGGCTGATCATTTCGTGATGGTCGTCCAACTGTACGCACTCGCCTTCCGGATTATGGACTGCATCACATCCGCCGATGAGTTCTGCCACCATCGACGGGTCGTCATTGCCCGGCATCATGTAGCAGCGAATGCCGGTGCCTTGCAGCTTGTCCACCGCCTTCTGCAGCCACCGGGTAACCGACTCGGTCAGTACCTCCCGCAGC
>MGOM01000043.1:21575-21903 GCA_001797105.1 Chloroflexi bacterium RBG_19FT_COMBO_62_14
CCGCCGTTCCGTTTGATAAGGGGGACGAGAGCCTTCCCGGTTAGATCGCCTCCCATCACGAGGACGCTGACTCGGTAGGCCTGGCCGGCATTGAGAAACTTGCCCAGCATCCGCTCAGACCCGTGAATGTCACTCGTGTAGAACAGGCGCGTCACAGACTCTCGTTTGAAGACCATTACCGAATCTCTCCTTCAGGGCCTTCGGACTTCCTCCGGCTCCTCATACCAACGGATTCGCGCACCTGCGATGGAGCGCAACCGCCACGCAACCGATTTTGGGGCGGCCGCGATAAACGACAGGAGGACATCGAGCTGCGAGACGAGGGGGA
>MGOM01000043.1:21923-22344 GCA_001797105.1 Chloroflexi bacterium RBG_19FT_COMBO_62_14
AGTCCCAGATTCTGAGTGACAGTCGTGAACAGCCCCCAGCTCTTGGCCGTCAGGCGGGCGATGTAGGCCCCGTTGGTCGTCTCCCCATCCTGGCTCGTGATCGGATGATCGACGAGCAAGGCCACGATGTCGATCAAGTCCTTCTTGTTCATCTGGACGATCTGAAGCTTTGTGAGAAGAAGATCGGCCAGTGAAAGCGTATGCGGATCGACCTCGAGGCGGGTGCGGAACTCGAGCCGGTGACACATGTTCATGCGGTCAAGGAAGACATCCGCCTGGCGATCGTTCGTCTCATCCCAGAAGAGCAGGCGTGCCCGGCCGTGAAGCTTGTTGAACCAGCGATCTGGCTTGTATCCCAGCTCCTCGAAGAAGTGGCTGATCTCAACCGTGTGCGAGGTCAGACCCACGAAATCCAGATCGG
>MGOM01000044.1:0-1808 GCA_001797105.1 Chloroflexi bacterium RBG_19FT_COMBO_62_14
CTTCGTTCCGGGACTTCTGCCCCTTCGCCCATGAGCTAGTGGACAGGTTGGATCAGAGCGAACGCTGGCTTGCGGTCGATACAATCCCGGCGCCTAACGGCCTCACCCCCCTCCCCCGGCAGGACCACCTCAGATTGCTGGATCCGAGGACCTGCCGGGGGAGGGGCAGGGGTGGGGGCACTTCGGGAAGCCTCAACCGCAAAGAAGCACCCCAAGGGTCGCTCAGAGATTCGTTCACAAGGTCTGTGGCAAAGATACCGCCTGTCCCGGGCGCTCTTTCCGGGGTTCGCCTCGGATGCTGTTGCCGCGCGGAGAAGGGGGATGAGGGCGAGGACGGAACGAACAAGTCGCCCTGGGGGCCGACAACTAGGAACCGTCCCCGCCGGACAATCCTGCGGGTCGGAAACGGTCCCGTGGTTCCCTTGAAATCGTAGGTTAAGGCGTCGGCGTGGCACCGGCCGCGCCGGACCAGGTAAAGACACGCTTGATGCTGGCCGCACCGGCCGAAGTGTAAATCGGCTCGCCGCTGTCACGGCTCCCGGTCCGGCGTACGGGCTCAATCCACCAACGCATGACGTGCGGCACAGGATCGGCCGGACGGAACGAGGCCTGGACGATGTACTTCGTGTCGGTTACGTAGGCCTCCAGCCTGACCCGGCCGGAGCCCTCGGTCACATCCTCGGCCAATACCCTGTAAAACTCGTTCTCGCGCAATTGCCCGACTGAGGCCCATTGCAGAGTGATACTGTCTTCTACCAGAGAGAAGGCTGCGCCATCCTGCGGCAGGAGCAGATTCGCCGCAGGATAGGGGGGTGGAGGCGTGGGTGTTGGTGTCGGCCCTGGCGTCGCCCTTCGGGCGCACAGGGGGATCAGCAACACCTGGCCTGTGAAGACCGTCTCTCCACTCATTCCGTTGTAGTCCAGGATCGCCTGCATCTCGACGTTGTAGTTTGTGGCAATACCGCTCAAGGTGTCGTTGGCCACGACGGTGTAGCTGATCTTCTCGCATGCCTGTTCCGTCGCCTGACCGGCTTCGAGCGTCTCGCTCGGCATCGGACTGGCAGTCGGCGTAGGCTGCGGGATCAGCAGCTTCTGGCCGACGGAAAGCAGGCACTGGGTCGAGAGTTGGTTAGTCTCGATAATCGACGCGACGGAAACATCGTAGAATGCGGCGAGCCCCAGGCAGGTATCGTTTGCATTGACGGTGTACTCTATCGGCGGGAGAGGAGTGACGGTCGGTGCGGGAGTGCCGGTGGGTGAGGCGGTTGGGCTCGGCGTTATGGTGGGTGTGATCGTCGGGCTGACAGTCGGCGACACCTGAACCCCGAGGGGGGTGAAGCGCATCGCCGCAAACGTGAGACCGGAGGCCAGGAGAACAAATCCCACTAGCGCCCCCACTGCCGCGGGCAGCGGCAGAGTCAGGTTGGCGGACTCACGCTGCGGGCTCATCGTCGATCCAACCTTGAACACAGTGCCGCACACGCCGCAGCGGGTTGCTCCCTCGGCGAGGCGGCTGCCGCATGTCGGGCATACCCGAAGTACGGTTGAAGCCTTGGGTCGTTTCTCCGTCATGTTCAATCTGCCTGCCTGGCTCGGCGCGCCGCAGCATTATACCAGCGGCACAGCCACGGCCCAACATGCGCGCAAGCGGCGGATGCCGAAGTTAGTGTCCTATTGGGATTACTTCGATCGACGTTGGCCCCCAAGAGTCCCCCCGATAGGGACGTGCGGGTGAGGACAACGCACTCGGCAACTCTGTGTGTCGGCTCGGGCTCTATGGCTCGTCAGGCGCCAAGGCCATCCAGCCC
>MGOM01000044.1:1817-2381 GCA_001797105.1 Chloroflexi bacterium RBG_19FT_COMBO_62_14
GCCGATGACACGCTCGACGTGCTCCCACAAGTCGACACCCAGCTCACGTGCCCCTTGCTCGATCTCGACCCGGTTGGCACCGGCTGCGAACCGCGTGTCTTTCCACTTCTTCCGAACCGAGCTGACCTTCAAGTCCTCGAGCGATCGCGAAGGGCGAACGAGCACAACGGCAGTGATGAGCCCGGTGATCTCGTCACAGGCGAACAAGGCGCGGCGCATGGCGCTGTCGCGCGGGACGCCTGTGTGCTGGGCATGGCTCAGGACGCATTGGATGATTTCTTCCGGAACGCGGCGCTCGCGCAGAATAGGAGCGCCGTCCTGAGGATGATGCTCGAGCGTCGGGTGGATCTCCCAATCAAAGTCATGCAATAGTCCGGCCAATCCCCAGACATTTGGGTCGCCGCCATGGACCGTGGCGTAGTCGCGCATGGCGGCTTCAACAGCCAGCATGTGGTGGACCAGCGCCTGACTGTGGACGAATTCATCCACAATTCGTAACGCGGCTTCACGTTCCACGACCGGCTCCAAGGGGAGGGTTCGACCCGTCCTTCGCCAGCGTAAGGG
>MGOM01000044.1:2412-12613 GCA_001797105.1 Chloroflexi bacterium RBG_19FT_COMBO_62_14
CAGAGCCACCCACGTGGCCGGAACCTCCCTCAAGCGCCAGAAGCTCATGGCGCGTGTACGGTACGGTCGCAGATCGGCGGCGACCCCCACGGCGTGGATCCCAAGGCCCTCACATGTCGCCAGGGCTCGCGGCAAGTGGAACCGCTGCGAGACCAGAAGCGCGCTGGCGATCCCGAAGAGCTCCCTGGCGCGCAGGCAGGTGGCGTAGGTGCGATCGCCCTCTGTGTCGAGGATGAGGGCCTCATCCGGGACTCCAAGAGAGACCGCCAGAGCGCGCATAGCCTCGGGCTCATCGTAGCCTCCCGAGTGGGTCGACCCGCTCATCAGGATCTTCTGGATCTTCCCATCCTGGTAGAGGGCCACCGCGGTCCTGACACGATCGGCCAGAATGGTCGTCGGCCGACCGTCGCGCGTGAGACCGGCGCCGAAGACGATCGCCAGCGGCTTCGACGGCGCAGCCTGAGGTGGGAAGATGGACTGGGAGTAGCGCCAGCCGACGATCCAGCGCGGCAGGGCCAGAGCCAGGGTCGCCAGCGATCCGTAAGCGAGGAGGAGGGGGAGTTGCCTGATGACCAGCCGGGGCACGGCGACATTGTACCAGAGCTTCCCGTTCAAACCGGAAGCGTCGACGACTGTACGAGGATTCGAGTGCGGCGCATCAGGCCGAGCCGATGGCCGGGGGTGGCGACGGTTCCCCCCAAGGGCTGAAGCGGAACCGGGCCGTCACAACATTATGTTAGGGTGTCCCCTCGTTCGATCCCTTACGGGACGTCGGGCATCGAGCAAATGGAAACAGGCGTTGACAAGCGGGTCCCCAAATGCTATACTGCACAGAAAGATCATATTGATATGAGCAATACTACGAAAGACACTCTCCGCGTCTGTACCTCGAGGTGAATATGGCGGCGAACCAGATGACCGAATTCCTGCAGTACTTGACTGACCGGGCTTCCCCAGGACAACGCATTCCCTCCATTCCCGAGCTTGGCGACCTGCTCGGAATCAGCGCTTCCAAGCTGCGCGAGCAGCTAGAAGTGGCTCGTGCGCTAGGGCTGGTCGAGGTACGGCCAAAGACCGGGATTAGACTGCTCCCTTATTCCTTCTTCAACAGCCTCCGCATCAGCCTACAGTTTGCTCTGGCATTGGACCGAAGTTACTTCGATCAAATCGGGCTCTTGCGTAACCATGTCGAGGCTTCTTTCTGGCCTGAGGCCGTCAGTTTGCTCCTGCCGGAAGACAAGGCCGCTTTGCGCGACTTGATCAGCCGGGCGTGGGCCAAGCTCCACGGAGACCCGGTGCAGATCCCGCATGCCGAGCACCGCGATCTGCATTTGTTGATCTACTCCCGGCTGCAGAACGAGTTCGTTGCCGGCCTTCTCGAGGTCTATTGGGAGGCTTACGAGGCGGTCGGCCTCGACCTGTACGCCGACTACAGCTACTTGGAAGAAGTATGGACCTATCACGAACAGATGGTCGAAGCGGTCGTGGCCGGAGATCTTGAAGCAGGGTATCGGGCTCTCGTCGAACATACGGACCTGTTGCAGCGCCGTCCTGGTACAGGCACGAGCGCGCAACCGGCCTTCAATCATCACAATGAGCCAGCAATTGAACGAAGGATGGTAGAGGAGACGTGAACGATGAGCACTCATGAGGTGGCGGCGCTCGAAGCAGGTTCACAGTTGGCCGGTGAAGAGATCGTCAATGATTTTTCGATGGTCGTGGCCACAGTCAATGGTTCGGGAAGCCAGACATCGAACATGGCCATCATCCGGGCTCTTTTTCGGATGGGTCTTCCCATCAGCGGCAAGAACTTGTTCCCCTCCAACATCCAGGGCTTGCCGACCTGGTTCACCATCCGGGTGAGTGCGGATGGCTTCGTCGCCCGCCGTGATGCGACCGAGATCCTGGTTGCGATGAACAAAGCCACCCTCGTCGAAGACCTGCAGAGCCTGGTTCCAAACGGCGTTTGCTTTCACCCCGACGACTTCGAACCCGGTCTATTGGCCCGCCCCGATATCACCTACTACCCGATGCCGGTCCAACAACTCGTCCGCGAAGCAGCCCCGCCGAAAGAGATGCGGGACTACATCGCCAACATGGTCTACGTCGGCGTGGTGGCCAATATCCTGAGGATCGACCTGGGCGAGATCCGGCACGCCCTTGAGACCCATTTTCAGGGCAAAGCCAAAGCAGTGGCGATGAACATGGATGTTGTCGAGTCCGCCGCCGCATGGGCCGAGACCAACTTGACGAAGCGCGATCCGTATTGTGTCCGACGCGACCAGCAGACCGAGGGTCTGATCCTGGTCGACGGGAACACCGCGGCCGCGCTCGGGGCAGTCTACGGCGGCGTGGGCTTCGCGGCGTGGTACCCGATCACCCCGGCCTCGAGTCTGGCCGAGGCGCTGGGCGACTATCTCCCCAGTCTGCGGACCGATCCGGAAACCGGGAAGGCGACCTACTCGATCATCCAGGCCGAGGACGAGCTTGCGGCCATCGGCATGGCGATCGGGGCGGGGTGGGTTGGTGCTCGGGCGATGACTTCCACCTCAGGCCCGGGGATCTCCCTCATGGCGGAGTTCAGCGGGCTGGCGTTCTTCGCCGAGGTCCCGGTCGTGATCTGGGATATCCAACGCATGGGTCCGAGCACCGGATTGCCGACGCGGACCTCCCAAGGCGACATCATGTTCGTCCGCTTCCTCGGGCACGGCGACACCCGGCAGGTCATGTTGCTTCCGGGTTCTCCGGCAGAATGCTTCGAATTCGGTTGGCGGGCTTTCGATCTGGCGGAGCGGCTCCAGACGCCCGTTTTCGTCATGAGCGATCTCGACCTGGGCATGAATCTATGGATGAGCGAGCCGTTTGTGTTTCCGGACAAACCGATGGATCGCGGCAAAGTCCTGACCGCCGACGACCTGGAGAGGCTCGGGTCTTTCGCCCGATATCGGGACATTGACGGCGACGGTATACCCTATCGGACCCTGCCCGGGAATGAGCATCCCCTCAGCCCTTACCTCGCCCGCGGCACCGGACACTCCGAAGAGGCCGTGTACAGCGAACGCCCGGACGATTGGGAAGCCAACATGGAGCGGTTGCTGCGGAAACACACCAACTCGCGGACGATCCTGCCCAGACCAGTCATCGACCTCTCGGCCGGGGCGGAAATCGGCTTGATCGGGTTCGGCACGACCGATCCCGCGATCATGGAGGCGCGCCAGCGATTGCTTGGCAAGGGCGTCGACACGAGCTATCTACGCTTGCGGGCGGTGCCCTTTGTGGAAGACGTCGGAGAGTTCATCGAGGAGCACGACCGGGTGTATGTGATCGAGATGAACAGCGACGGCCAGATGCGCCAGTTGTTGCAGTTGGAGTATCCCGAGCTGGCGGCGAGAGTTCGATCGCTTCGGCGCAACAACGGCCTGCCGCTCACTGCTCGCTGGATCACCGACAACCTGCTGGCTGCAGAGGAGATATAAGATGGCCACCACGACGCTCAATCTCATCGGCCTGGACAAGGCAGGCTACAAGGGTAAGTCTTCGACGCTTTGCCAGGGGTGCGGGCACAACTCGATCAGCAGCCAGATCATCGCCGCTTGCTTCGACCTCTCCCTCGATCCCTCCAAGATCATCAAGCTGTCCGGGATCGGGTGCTCGAGTAAGAGCCCGGCTTACTTCCTCGGGAGATCGCACGGGTTCAACAGCCTGCATGGACGCATGCCGTCCGTAGCCACCGGTGCCGTGATCGCCAATCACAAGTTGAAGGCCCTCGGCGTAAGTGGCGACGGGGACACGGCAAGTATCGGCATCGGTCAGTTTATCCACATGCTGCGGCGGAACGTCCCCATGGTCTACATCATCGAGAACAACGGCGTCTACGGACTGACTAAGGGACAGTTCTCAGCCACCGCCGACAAGGGGCAGGTTCTCAAGAAGATCGGCCGGAATCCCTTCATGCCCGTCGATGTCTGCCTGGAGGCGTTCGTCGCCAACTGCGGGTTCATCGCCCGGTCATTCGCCGGAGACCCGCGCCAGGTCAGGGAGCTGATCAAGGCTGCTTTGACCTTCGATGGCACCGCCATCCTCGACATCATCAGCCCGTGCGTCACATTCAATAATCGCGACGAATCAACCAAGAGCTACGTCTGGGGCAAAGGGCATGAGGAGCCGCTGCACGATGTCACCCTCGTCCCGAAGCGTGAAGAAATCGAAGTCGACTACGAGCCGGGAGAGGTGACTGAGGTCGAAATGCACGACGGCTCGCGCTTGATGCTTAAGAAGCTGGATCGGGACTACGATCCGACCGACCGGATGGCCGCCCTGGCGCTGCTTCACCAGGCCCATGTCGATCAACTCCTGGTCACCGGCTTGATTTACCTCAACCGGGATCAGGAGACACTGCTTGACGTACAGGGAATGGTCGACACCCCTCTTGGCGCTCTCGACGAGAAGGCGCTCCGGCCGTCGCCGGAGAGTCTGAAGGAGATCATGGCTTCGATGAGCTAGCCCTCCCCCACACTTCTTCGGATGAACCCTGTTGGGCTCACTGCAGGGGCCAACCCCCTTCTTGTTCTGATGCCAAGGCTCGGTCTAACGGTGGAACCCGGCTGCGAGCCTCTCAGAGGTGACGCATTGCTCAGAGTGGACCGGGCCGTCGACCAGGGGAGGCGCGGATGTTCGGCCCACATCTTCTGGGGGGTCCATCGTCCGTCAGTCGCGTGACGTAGTTGTATAATGCGGCGACCCCATGATGAGTCAGAAGACCTTTGGACTCCTGGCAGGGCTCGCCGCGGCCAGCATTTGGGGTGGGATGTATGTCGTCAGCAAGATTGTCCTTGACATCATCCCGCCCTTTGCCCTTGTGAGCTTGAGGCTCATACTCGGCGCGGCGTGCCTGTTCGTCATTCTCGTCGTGCAGAAGGGTCTCAGGGCTTCGGCGGCGCAACGCACGACCGCGGTTTTGGTCGGCCTCGTCGGCTACGGGATCTCGCTTGGGCTGCAATTCGTCGGGACGAGAATGTCGACCGCGGCGAATGCCTCCCTTGTCACTTCGGCTTCCCCGGTGTTCATCTTCCTCTTCGGAGCCTGGATCCTCAGGGAGAACATTACACTCGCGCGATCGGCCGCATTGGCACTCGCCACTATTGGGGTGATCGCCGTCGTGGATCCGCGCGCGGCAAACCTCGGCGGGCAAGTCTTCTGGGGGAATCTAGTCCTGTTGGGCGCCGCGATCACTTGGGGTCTATACTCCGTCCTCATCAAACGCGTCAGCACAGTCGTCGGTACGCTCGAGTTGAGTTTCCTGGCCTTTCTCGGAGGTCTTCCGGTGAGCCTGCCGCTCGGGTCGCTGGAGCTGTCGCGCCAGGGCGTGGGCGTGATCAATCTGGCGGTTGTCCTCGGTGTGCTCTATCTGGGAATTGTCTCGACGGCCCTGGCGTTGTACCTGTGGAACAAGTCGCTGGCTCTGCTCGATGCCGGGCTGGTCTCGCTCTTGTTCTTCGCCCAACCCGTTGTCGGGGGCGGGCTGGGAGCGACTTTGCTTCACGAGAGCCTGGGGCCCGGCTATTGGTTGGGCGCAGCGCTCATCGCCGCCGGTTTGTGGGTGGCGGCCCGGTCCGAGGGGATGATGGGGGCCAATCGGCGGGCGGCCCCACAAACCGTCGACGAGGTCTGACGCGTAGCAAGGGGCGGGGTGTATGGCTGGCTTCATGAAACTTGTGGCAGTCTTGGCCGCGCTGGTGTTTGTCCTGACTCTACCGGCGACCATCCTGGCTTTCGACATCGGGCAGGTCCTCTTTTCGGAGGACAGGATTAAACCAATCCTGGTCGACCAACTCGCCGCATCCGACGAACTCCGGCAGACCCTGGTGACCAACTTTCTCTCCGGCTCCGGCGCCGGGCCAACTACCCCCGGGCAGTTCGATCTCGCCCGCGCGGCGAAATCGCTTTCCCCGGGACAGGCGATGGAATTGACCAATCTGCTGCTGCCTGAAGAGTGGTTCCGCGAACAGATCGGTGGGGTTGTCGCCAGTTTGTATGCATGGATCGACGGCGACCAAGCCCGACCTCAACTCACGATCGATCTCCGACCGTTGAAGGAAAGGCTGCTGAACGGTGGCGCTCGGCAGTTGATGCAACTGTTGATCGACTCCTGGCCGCAGTGCCTTCCCGGTCAGAATTCCCAGCTCGAACAGGCGATGCTGTCGAGCAAGCCGCCGCCTATCCTTTACTGCAAGCCCCCGAGCTCATTGCACGACATTTACACGGAAAGGACTTCGATCTGGCTTACCAACGGTGCGCGCGCTATGCCCGAGACGATTTCCCTGGCCGGGGAAGGAGCGAGTGCGTCTGCCGGCCCGGACCTGACGGAACTAAAAGACCGCATTCACCTCATCCGAGACCTGGCGCGCTGGGCGTGGATGATTCCGGCTTCTCTATTTGGAGTGATCATGGCTCTGGCGATCCGATCGTGGCCAGGTCTGACACGTTGGTGGGGGATCCCGCTTGCAGTCGCCGGCATCTTCAGTCTGCTTCCGACCCCGTTTGCCAAGGCGTTCGAGGGCAGGCTCCTTCGCGAGCTGGGTCCCGGGGAGGCCTTGCCGCCCTTCGTGAAGGACGCTCTGGTCAGCGCCGCCGGCGGTATTCGAGTCGCCGTGCTTCAAGCGCTCGCCGCTCAGGCGATCATTCTGGTTCTCTTGGGGGCAGGGCTTGTAGTTGTGGGTTGGCTCTTGGGTCGAAGGGGCCTCGACAGGCGGCCGGTGAGGGTCGATTCCGCGGGCTCAGGTTTCCCGCCCGGATTGGTCGAGCAGCTGCCGGCGTCAGACTCACAGCCGCAGGCCGAGGACCTTGCCGAGCGTCCGACGGGCATCTTCGGCTAGCCGGCCCAGGCCCTGAAACTGGACTTTTGCTTCTAGACGGAAGGGTGGAAGCGCAGCTTCCACCCTTCCGCCTAGAAAAAAGAAAAAGGTATCATCCCCAGCGATAGTTCGCGCCGATGAAGATCAGCTCCTCGACCGCAGCGTGTGCAGGTACGCGAAATTGGCCGGACCGGCCGCCCCGACCGGCAGGCTCGCCACCAGTACGACCTGATCGCCCGGATGGGCCGCCTTCGTTCGCAGCAGATCCAGCTCAACGATCTCGATCATCTGCTCCACCGAATGCGCCATCGGGATGAACCTGGGCGAAACCCCCCATAATAGTGGCAGCTGCCTGTAGGTGCGTTCGTCGGGCGTGTAGCCCATGATTGGGACGTCGGGACGGGTCTTAGACATGAGTCGGGCCGTCGTGCCGGATCGGGTGAACACGGCGATCGCTTTGACGCTGCGGTCGTTGGCCAAAGCCCGGGCGGCGTACGACGTCGCCAGGGCATCATCGGTGGCGTTTCCTTCCGGCTCGTCGGTCGGCTGTCCCCACTCCTTGATGTGCGCTTCGGCGTCCTCGATAATGCGGCCCATCGTCTCGACTGCCTCGACCGGATAGTCCCCGACCGCAGTCTCGGCCGAGAGCATCACGACATCGCTCCCATCGAAGATCGCGTTAGCCACGTCGGAGGCCTCGGCCCGGGTCGGTCGCGGGTTGTGGACCATCGATTCCAGCATCTGGGTCGCCGTGATCGTCGATTTGCGCTGCAGGTTCGCCTGGCGCAGGATTCGCTTCTGAAGCGATGGGACGCGCTCGGCCGAGAGCACCAATCCCAGGTCGCCTCGCGCGACCATCACCCCGTCGGCCTCGTCGATGATCGCCTCCAGGTCCTGCACGGCCTCCGCCCGTTCCAGCTTGGCGATCACCTGAGGAAGAACACCCTCGGCTGGGGACAGGCGGTGGATCGCCTGCTTGAGATCGCCAACGTCTTTCGCCCGACGTACGAAGGACATGGCGACTGCGTCGACGCCGTGCTCAAGCCCGAACTTCAGATCCGACAGGTCCTTCTCCGACGGCATCGAGGCCGATAGACTTGGCTTGGGAAGGCAAACGCCCTGATGAGAAGTGAGATTCCCGGCGACAACGACCTGGGTTTCGACTTCTCCATCGGCGACTCGCCCGACGCGCAGTTCGGGCCGACCGTCGCCCAGCAGGATGCGATCGCCCGGTTCGACGTCTTGGGTCAAGGTGGGATAGAGCACCTGAATCTGGTCTGCGTTGCCTTGTGTGGCCGTGGTGCGCAAGATGAGCTTATGACCGGGAGCAAGGGGTATGGGCTCGGGTACCGACAAGTGCCCTGTGCGGAGCTTGGGACCCTGGAGGTCTTGCAGGACAGTGATCGCTTTGCCGGTCTCGTCAGCGATTTTGCGGATGCGCTCGATCACCTGGCTGTGACCCTCGGGATCGCCATGAGAGAAGTTGAGCCGGGCTATGTCCATCCCAGCCGAGGCGAGCTGGCGAAGTCTGTCCAGATCGCTCGAAGCTGGTCCGATCGTGGCGATGATCTTGGCGTTGCGGGTCACAGATACCGGAGTTCCTTCGCCTGGCGTTCGAGCTCCCCGCGGAATTCGGGGTCGGCGATCTCGATCAGCGCGCTGGCTCGTTCGCGAATCGTCTTTCCGTGCAGCAGAGCGACGCCGTGTTCGGTGGCGATGTAATGGACATGATTGCGTGTCGTCACGACACCTGCTCCGTGCTTGAGCAGTGGGACGATGCGGCTGATCCGGCTTCCGTCCTTCAATGTGGCTGTGGAAGGCATGGCGATGATCGGCTTTCCGCCCTTGCTGCGGGCGGCGCCGTACACGAAATCCGCCTGCCCTCCGACCCCCGAGTAGAACTTCGGCCCAATACTGTCGGCGCAAACTTGGCCGGTCAGATCGACCTCGATCGCCGAATTCACTGAGACCATGCGTTCGTTCTGGGCGATGATGAACGGGTCGTTGACGTACTCGGTTGGATGGAGCTCGATGATCGGGTTGTCGTCGACAAAGCGGTACAGCTCATGTGAGCCGAGGATGAAGCCGGAGACAATCTTCCCTGGATGCAAGGTCTTCTTCTCGTTCGTTATGACGCCCTTCTGGACAAGCTGCATTACGCCGTCGGAGAAGAGCTCGGTGTGCACGCCCAGGTCGCGCTTGCCGGAGAGGTAGTGCAATACGGCGTTGGGGATGGCGCCGATCCCGATCTGCATCGTCGATCCATCTTCGATGAGATCGGCCACGTGCTGGCCGATACGCATGTTGGTCTCGCCGATCTCGGCCGGAGGGAGCTCGGCCAGCGGGTAGTCGACCGGAACAGCGTAGTCGATCTTGGAGAAGTGAATGAAGGAGTCACCCAACGTGCGTGGCATCTGCTGATTGACCTCGGCGATCACGATGCGCGAAGTCTGGGCGGGGGTCTTGGTCAGACCGGCCTCGAGCCCCAGGCTGCAGAATCCGTGCTCGTCGGGCGGGCTGACGTGGATCAGGGCGACATCGAGCTTCAGCGGGCCGTTGCGGAAGAGCAGGGGGACCTCCGAGAGGAGGCACGGGGTGAAATCTGCCCGTCCTTCTTGGACCGCTGGGCGGATGTTGTCGCTGATGAACAGGGTATTGATGTTCAGGTGGCCGCGCATCTCGGGCGCGGCCTGAGGGGCCGGTCCCACGGTCAGCACCTGGATCATCTCGACGTTGTCGAGACTGTCGGCGCGCTCCACGAGTGCGGCCAGCAAGAGCTGAGGTACCGAGCAGTTGCCCGTGAGGAAGACGCGCTGGCCGGAGTGAATGGCGCCGACGGCTTGTTCGGCCGAGACGAATCGCGACTCGTACTCGGTGAGCCAGCTCATTGTGGCCCGCCCCCCAGCCGACTGAGGCGGCGAATTTCGCCGCGAAAGATATTCAGCCCGCGCTCGAGCGACGGACTGGACTGCAGGGCCTCCTCCACACCTTTGCGGGCGATCGCCTCCAGGTAGGGATACGCTCCGTTGAACAGCGCGTGGGTTGCCGTCCGCCCCAGCACGCCGGACATATTGGGCACGCAGTAGTGGATCACACCTTCATCCACGAAGGTCGGGCTGTCGTGGGTGGTAGGGCGGGAGGTCTCGACGCAGCCACCCTGGTCGATGCTCATATCGATAATCAGGGACCTCGGTTTCATGTGGCCGACCATCTCGCGCGAGACGACGATTGGCGAGCGCTCACCCGGGATAAGGACGGCTCCGATCAGGACATCAGCGTAAGCGCAGGCGCGACCCAGGTTGTGCGGCGTCGAGAGCATCGTTACGAATGTGCCCGGCAGCATGTCG
>MGOM01000045.1:0-1526 GCA_001797105.1 Chloroflexi bacterium RBG_19FT_COMBO_62_14
TTACCTCTCAGATCGAGCACAAAGGCCGAAGCATCGCGCGCAGCCAGGTCTTGGTAAGCCCTCAGGATCTCGTCCGGTGTCTTCTCGCTGAAAACCGAGACTGCGATGACGCCAATGGTCTCATCCTCCGGGAGGAGATAGCCGCTGGCGCTCGGCAGGTCGATCGTGGCCCGTTCGATCTCGACCTCGAACGGCTGGCTGGCGGACGACCTGGGGGCCAACTTGAGAAGGACGCGCGATCCGGCCAACCCGCGTACGGCAGCGATGATGGCCTCAAGGTCGTCGAACTGCTCGACGGGCTTTCCGTCGACTTCGAGCAAGATGTCGCCTTCCTTGACGCCCGCAACCTCCGCCGGCCCTCCGGGTGTGGGGTCGATACGAACCGCCCCCTCGGTATCTCGGAAGAGCTGGGCGCCGATCCCCCCATACTCACCGGCGAGCGTGTTCGTTTCAAGCTCATGGCCCGCCGGTTCTACATACATCGTATAGGGATCGTCCAAGGCCCCAAGCATCCCTTTGATCATGCCGCGTTGCTGTGCAAGGGCATCGGGCAAGCTGCGCAGATAATGGGCCGTGAGCAGGGCCCGCGCTTCATCAACCAGGCTTAGATCGGCCGGGGCAGGGTGCGCCAACAAATGCGTTGCATACCCGGCCGCGTATGCCACCCCGGCCAGGATGAGTGCCGCAATTAACCCTGTTGAGATTCTCTTTGCCATCGCTGTCCTTGATCGCCGGCGATTCTAGCACGGGTTGACTCGCGGCATGGTTCCGGCAACGTCGGGATCGTGGTTACATGGCATGAGTCCGTATCCGGGCTATAATCAAGGTTGCCCAGAGCTCGGGGAAGAAACTCTGACGAAAGGGAGCACTATTGTCACCCATTGTTCGACCTGAGTCGGCTGCCCGTTTCCGGGAGAAAATCCTCCAATCGACCGCCCTCGCTATCCGTCACGCGGCTACGCAAAGCCGCTCTTCTCCTGACCGTCACGACATTCTGGCTTTCATTGTCCTGGCTCTGCGTCAGGTCGCTGAATCGATCGATGCCTCGGCTGTGGCCTGGGAGAAGCGCGGCTACTGGCTGAAGGCCGACCGCCTCAGGAGAGATTGGCTTTGGGCGGAGGGACTGAACCGACAGATTGAGATCGCGCTGCGGGATCAGGACTATTCTGCTGCGGGGGATGCCGTTGGCCGACTATCGGGACGTCTGGCCGGGGTCAAGATCCCGGATCGATTGCAACCAACTAGACCTTGGGAAGGGTCCTGGGAGCGCTGGCTTGCCGGCTAGAGATGCGGTCGAGGGATCGGGGAAAGGACGAGAGTGAGCGGGGAGATGGCCGAGACCGAGCAAGCCCAACAGTTGAGACCCGGCTTGGCCGATGGGTTTCTGCATCTAACGGAAGAGCTAGGACAGATACAAGATGTCCGCCTGGCGCTCCTGGTAGTTCTGAGGCACGGTCAAGAGCTTCTCCAGTCCGATACGGCCTCTGCCGCGCTCCGAAGCCAGCGCGACCAGGCCTCCGAGTGGC
>MGOM01000045.1:1637-2790 GCA_001797105.1 Chloroflexi bacterium RBG_19FT_COMBO_62_14
GCGAACCGGAATCTGATCTGGCAAGGCCCGCCGGTCTCGAGGCGGACAGCATGCTTGTCCTCCCGGTCGCTCATGCCGGCCGGGCGCTTGGGGCGCTTGTCTTCTCGTTTTCCCCAGGGCATGGGATCGACGAGGAAACGCTTCCGTGGGCCGGCGTGCTGGCTGGCACGGCGGCTTTTGCGGTGGAGAACTCGCGCCTTTTCGACGCAGCCCTACGGCAGGCCATGGAACTTGGCGCGTTCTACGAAACGGCGGTCGCCATCGGGGACGATCTGCAGCGTCCGCCGTTGCTCAAGCTCATTCTGCAACGGGCCACACAACTCCTGCACGGTAGGGGAGGCGCGGTTCACCTTGTCGGGAAGGAGGAAACTTCGCTCAAGGTCGTCGCACGCCAGGGAGAGACTACCAGGGAGATCGGTGACAGTGTTCTCTACGGTGAGGGGGTTGTAGGACAAGTGGCGAAGGCTTCGCGGCCGTTGGTGCAGAACGACGTCTCGAACGACGATACTGGCGAGCCGACGGATCGCGCCGTGCGAACCCTGGCGGTCCCCATGACTTGGCAGCAGCGATTGATCGGCGTATTGGAAATCGTCAACGACATGGCCTCGCCGCCGTATAGCGAACAGGATGTACGGCTGGCTCGCCTGGTGGCCTATCAGGCCGCCAATGCCCTGGGCGTAGCCCGCTTGATCGAGGCTGAGCGGGGCCAGCGCCGCATCGCTGAAGCGTTGGAGACTGCCGCCAGAGCGATTAATCGCGAGATAGACCTTGACGAAGTTCTGGAACGTATCCTCGAGCAGGTGATGCGCGCCTTCCCGTGCGATGCGGCGAACTTCCAGCGGATGGAGGGCAGCACTAGTCGGATGGTGCGTGCAATGGGGTACGAGAAGTTCGGCCTGGACTCAGACCAATTGTCAACCGTGGAATATCCGCCCACCCATCTGCAGATCCTGGCCAAGGCTGAGACAGGCAAAGCCGTTGTCGTCTCGGACACAGCGGTAGGCCCAGGATGGATGGAGCGTCCAGGATTTGAGTGGCTCCGCTCATGGGCAGGAATCCCGATTCACTTCGGCGAGGACTTGCTTGGCTTCATCAACCTCGACAGCAGCCAACCAAACGCCTTCGATGATGCTTCCGGAGCCCGCCTGGCCGC
>MGOM01000045.1:2806-4521 GCA_001797105.1 Chloroflexi bacterium RBG_19FT_COMBO_62_14
GCCGCGGCGATGAACAACGCCCGCCTCTTCAAGAGGCTGGCTGAAGAGCACCAACGCTTGGAACAGGTCTACGAAATCGGCCGGCACATGGCGAGCAGCTTAAATCCGCGGGAGATCCTGGAAAGGCTTCTCAGAAGCTGCATGGAGGTCCTCGGGGCGGTCTACGCTCAGGTGGAATTGAGCGAGGCCTCCGGACTCCTCGCCAGCAATCGCTATGCGGCTCAGGGGACGTCGCCCATGGCGACCGAAGCGTTCTTTGCCGATGAGCTTTCGGGGCTGATGGAGACGGTTACCCAGGGCCAAGTCCCGTCGCAAGCCAACCTCTCAGTATCGGGAAAACCGTATTGGGTCTTGGGGAGTCCGCTGGCCGCCGGCGGAAAGATGTTTGGGACGATGTTGATATGGATACCCGGGGCGGGGGAGGCGGAGCGCACCTGGCTCGATATGCTGGCGGCCATCGGACAACAGGCGGGGTTAGCGCTGACGAACGCCCATCAGCACGCCCAGGTCCAGCGCCGCCTGGCTGAGCTTACGCTCCTTCAGCGAGTGGTCGGGGCGATCGCCCAGCGGCTTGAGGTCGACGCTATCCTGGGTGAATTGACCGAGCAGCTCCACACGATCTTGGGATTTCCAGCTGTCCAGGTCTACCAGCGCCAAGAGCGCGAGGTGGTCTTGGTCAAGGCCAGCGGACCCAAACCCGTCATCGACCGTCTGCCGATCGACCGGGGGATCGTCGGCCGAGTAGCCCGAACCGGCCTGCCTTCTCTCGTGCCCGACGTGCGGGCCGATGAGGATTATGTCAAAAGCCTGGTAGGAACCCGGGCGGAGCTGGCCGTACCGATCACCTTAGGGACAGAGGTCATGGGGGTCATCAATATCGAGACCTCCGATCCGGCCCAGGTCGACGCCGGCGCCCTCGAGCTGCTCGGCCTGGTGGCGGACCAAGTATCTATTGCCCTACAGAATGCCTCGTTGTATGAACAGGTACGTGGTAACGTCGACACGCTCGAGGCGCGCGTCAAGGAGCGGACAGCCCAGCTAGAGAAGGTGGTCGAGCAGGCCTGGAATGCCGAGCGGGCCAAAGCCGAATTCGTCGCCGACGTCTCTCACGAGCTTCGAACACCTCTGACGAACATCGGGCTGTACCTGGACCTGCTTGAGATTGGGGCGGAGGATAGGCACCCGGAGTATATGGCAACCCTCCGGCGTGAGACGGACCGCCTGGCCAATCTAATCGAACAGATGCTCGCCATTTCGTCGCTGGACACCGACCGGGTGGAGCTAGCCTTGCAGGCGACTGATGTGAACTCGCTTCTGCAGGTCCTGGTCGGCGATCGTTCCAGAATGATCACGATGAAGGGGCTAGATTTGGAGGTCGAGATCTCGAAGGGGCTCCCGCAGGCTTACGCCGACCCCCAACATCTGATGCAGGTGATGACGAATCTGCTCAGCAATGCCATCAACTACACTCCTACCGGGGGCAGAATCAGGCTCGAGACCAAACGGCGGGAGTGGAATGGGCGGACCTGGGTCACGTTCTCCGTGAGTGACACCGGGCCCGGGATCCCTGAGAACGAGAAGGAGCGGATCTTTGATCGTTTCTTTCGCGGACTGGTGGCTCGGGCCGCCGGGACGCCGGGAACCGGACTTGGGCTTTCGATCAGCAAGGAGATCATCGACCGGCACAAGGGTCGACTGACTTTCACCAGCCAGCC
>MGOM01000045.1:4529-15295 GCA_001797105.1 Chloroflexi bacterium RBG_19FT_COMBO_62_14
ATCAGCCTACGGGGGTAGCGTGAGCAGGAGAGTAAAGGAGAGCCGGGGGATAGCCCTGGCCCTTGGTTGGGAAGCGGTAGGGGTAGGTCATGACACAGGTGCCCGAACTTCAACTCAGCACCGATAACGGTAGGACGACACTCTTGGTCGTGGAAGACGATCCGGCGATGTTGGTCGCCCTGAGAGACATTCTCGAAGGCGCCGGATTTGACGTCCACACGGCCGGCAATGGGCGCGACGCGCTCGACGTCCTGGCCGACGTCCGGCCGGCCCTCATCCTCAGCGACATATCAATGCCAGTCATGGACGGGATCCAACTGTTCGAGACCGTCCGCAAACGGCCGAGCGGGATGGCCATCCCCTTCATCTTTCTCACCGCACGCGGGACGCGCGAGGACATTTTTGCAGGGAAGTCCTTGGGCGCCGATGACTACATCACCAAGCCCATCACCAGCCACGAGTTGTTGGCCGCCGTTCAGGCCAGGCTGCAACGGGCCGATGAACTCATGGTTGCTCAACTGCAAGCCGCCTACAAGGCCAGTCTGCGCACATTAGCCAACGCCATCGAAGCCCGGGATCAGTACACCCGAGACCACGTCGAGCGGGTGAACGGCTATGCCCAGGCCCTTGCCAGCGAGCTTCAGTGGGATGAAGAGCGGCGCGACGCGCTGGAATTCGGAGCGATCCTGCATGATATCGGCAAGATCAGCGTGCGCGAGTCGATCCTCACCAAGGACGGCCCACTCAACGAAGAGGAATGGGTCGAGATTCGCCAGCATCCGACCATCGGGGCCCGAATGATCCAGGGGATACCCTACCTGGCGCCGGCCATCCCGGTTGTCCTCTACCATCATGAGCGCTGGAATGGGTCCGGATATCCTGAGGGGCTCTCTGGCGAGGATATCCCTGACGAAGCTCGACTGTTGGCTGTGGCCGACACCTTCGACGCCCTCACCTCGGACCGGCCCTATCGCAAGGCGAAGCCGGCGGCTGATGCCTACGAGATCATCAAGGAAGAGGAAGGGCGCCTATTCGATCCGGAGATGGTAAGCGCACTTGAGCGCTGCTGGAAGCGCGGAGACATCGCCCGGATTCTGATGATCGGCGACGAAGCCGTCGCCTGAGCCTACCTCCCGAAATCCCTGATCACGCCTCAACGTGCAGACGGGCCTGGCCGCCTTTGCGGGGCAGGGCAGCGATTCGTCCGTCAACACATTAACCCCTCGAACCTGCCACACGAGACACGCTCTCAGATTGGTGACTAGAGATCACTAAGTCCGCCTCATCCTATTAGCACAGGCATTCGCTTTCCGGAGGGGGAGACTTGACAACGGTCCAGATTCGGCTTAATATCGGTATGCTTATGATAAGTATCATTATCGAAAGCGTAAGTCGAGCCAAAGACGGATCCCTCGCCCGACCTGCCAGGCTCTGGAACGGACGCTCACAGTGAGCACGTTTACGGTCTTGGAGACACTGGAAGCCTACCTGGACTCAATTGCGCTGGCACGCAGCGCCAACACCGCCCGGACGTATGGCAACGCCGTCCAGGCATTCACCCTCAGCCTCGCAGAGAATGGTATCGACCCTGAGACCGCCCTGGCCAACCAGGCCTCTGACAAGTGGCTTGCGGCGTTCATCGGCAATCTAAAGGGGTTCTCTCCGGCCAGCGAGAGGCTCTACCTTACCGCCGTCATCGGTTGGTATGAGTATTTGGCCGCGGAACGCCTGGCTGACATCAACCTGCCGCGTTTGCGGCTTCTGATCAAGCGGCGCGCCCGGCGGCCGGGCTTGAGGCTCCCGCAGTTTCCCCGGCAGCAGATCGAGCGCGTCCTCGGTTTCGCCGAGGGCCTGGCTCAAGCACCGGCGCAAGACGAGCGTGAGCGCCTGCGCGCCCTCCGGGACCGGGCTTTCCTCCTGGCTCTGGCCGACACCGGGCTGAGAGTCCACGAGGCCTGCAATCTTAGGCGTGGGGACTTGGACATGACTGAAGGTCGAGCCATCCTGGTTGGAAAAGGCGACCGTCAGGCCGTAGTCCGGTTCTCCCGGCGCTCTCTCAAGGCGCTCCACGACTACCTCTCCGCCAGAAGTTCCCTCGATGGGTCTTCGGGACGACCGCTTACCGCCCTGCCACTCTTCGCTCGACACGACCTTGGGGCTGGAAAGAAGACCCTCCCGATGACGACTACGACCGGCCGGGCGATCGTACACGAACGTGTCCGTCAGGCACTTGGCGATGCGGCCACTCAGGCCATAACCCCGCATACCTTCCGCCACTATTTCGTCACCACCGTTCTCCGGGCGTCCGGCGGCAACCTCAAACTCGCCCAGGAGTTGGCCCGTCATCGGAATATCGCCGTGACTCAGCGTTACGCCCATCTGTCTGACGACGAGCTTGATCGCGGTTACTACGAGATCTTTGATACTTGAGGGACCTCGACCGTCCTGCATGCTGAGATCATCTCCGGTCCCACCGAGAGAGGGACCACGCTATCAAATAGAACGGCTGTTCTCCCGGGCTCCAGGAAGATCCCCATCGCCGCTCAATGGACTTGCACAGGCCTTTCGAAGGTCGCCTGGCCCAAGCCTTCCCCGGTTCGAATCCGTCCCCGTATGCGGCCTCCGGCCAGGCGCGCCCAGGCGCTTGTAGGTTGATCTGAAGGTCCTCCGGCCATTCTATTGTGCAAGAATCAGGTCGAAAAGGATCACTCGATGGAGGCGCAATCCTGATGGAAACAGACCTTCTCATTCGAGATCTGAGGACGGCCACCACACCTCGAGCCGAGGCCCTGACACACACACTGAGCCAGCTCACGAGCCCGACCCTTGACTTTTTCTGGACGGCTATCGTTGATTATGACGGCTTCATCCTGGCCAGCTATCCTTTCGGGACCGAGCTGGAGGCCGACCACATCCTGGCGGCCTCAGCCCACCTGCTCCGCGTTGGCGAGCGCGTGAGCCAGGAAATCGAAGTTGGTAAGTGGCGCTACTCGTTGATCGCCGGCGGCGATGTCCAGGTCATGGTCGTCGCCCTCAACCGAGAATGCGTCCTCTCAGTGGTAATGAGCCCAACAGCATCGTTGGATACCGCCTTCGCCGCGATCAGAGCGATCGCCCCTGATCTGATCCGCGATCTTGACATCGCCCGACGGAAACATACCGACCTCAACAGTCTCATCTGGGAACCCAGACAACTGCAGGCGGCCTGCGCGTAACCCCAATCGCTTCTTGTTCATCCATCGAATGAAGAGGCGTGGTTCATCCGGAACCACGCCTTGTTGTTTTCCTTCGAATGACCCCCACGATCCTCAGGCGGATCAGGGGGTCTTTCCCAGAGACTCCGCCAAGACCTCGATCGGGTGGGCGACGGCATAGCCGGTCCCGTCGTGGATCTGGGTCCGGCAGGAGGTCCCGGCCGCGACGACCTTTGCGCCGGATCCGGCGGCGTCCCGGACGGCCGGAAAGAGCTTCATGCCTCCGATTTGCATCGACAAGGGGTAGTGCTCGGCCTCGTATCCGAACGATCCGGCCATCCCACAGCATCCCGAATCGATCTCTTCCACCTTCTCGGCGGCAGCCTGAAGCATCTCCAACATCGGCTGGCTGCCCACGAGCGCTTTCGCGTGGCAGTGCCCGTGAAAGAGAATCCGCCCCACCCTGCCCTCGACGGCGAGCCGGTCGAGCGGCCTTTCGCCTCCACCATCGGGCTCGGTCAGGTATTCCTCGATCAGCTTCGCGGCCGAGGCGACCACCTCCGCTCGCGGATCACTCGGGCAGAGCTCCAGGTATTCGTCCCTCAGCATGAGCAGACACGAAGGCTCGAGTCCGACGATGGGGACACCTTCTCTTGCGAATGGGAAAAGCGCGGCGATATTCGCCGTCGCAGCTTGCCGCGCTCTATCAAGCAGTCCTTTCGAGACCATCGGCCTACCGCAACACCCTTGCCTCGGGACAATCTCGACCGCGCAACCGGCCGCCTCCAGCACGCTCAACGCGGCCAGGCCGATCTCGGGGGAGTTCGTGTCGGTGAAGGTGTCCACGAACAGTACGACTCGTTGGGCAACTCGACCCCCGGCCTTGGCTGGCTGAGCCCGTCTGCGGAAGGGCTGCGAAGTGAACCGTGGCAATGTCCGCTGGCTGGAGATCCCGATGGTCTTCTCCATCAACCAGCGCACTGGTCGCGCGCCGAGGGCTGCGTTCATCGGCCCGGCGATAGGAACCATCAACTTGGAGAAGGATGCAATCTCCCCGAATACCCGGCTCCGAAGCGGCACCCCGTGCTCGGCTTGATAGAGGTGAAGGAACTCCGCTTTCACTCGGGCCATATCGACGGCCGTCGGGCATTCGGCCTTGCAGCCTTTGCACTCCAGGCAAAGGTCGAGCACGTCATACATCTCCTTGCTTGTCAGGGCACTTGAGGGGAGCAGACCGGATAAGGCCGCGCGCAGTGCATTAGCTCGACCGCGAGTCGAGTGCATTTCCTCCCGCGTCGCCTGGTAGGAAGGGCACATGACGCCGTCCGCCTTTCGGCAGATCCCCAGACCGCTGCAGTTCTCCACAGCGTGCGCGAGGTCCCCCTCCCTACGGTAGGCGAAGGTAGTGGTGACCGGAACGGTCGCATAGGCCGGACCGTAGCGCAGGTCGCGATCGATCCCGTGTCCATCATGCCCGTCGCCCATCACGACCACTTTGCCGGGGTTCATCCGGCCTTCTGGGTCGAAGGCCCGCTTCAGCTTGCGGAACGCGTCCGTCAGGTCCTCTCCAAAGAGACGCGGATTGAACTCGGTGTGTGACAATCCATCACCATGTTCACCTGTGACCGCCCCTTTCATCTCGATTGCCAAATCGACGGCCGCATCGGCGATCGCCCGCACCTGGCGGACTCCCTCCCGTGTCTTGAGGTTGATCATTGGCCGGAGATGAAGACATCCGGCCGAGGCATGGGCGTACCACTCACCGTACGTTCCATGTTCGGCGATGACCTTCTCCATCCGGCGGACGTACAACCCCAGGTATTCGACCGGGACAGCCACATCTTCGATGAAGGTGACCGGCTTCGTATCGCCGGCGATCGAGAGCAGGAGTCCCAGGCCGGCCTTCCGCACGGCCCACAGATCGGCCTGCGCTTCCGGCGTCTCGAGAATCGACCCAGGCACAGGCAACGCGCGCGCGGCAGATTTCACCGCCGCCGGGTCATCGCCGGCGTACTCGACGACGATCAGCGCCTGAGGATCTCCCTCCACGAAGCCGAGTCTCCGGGCATAGCCGGGTATCTGGCGCGCGCGCTCGATCATCGCCCGCGGGATCAGCTCGATTGCCGCCGGATCGGTTTCCAGCATCGCTGGCACTGCGTCACAGGCCTCGGCCGTCTCATCGAAGGAGAGAATCGCCAGTATCGTGTGACGCGGTTTGGGTACTAACCGGATGGTTGCCCGGTAGACGACGGCCAGAGTCCCCTCCGATCCGCTCATGACAGGTGCCAGATTGAATCCGGTCTGCGGTGGATAGACATCGTCACCGAGGTACCAGGCGGGCGGGCTTGTTGCTGCGAACCTGGTCAGGTAGTGCAGGCTATATCCGGAGGCGCGGCGCCAGGTTCGAGGCCAGTGGGTCCGAATCGCTTCGGCGTAGTCCCGGCGGATCTCGGTTGCTGCCCGATATACCTGGCCTTCCAGGCCCGGGGCAGAACACCTGGACTGGGCCTCTTCTAGGGAGATCCCCGCGAAGTGAGCGCGCGTGCCATCCGAGAAGACGACATCTGCCGCAAGAAGGTGGTCCCCGGTCATCCCATAGCGGATCGAGTGAGCCCCGGTGGCGTTGTTGCCAATCATGCCGCCGAATGTCGCCCGGTCTCCGGAGGCCGGGTCCGGGCCGAACATCAATCCCTCGCGACCGGCGGCGGCGTTGAGTGAGGCGAAGACCACGCCGGGGCCGACTTCCGCAACTTGCTCTTCCCGATCGATGCGGTGGATCTGGTTGAGGTAGCGGGTACAGTCCAGGATCAATGCCCGGCCAACTGCCTGGCCGCCAAGGCTAGTCCCAGCCCCGCGTGGCAGGACCGGCACGCCGAATTCAGCCGCGGTCTCGAGAACGGCTGAGAGGTCATCCGCCGAACGTGGGAGCACGACTCCCAGGGGCTCGATCAGGTGGTTCGAGGCGTCGGTGCTGTAGAGCGCCCGCGTGAATGGGTCGAAGCGGACCTCTCCAGCGAGCCGCGCCTCCAAGCTCCTCTGCAATTCGCGGAAATCGTACATCTCAGGGGTTCTCATTTCACATCCCTTCGGGACAGTGATACGGCGACGGAGGGGAGCCTCAAATCAACCCGATTGAGCTCGAACTCCCCTTCATTTGCCCCTGCTGTGCCCACTCACAGTCCCGCTAGGCCCAAGGCCTGCCGGGGGGGAGACTCCCCGGGGACCCCTGACGACGGGATCAGATTCCCCCCAGTGGAGAGCTGTCGTCTCCATTACGGTCAAAGCAATCAGTGGAGCGGTCCAAACCATGTATTGGTTGAAAAGGACGGAATTGAAGTCCAGGAACACGAGCATCACCAGAAGTGCAGTCGCATAATAGGAGAGTCGACCCTTCCATGTGATCCAGTAGATCAAGAGCATCAGCCCGAGCATGGGCAGTTTGGCGGCGTTTCCGACCCAGCCTAGAAGTGCATCCAACGAGAGCGCACCCATGTGTGTACCGGGCAGACGGGCGACCGAAAACCAGAGTGAACTGAAGAATCCTAGAGGGTCGAGAGCGATGAAAGGAAGTGAGGCCAAGAACGGAATCGTCCCGATCGCCAGTGCACCGATGACAAGTTGTCTGAGACGGCCCTCGTCGCTCGATCGCCATGCCCATATGAGATAGACTGGGATGAGGAGAATGGCTACATGTTTGACCGCTAATGATAGGCCAAACAGCAGATAGGAGGCGAGGCGGTTGCGCGGCAGCAGACCCAGCGATATCACGAGGAGGAACACGGGGATGAAGTCGAACTGGAATACTGTAGTCACATACAGCGTCCAACGATTGAAGAGCCAGAGTAGGGATGCGAAGATCCCCAACATCCTACTACCGTAGACGAAGTAGCCGGCATGGAAGAGACTGTAGGCGACGGCGAGATTGAAGAGGAGGAAGATACCTTGCCAGACGTCGAGCCAAAGGCTGAACTCTCGGAGCCCGAGGCGTTGAGTCGCCCATGAACCGTAGTACATGATCGGCAGATACGTGGGCAGCATCGATTTTCCGCCCGAGGCTTCCAAGCTGGTAATCCTGGTGTACGGGTTAACCCCGTTCAGCAGATTCTGCCCCTCAAGATACACCGCGTAGATGTCCTGTTGTTCGATGGGGGTCCCGATTTGATCGCTGGCCGAGTAGGTTTTGACGGTGCTCAGGTCCATATTCCCCAGGTGCATGTGGACGACCGCCCCCAAGAGGAGTACACCATTGATCGTCAACAGGGACACGCGATGAGCGTGCATGTACGCGATCCAGGCTGGTTGGTAATGAACCCGGATGAAGAGCAAGCTCGATGCGCACAGCAAGGCAAACCATAGGCTCCAGGGGGCGAGCCGTACAAGATAACTCCGGTGTAACGGGTCTATAGCCGTGAAGGAAACGAATTGCAGGTAGCATCCTGTCAAGAACCCAGCCATCAATACCGATGACACGGCCGTCAGGTATCTATCAGATCCGACGTAGTCCCCTATCCACCCGTCAAGGCGTTCTCGCCAAGCAGCATCTCTGGAGGACCTGACAGCCAATCCGGCGAAAAAGAGGGTCAGACCGAGGCCCGCGGCGATCATCGCCATGCGAGTGATCGATCGCCCTAAGAGCCATGCGTTTTCCGGATCAGAAGGGACAAGCGCCAACAGCGTCATGCTGATGATCCCCTCAGCGGCAGCGCATGCGAAATAGACTCCCAAAGAAAACTGGCGTCTCATGGGCAAAGGACACGTCTTGGGATACTCATCTCTCGCGCGGGTGCTTCGTGTATTGGCCAATAGCAACGAACCCTGCTGCCGGAGCGGTGCATCAGACGGACTAATTCCATGAGGACGGATCAAGAAACGTCGACTGGCTCGATCTGCCGGCGGCGTCGATTCGGATTCCAGACCACTCTCCTAGTGGGCTCCTAATCGCCGGGGGTTTCGACTGGGCTCGCGGTTTCGACTGCCAGATATCGACGGAATTCGGACAGCAAGCGGTTCGGGAGGCGACCTTCGATCAGCACTTGCTCGCGTTCATGCTCGATTCGTTCGACAAGTCCCTGCTCATGAAACAAGCTGATCAAACGCCCATCCCGGTATGGTACCCGGACGACAACCGGCGACATGCTCTCGAACAACTCATGCTCCAGGGCCGCCTTGAGAGAGGTGATCCCATCACCCTTGAGAGCGGAGATAGGGACGGCCCGTTCGAAATCATCTACATCGGCCAGGGCGGCTTCAGAGTCCGGGAGACGATCGATCTTGTTCAGCGCGGTGACCATGGGGATGTCAGTTACGCCAATCTCCTCCAGGGCGAGGCGTACTGCCTCAGCCTGCGCCCGGGCGTTGGGATGCGTGATATCGACCACATGCAGGAGGAGTTCCGCCTCGGCGATCTCTTCCAGCGTGGCCCGGAATGCGGCGACGAGGGTCGTGGGCAGCTTCTGGATGAAGCCGACGGTGTCTGTGACCAGGACCTGGTGTCCCCCGGGAAGCTCCACCCGGCGCGTCGTCGGGTCGAGTGTTGCGAAGAGCTGATCAGCCACTCGGACGTCGGCCCGGGCGAGAAGGTTTAGAAGGGTTGATTTTCCAGCGTTGGTGTATCCGACAATGGCTACAGTCGGCGCGTCAGCTTTTTTGCGGCGCGCTCGATAGCGCTTCCGGTGGGCGCGCACCTTTTCCAGCTCCTGCCGTAGATGGGAGATGCGGCGTCCAATCTCGCGGCGATCGACCTCGAGTTGGGTTTCTCCTGGCCCGCGCAGTCCGACGCCTCCGACTGCTCCGGCCCGGCCTCCGCCCCCGCCGGCTTGCCGCGCCAGGTGCGTCCAGGCCCGTGTCAATCGCGGGAGCCGGTACTCATACTGGGCGAGCTCGACTTGGAGCGAACCTTCGCGGCTCTGGGCGTGTTGAGCAAAGATGTCGAGAATGAGGGCGGTCCGGTCGATGATCCGGACATTTTCGTCCATCATGCGTTCCAGCTCGCGCTGGTGTCGCGGAGAAAGCTCGTCGTCGAAGATGATGACGTCCGCCAAGGTCTCCTCAGATAGCTGGCGGATCTCCTGCACCTTGCCGGAGCCCACATACGTTTTTGGATCGGGATGAGGCAAGCGTTGCGTCGCCTGACCGACGACGATTAGTCCTGCCGTGTCTGCCAGCAATGCCAGTTCTGCCAGGGAATCGGTCAGGCCCATGAGGGTTGGTGCGCCATGAAACTCAACCCCGACCAGGAAGGCGCGTTCTGCGGGGAATTCCGTGGAGACGGGTTCGCGAGGCACGCGAAGATTATACTCTTCGACTGTCCTCGACCCAAACGCCGGCGTTTCACCCGCTTGCGGAACGACCGCGGAATGCCGATCTGACGCTCAAACAAGCTTGGCGAGGCCGCTATTCCCCTAAGGATGTCGGGCACTTAGTCAGCCAGGACTGAAGCGTCCCCCCTACCTGCTCCAGGCTCGCCGGCGAGAGCTTATCCAGCGTGTCGCGCGTGGTGTGCCAGTAGGGATAGTCGAAGTCGATGATGTCGACCGAGGGAATGCCTTTGCGGACGAAGGGGATGTGGTCGTCCACCATCGTGTACTTGACAATGGGGACAAACGCCGGATAACCCAGGCTGGATCCTGTTTCCCAGATCCCCCCACGCAAACCCGGATCGGAATTGCCTTCCATGAATAGCTCGAGGTCTTCGTCTCCGACCATGTCAACGATCACGACCGCCTCAGGTGTGGTCGTCAGATGGTCGGCGAAGTAGGTCGAGCCGACGATCCACTGCCAACCGTCAAGGCCGCCGCTGTCCTCGCCGTCGAAGAACACGAGCTGCACCTGGCAACCGACGGGGTTGGACGGGAGCACCCTGCCCAGCTCGAGCAACACCCCCACGCCCGAGGCCCCGTCATTGGCTCCGGGCACCGGACCTTGGTTTGACCCTGACTCCTGGTCTGCGACCTTCCGGCTGTCGTAGTGAGCCCCAAGCAACACGACCGGTCCCTGGGTCCCCGCCAAAGTGCCGAGCAGGTTTCGCAACCCGACACCCCGATAGACGAATTCCTGGTTCTCGACCTGCCACCCGCTCCGCTCTAGCTCGGTCTGGATCAGATCTGCGGCCTGCGTGTGGGCCGAGGTCCCTGGCACCCGCGCGCCAAAGCTCGCTTGTCCCTCGGCGAACCGCATTGCCGACGATCCGTCGAACGCGATCAGTTCCGACGACGTTGGTGAGACGCCGCTGCATGCATACACCAACACCCCCAGAAATGCGAGAAGGGTGCGCATAGCCTCGTGGCCATTGGGGAAATGAGTTTGTGGGTGGATTGGCATTCGATGGTGGCTATGCGCAGTTGGCTTGAATCTCGAGCCACGCCGCGCGAATGACTTCCGCGGAGCGCGCCGCGTAGGCGCCAGCCCTCTCACGCCGATCGCGCCGGAGACCGTCCTCAAGCGAGGGCAGCAACCCCAGGTTAGCTTTCATCGGCTGGAAGTGGCTCGGCGCGGCATGTGTCACGTAGTTGCACAGCGACCCGAGCATGGTCTCGCTTGGCAGGACAACCGGTGTCTCACCCCGGGCATGGC
>MGOM01000045.1:15304-17795 GCA_001797105.1 Chloroflexi bacterium RBG_19FT_COMBO_62_14
GGTCCCGATGTTGCCGAGATATCCTTCAACCCCGGTAAGCTGCCCGGCGAAGAAGACGTCTGGCGAGCGTTGCGTCTGAAGCGTCGGCAAAAGAAGCCGGGGTGCGTTGATGAAGGTGTTCCGGTGCATCTGGCCGTACCTGGCAAAGCGGGCTCCAGCCAGGCCAGGGATCGTCCGGAATACCCGGGCCTGTTCACGGTAGGCCAGGTTCGTCTGAAAGCCGACCAGGTTGTACAGCTCTCCCGCCAGGTCGTCTTGACGAAGTTGGACGACTGCATGCGGCCTGGCTCCCGTCCGGGGATCGCGCAGCCCGACCGGCCGCATCGGCCCGAATGCCAAGGCCTCTCGCCCCCTTTCGGCAATGATCTCGACCGGCAGGCAGCCTTCGAAGAACTGGTCAGGCCCGGCTCGGACACCGGAACAGATGGCGTCCTCGAATTCACGCAGCTCGATCCGCTCGGCGGTCCGAAGCGCCTCCACGAATTGCTCGTACTCGTTTCGATCCATCGGGCAGTTCAAGTAGTCGCCGGGCAGCTCCTGCCCGCGTCCGTAGCGCGATGCCCGGAATGCGATCGAGGCATCGATCGAATCCGCCTCCACGATCGGTGAAATGGCGTCGAAGAAATACAACTGGGCTTCGCCGGTCAAGCCGACCAACTCGCTGGCCAGGTCGCTCGAGGTCAGCGGACCGGAGGCGACGATCACCACCCCCTCTCGCGGCAGACTCTTGACCTCTTCCCGCACCAGCTCGATCTGGGAATGACTCTCGACCCGGCGGGTCACCTCACTCGAAAAGACCTGACGGTCGACCGCCAGAGCACCCCCGGCCGGCACGGCCGCGGCCTTGGCGCACTCCAGGAGCTGGGAGCCCATGACCTCCAGCTCGGCCATCAAGATCCCCGAAGCCCTGTCAGCGAGCTGGGAGCCCAATGAGTTCGAACAGACAAGCTCAGCCAAATCGGATGTCTGGTGCGCACCGGTCCGGACATGGGGACGCATCTCGAACAGCCGTACCCTCAGCCCACGCCGGGCGGCCTGAAGCGCGGCCTCACTCCCCGCCAAGCCTCCTCCAATGACCGTCACGTCCGCCGGCATGGCCGAATTCTATCACGCCGCAACTGGCACGGATCTTGCACCGCCTTTGCGCACACAACCGTCTTCTTGTATACTCACCTCCCGAGGCGCCCATGCTTCAGATTCAGGATCATTCGCTCCGTCCGCTGACCACTGCCCACCTGGCTCAAACCATGAGCTTGCTGGCATTGTCCAACCTGGAGCTGCGCGACAAGGTTCTCTCCGAGCTCGCCGAGAACCCCGCGCTGGAACTCCTCGAAGACCGCGTTTGCCCCGGCTGCCACCGGCGCCTCCAGGCCGACGCGCCGTGTCCTGTATGCAGCCTGCAGACCGGGCCCGACGAGCCGATCGTCTTCCTGTCTCCGCGCGACGCGGCCTCCCCGCCTCAAGTTTCAGGCGTCGGCGGCGAACAGCCCGAACAGGACGTGGCCGCACCCGAAGATCTTGCGCTGCATATGCTCCAGCAGCTGGCCTCTGACCTCCTCCCCGCGGATCGCTATCTGGCGGCTTACATCCTCTCCAGTCTGGATGAGGACGGCTTCCTTCAGGACGCTCCGGCCATCCTGGCTCGGACGACCAGGAGCGAGCTTAGCCAGGTCCAGAGAGTGCTGGATTTGATCTCGCATGCCGATCCGCCTGGTCTGGCAACGGCCGGGCCGAGGCAGGCGCTGCTGGTCCAGCTCGACCTGCTCGACCCCGAGGAGGCCATCAATCAATTGGCCCGCCGGATACTGGAAGAGGCGTTCACCGAGCTCGGACGCCGCGAGTTCGATCGCATCGGTCACAAGCTCGGGGTAGGCGTCAAGAAGGTCCACCAGGCTGCGACCTTCATCCAGGAGAATCTGAACCCCTATCCGGCACGCGCTTTCTGGGGCTCCGGTCGTCAGCCGCAGGAGGCTGACCCAAACGTGTACCACTCGCCCGACATCCAGGTCTCACAAGGCGCTACCAACGCCAGCGGTCAGCTGGTGGTCGAGATCTTTGCCCCGGTGGCCGGCTGGTTGCGCGTCAATCCGATGTTCCGCGAGGCGATGACTGAGAAATCCGAAGAGGTATCCGACGAGTGGGCGAAACACATCGAACGCGCTTCGCTCTTCGTCAAGTGCATGCAGCAACGCAACAACACAATGCGCCGTTTGATGGAGCTCCTCACGACCGAACAGCGCGAGTTTATTCTGCGCGGCGACCGGCATCTAAAGCCAATGACCCGCGCCCGGTTGGCCGAGAAGATCGGCGTTCACGAGTCGACGGTCTCGCGCGCCGTCTCCCACAAATCGATAGGGCTTCCGGATGGCAGGATTATTCCGCTCAATCGATTCTTCGATCGCAGCCTGTCCGTGCGCGATCGGATTCGCGAGATCATCGGCGATGAGCCGAAACCTCTCACCGACGATGAAATCGTCGAGACCCTCCGGAG
>MGOM01000045.1:17855-18376 GCA_001797105.1 Chloroflexi bacterium RBG_19FT_COMBO_62_14
TCCTGCCAGGCTTCGTCATCGAAAGGCGGCCCGCGCCGCCAGGGATTAGGTCTTGCCCAGAGCTCAGGTCGCGACAAATCCACTCGCTCGCCTGCTCAAGCCCGATCCATCCCGCGAGCTCTTTCGCGTTCTGGCAGACACCCTCAAGGATGCCGTCGTTGTCTTCAGCGGCGACGGCGCAAAAGTGCTCGCGGCCAACCACGCCTTCCTGCTCCTGACAGGTCACGCCCGCTCCGACCTGGAGTCGCTTGCCCCGGAGAGTCTCTTCCCGGGTGACAACGGCGCCAACGCTTGGCGCCGGCTTCGCGATCCCGATCTCTCGTCGGAATGCAGCTTGCGCGAGGTCCCTCTTCAGACGCACGACTCCCAGGTCCACATGGTCGACCTGCATGCCCGCTCCATCGGCACACCCCGGCAGGCGATCCTGGTCACAGCCTCGGCGACAGCCGCCCGTATCCAGCAGGAAGACCAGGCGCGGGCAGAGCACGAGCGCATCGCTACGATCGACCGCATGGCCGGCC
>MGOM01000045.1:18434-19063 GCA_001797105.1 Chloroflexi bacterium RBG_19FT_COMBO_62_14
GGTGTCTACAAAGTCTCCGCCGATGGTCCGGTGTACATCGAAGCCGGATCGCTCGGGCCGGAGTTCCCGACGTCGCTGCCCGTCGACGCGCTCGAGCCGCTGCGCGGATCCCTGAGATGGTCGCGCGGTCAGCGCCCCGACAATCTCTTGCAGAAGGCCGCCCGTGCAGCCGGCCTGAGTGTCCTTCACACAGCCCCCCTCGGAGACAGCCCGGCCTGGATTGGCGTGATCGTGGCCGGCTGGCGCTCGCCCGACGACGTGCCGGCCGAGGCGGAGGAACTGCTCGCGCTTGCGGCCGATCTTTGCCACGCCTCCCTCATCACGACTGCCCGCCTGAGTATGCTCGCCGACCTCGAACGCAAGGTCGGCCAGTTGGGTGCCGAGGTTGACGATTTCGTCGAATCCGTCGGCGACGCGGTTCTGGCCCTGGATGGTAGTCTGCATGTGGTGCGTGCCAACCGGGCTGCGGCCGAGATGCTCGGCTATCGTCCAGGCGAGCTCGACGGCCTGCCGATCCAGGATGCTCTCGTCGGACCGGAGGACTCGCTAGCCACGCTGTTGGACGCTCTGGGCCATGAGCGCAAGGCTGAACGCCCCAGCCTGGTGGTACACCGGCGCGACGGAACCCC
>MGOM01000045.1:19084-25991 GCA_001797105.1 Chloroflexi bacterium RBG_19FT_COMBO_62_14
AGCGGCTGGTCGTGGTCCTCAACGACCAGTCCGAACGACAGGCCATCGAGGACCAGACCGAGATGTTGGCTCAAAGGGCGCTCCTCGGAGAAGTCACGGCGATCTTCGCCCACGAGGTCCGCAATCCGATCAACAACATCAGCACCGGCGTTCAGCTCGTCGCTTCACGTCTCGGGGCTGACCATCCCATGCATGAGTCCCTCGAACGGATCCGCAAGGAATGTACGCGTCTGGACCAGCTTCTGAGCGACGTGCTCTTCTTCGCCCGCCCACTGGAGGTGAAGATCGAGGCTCTCGATCTGGCCGACTTGATGTCGCGGCTTCTCACCCGCTGGCAGCCTCGACTCAACCAGGCCAAAGTTGAATGCCACACGACCTTCGATCCTGAGACACCCCCGGCTGCCGTCGATGCCCGGACCTTCGAGCAAGTCGTCGTCAACTTGATCACCAACGCTTTGCAGGCCATGGCCTCCGGCGGGATGCTCTCTGTCTCCTTGGCTCCGACTGAGGTGAACGCCGTAAAGGCGGTCGAATTGAAGATCGCCGACACCGGCCCCGGCATTCCACCGGCGGTCATCGACCGCATTTTCGACCCGTTCTTCACGACCAAGAAGGAAGGCACCGGGCTGGGGTTGGCAATCAGCCGGCGGATCTTGACGGCGCACAAAGGCGGCATTCAAGTTGAGAGCTTCCCGGGCGCAGGCACCGTATTCACCATCCGCGTCCCTGCCGCCACGATCGGGCAAACCCGAGGTGGGTTTCGATGAGTGCGACGGTCCTGATCGTCGACGACGAGGAAGCCGCACGCGGGTTCATTTCGGAAGCCCTGGGCGACGCCGGGTACGAAGCGATTGCCGCCGGTAGCCTGGAGGAAGCGCATCACGCGATTGACGCCGGTAAGGCGGACGTCGTCATGCTGGACATGATGCTCCCCGACGGCTCGGGAATGTCACTGCTGGATCGGCTGACGCGTGAAACCCCCCGCCCGCCGGTCATCGTCATCACGGCCTTCGGAGAAGTCGAGACTGCCGTCGAGGCGATGAAGAAGGGCGCCCAGGACTTTCTCCAGAAGCCGCTCGACCTGCAGCGACTGCTATCGGCAGTCGAAAGGGCACGCGAAGTCGTCAACCTGCGGCGTGAGCTCGACCTTCTCCGGCGTTCGTCGCATGGCGAGATCGAATGGGTCGTCGGCGAGACGCCCGTGATGAAGCAGATCGTGCGCGAGGCGGAACGGGCCTCAAACGCCTCGGTGTCGGTCCTGATCACCGGCGAGACCGGCACCGGTAAGGAAATCCTGGCGCGGGCGATCGGCGCCATGGGACCTCGCCTCAACAAGCCGTTCGTTCCGATCAACTGCGCCGCTCTACCCGAGACGATGATCGAGTCCGAGCTCTTCGGTCACGAGGCCGGTGCGTTCACCGGCGCCCAGAAGCGCAAGTCGGGCTTGATCGAGGTAGCCGACGGAGGCATCCTCTTCCTGGATGAGATCTCGTCGACACGCACCGACATGCAGGCCAAGCTGTTGAGAGTCCTGGATGAACAGCGCTTCCGCCGGGTGGGCGGGGTGAACGAGCTGAGCGTGGATATTCAGATCGTGGCCGCCTCCAATCGCGACCTGCCGATGATGATCAGGGACGGCACGTTCCGTGAGGACCTCTTCTATCGGCTCAAGGTCGTCGACCTGCATTTGCCTCCATTGCGGGAACGGCTTGGCGACATCCCGGCTTTGGTCGGGACGTTCATTCGCCAGATCAACACCCGGACGGCCAACGCCGTGACCGGGATTTCCCCGAGGGCGATCGACGCCCTCAAGGTCCACTCCTGGCCTGGTAACATCCGCGAATTGCGCCACGCCATCGAACGCGCCATGCTCTTCTGCGATGACGACCTGCTCGACATCGGGCACTTCTCGCCCGAGTTTCAACAGCTCGTCGCCTGATCTGCGTTCAGTTCTTACCTCCCGTGCGCAATCCGATCGGTGAGCCTTTCCGCGGGCTGTCTTCACTTGCATGCCTGGGATGGGCGCCTCTTGAGTCACGGGCCAGGCTGGCGTCGTTAGCCCTCAACCTCCAGCAGTACCTGTTTCGTTTCTGACGGCCCTTCCTGCTCCTCTCCCGTTCAGGATCTGACGGCTCTGCAGAGTTCCGTGAAGGAAAGCCGGCCATTTCCCCAGCCTGGCACTGGCATGGTCCTTGCAACATGCGGCGCACACGCGCACGTGCGGAGGTTGAAATGATCCCCCTTACCTTTCGAGACTTCCAGATCATAGTCGCCGGCGTTCTCCTCCTGCTAGGCTGTATCTACATCATCATCGGCACTATCGTCCTGATCAGTCGCGGCTACTCGAGCGAGGTCAAGGCGCTGGCGGCTCAGACCGCACAACTCGGCCAGAAAGGCATGGCCCAGGAGGTTTCCGGGCTCGTGAGCAGTGCAGCCGAGCTCGTCGCCTCCATCAATCAACTCATCCGAACCGGCACCGGCGTTGGCGCATTCCTGATTTGCCTCGGCCTGCTGATGCTCGGTGCTGGCTATTGGGTGGTTCAACAGATTTCGTGGACGGTCGCTTGACCCCCTGCGAGGGTTGCCCATGAAAACTGAGGCGGAAGTCCTTTCCGCACTGAGCGAACGACTCTCCCCTGGCGAGCTCAGGCAGGTCTTGAGCCGCCTGCTCCGCGTTCCTGAGGCCTGGAGTTATCTGCAGGGCGATACCGTCATCCAGCGCAAGTCGGTTGCCGCCTCACTCGCCTCGCTCTCACCCTGGGCGCTCGCCATGGATTCGTTAGGGCTTCCCGACTCGGCGGATGTCACCGCAAGGATTCCCGAGCCGTTCGAGAGCCGCATGGGGCTCGTGCCCGGCGAGGCATCTCCCGAATTCGGATTTGGGTCCGACCTTGAGGCTGTGGCCCTTGCTGCGGTCTGGATCGTCAGGAGATGCGCTCAGAACGACGGTACAGAAGTTGTTTCCGCGGTTACATCCGATCCAGGCCGATGGCAGTCTCCGCTGGCCTGCGCTTGGCCGCAGATCGCCGATCAGGACGCCCTCATCGGGGAGTTGACGACCGATGAGGCGATCGTTCCTGCGTCGTTCATCGCCAATGTCTTGCTCACGAACCTGTCCCCTGCGGAGGCCATCGAAACCCTTACTGCGTCCGCCAGGGGTTCACAGTTGCGCTTGATCAGCTTGCTGCACAGCCTCGCCGGGGAAGGCGCAGCGACCACAAAGACGACCTTCACAGAAACCGCAGGTGTGAAAGGCATCTCCGCCTGGGTCACCGATCGAGTGACAAGGTCCTTGGTTGAGGCCGAACTCGAGCGCATGGGGGGCGACGCCGGGGCTTCGAGATCCCATCTCGACGATGCCTGGGAGGAGGCCAACGACCTCCTGGCCTCGGTCTCGGATCACATTGCGGCCGCAGGCCGCCAAGATGGTGAGTCAGTCGTCGAGGTCGAGGCTCGGCGACAGGCGCTGCAGACCCACCCGACCCCGATTAGACGAGCAGCTCTGGCGGAGGCCCTCATCGACGCGGGGCAGCCCGAGGCGGCCATCACGGTACTCGGAGAGTCGACGTCCTCGATATTGGAGCAGATTGCGGCAGCTTCGGCGTATGTGGCCCTCGGCGAAAAGACAACCGCAACCGAGCGGCTGGATCAGACGACCAAAGATCTGACCGGTCTGGTCTCCCTTGAGCCGCAAACGCTTCGTCGTTTGGCAGCCGTGGCCAGAGAGTGCGGGCGCATAAACACTGCGATTGAGATCGCGCGCATCTTGTCGCGGACCCAGCCGGCAAGCATGCACGCCCGCCTGCACTTGGCCTCGCTCCTCAATGAAGCGGGGGATTACCTCGGCGCGGCGCGACAGGCTCGCCTCGCACTCGCGCTGGAACCATCCAGTCAGGAGTCCCTCAAGATGCTCGCGGCGAACCTCCAGGCTGGCGGCGAGCCAGCGGCTGCCCTCCCCTATTGGCAGGCGCTTGCGGCGTCAGAGCCCGGGCAACTCGAGCTATTGGCCGAATGTGCCCTCGCTTCAGGCGAAGCCACACTGGCCGAAGAGGTCGCACGACGGGCGCTCGAGGCCGACCCACAGTCCCCGAATGCGTTGGTCCTACTCGGCCGCGCCCTCTTGGCCCTCGGCGACCCCGAAGGCGCACGAAGCCAGATCGAGGCGGCGACTGAGTTGCACCCTGAATCGGCCGAGCCCTGGATTTACCTTGCTGAGTCGCAGGCAGCGGGGGGCGACACCGCCGCTGCCGGCGCAACCCTTTCATCCGCTGCTCAGGCCGTTCCCAGTAGCGGTGACCTTCAGATCGCCTACGCGCGCTGGTTGAGAACGACCGGCCGTGTGAGCGAAGCCTTGGAGTCTACCGAGCGGGCCGTCAGTCTCTCGCCGGAGCAGGCCTCGTGGCAGATCGAGCAAGGCGAGCTGCTGCGCCAGCTTGGCCATACGGACAGGGCACTCGACGTCCTGAGCCGGGCGGCGGAAACCTGGCCCGGAAGCTGGGAGGCGCGACTCGCCCTGGCGCTGACGTATGAATCAACCGGCCGCTTCACCCAGGCCCAGGGTGCGCTCGGGATGGTCCCTGCCGGCGTCTCGGCCGAGTCTCGTTTTCTGGCAGGTCGCCTCTTGGTTGAGGCGGCGACATTCACCGGCGGGGTCACACGAGTCCAGGAGGCGCTGAATCTGCTCGAATCCTCGGGATCGAGCTCTTCCCCAAACCCTATGCGCGATTTGTGGCTCGGCCGGGCGATGGTCCTCGGCGGGAGACCGGGAGAGGCCGTGCGGATCTTCAATCGCTGCCTGCCTCAAGCTGCCCAATATGAGGCGGACCGCGGTCTTTACCTCGACTGTGTCTTAGGGCTCGCCGAAGCCGCCATTGCCGACAACCAACCCGCGCTGGCCGTCTCCCAGCTTGAGTCGGCCCGTTCACTCTTGGGCGACCCGGCGCCACTCTTGGCAGGGCTTTCCGAGGCCTATCTTGCGGCCGGTTTGACTGACCAGGCGATCCAATCCGCCGAGCAGGCCCGCGCCGCCGATCCACATGCCTCCGGCCCGGTCCGCCGGCTGGCGAAAGCTGCGGTGCATGGCGGCCGCTGGGAGACCGCCCTGGAGGCTTTGCGCCAGCTTGTGGCGCTCGAGCCAGATCAGCCTCAGGCCAGGATGGAACTGGCGCGCGCTGCGCTTCACTCGGGTGATGCTCAACTTGCCCGGGATTCGCTCGCGGCGGCCCTAGTGCACCGGCGCCGCGATCCTCATGTGTTGCGCGAGTCCGCCGCCCTATTGCTCGAGCTCTCGGAGGCGGCCTCCGCCCGACGGATGCTGAGCGCTGCGGCCGGGATCTCGGTCCCCGACCCGGATTTGCTGCGCGATTTGGCGCTCGTCAGTGAAGAAACCGGCCATGTCGAGACCGCCCTGTGGGCCTGGAATGCTCGACTTGGTCTAAGGCCTGACGATCCTTCGGCGATGAAGGGTATCGCCACGGCCCTTGTCGGAGTGGGTCGCCGTGACGAGGCGATCGCCTACTGGGAGAAGGCTCTGTCGGTTTCACCGCAAGACCGCGCCCTTCCGGTGATTCTGGCGAGGGAGCTTCTAGAGTGCGGTGAGAAGCAGGCCGCCCTGCGCTATTACGAAATGGCGATCGACAGGGTGACGGGTGACGCCGATCTTGCGTTGGAAGCCGGGATCGCACAGATGCGCTTCGGGTCTCCCGAGGCGGCTCTGATCGCCCTCGAGGCAGGATCGGCGATCGCGCCCGATCGTGCCGACATCCAGACGGTGATGGGAGAGGCCTACTTACGCCTCGGGAAATCGAGGGAGGCCCTCGAGAGACTGCTCTCGGCAGCGCAAGCTTCGGTTCCGACGCCGGCCTGCTTGGGCTTGCTCAGCCTTGCCCACCTGGCGAATGCCGATCGATCGGCCGCCGAGGGCGCCCTCGATCGGGGGCTGAGGACGTCTCCGGAATCCGTAGATGACGCGGTTCAACTCTCGCGGGCTGCATTGAGGCTGGCAGAGTGGGACAAAGCGATTGCGATTCTCGAAACCTGGTTATCGAAGCACGATGACACGCGCGTCATTGTGGCGTGGATCCGGGCCCGATTGCGCCTGGCTGATGCCCGCTGGCTCTATGCACACTCCGCCGAGGCCTTCGCCCACGCCCCTTCAGTGGCATGGGAAGGCGAGTCGTTCATGCAGGACATGCAGGCCGGGATCGAGCGCGCGCGTAACTCGAAAGTCTCCGAGGACGAGCTGGCCCGCTTCACGCAACGGTCCCTGGCAGCCGCCGGCGTTGCGGGAGCTACCGGCCTCGAGGATCTGGAATCTTGGGCTCACCTTGACCCGTCTGGCGAGACCAGTGAGGGGCTGGCGATTGCCTTCTTACGGTCCGGGCGGGCGCCCGACGCGCTGAGGACCATGCTACCCGATCCGCGAAAGCGACCCGTCGGGGAGTGGGCCGCGCTCGTCATTGGTGTCGGTCAGCGAATGATGGAGCGTCATGAGCAGGCGCGGCAGGCCTTCTCATACGCCGCCTCGAATCCGGTTTTGACGCCGCTGGCGCAGTACTTTGCTGCCCAGGCATTCCTGGACAGCGGGATGAGGGACAAGGCGATCGCTCACCTGAACAAGGCCCTGGCTTCATGGCCGGACGAACCGGCCTGGCAGTTCAAGCTCGCGCGCGAATACCAGGAGCTCGGTCAAGCCGATTCCGCCCTGCCCCACCTCCAGCACGCCATGGAGTTGTCGCCCCGCAATGGCGAATACCTCCTGGCGCTGGCGCGAGCCTATCGGGCAGCCGATCAGCTGGCCGAGTCGGAAGACACCTACGCCCGCGCGGTCCACGCGTTTCCCGGCGTGGGAGACGTATGGAAGGAGGCAGGCCAGCTGGCCCTTGCGTTCGGCAAGGCCGAGCACGCC
>MGOM01000045.1:26053-26310 GCA_001797105.1 Chloroflexi bacterium RBG_19FT_COMBO_62_14
GGCCCGCGCCGCCCTGGCCCTGGGCCGGGCGCGCGCGGCGCGCGAGCACGGCTTCGCAGCCCAGCGCCTTGCCCCCGATGACCCGGATGTCCTGATGGTCCTAGCGGACGTGTTGGCCGCTCAGGGCAAAGTGGACAAGGCCCTGCTGGCCTACGATCGTGCGCTTCAACTTGCTACCGATCCGACGTCTGTGCGCATCGCACGAAGCCATCTGCTCCTGCGGGCTGGCCGGGCGAGTGAGGCTGCCGAGTCCTTGA
>MGOM01000045.1:26513-27506 GCA_001797105.1 Chloroflexi bacterium RBG_19FT_COMBO_62_14
TCCCAGATGGGCGCCGGCACATCGCATGATCCCCAGATTGCCGTCGAGATCGGCCGCTTGCACGAGGATCGCCGTGAGCTCAAGCGAGCGCTGGACGCGTATGAACGTGCAATCGACCTCGACCCGACCAACGCTGATGCTCACTTTCGGGCCGGCCTCGTCTTGAAAGGTCTAAAGGCTTATCAACAATCAGGCGCTATGCTCAAACGCGCCGCCGAACTCAATCCGCGCAATCCCGATGTCCTCCACCAATTGGCCGCCGTGCGGGCCCTCGAGCTCGTGCATGGCGGCATCCGGCAGATGGCGGTGACCCGATGATCGATCGACAGACATGCCTCAACCTGATTCAGGCTTCGCAGATCGCACGCCGGCCCGATTTCGGTCGATCACTCGCCGCTGACTGGCTCTCGGCCTGGCCCGGTGACCACGAGGTTGCATTATTGCTGGCTCAAATCGAAGCCTCACAAGGGATGAACCATCCTGCGCTGGATCGATTGTCCGCCGTGGTCGTTGCCGACCCAGAGTACGTCGAGGTCTACGACCTTATGGCGAAGGTCCTCCGCAAAGCCGGTAACCCCACGCGTGCAGTCGTGATCGAGGCCTGTGCCCGAGCCTTACGAGGCGACCCGGTCGAAGCGGCCAACGCGCCATCCTGGGCGTTCGCACTCACTCGCGCCATCGAGGCGTTGAACACAAACGAATTCCAGGCAGCCGCCGTCGCTGCCCACCAGGTGCTTGCCGCTGACCCGGAAATTCCTCTCCCGATGCTGATTGCGGTGAAGGCACACCTCGAAGCCGGCGAACGCGACGTTGCCTATGCTCTTGCCCGCGCCGGCTGCGATCGCTGGCCGGAGTGTGTCCCCTTCCGTCTTGTGGTCGCCGACGAGCTGATGGCCAATGGAGAAACCGGCAGAGGCGTCGAGTATCTGCATCGCGCCGCCGCTGAGGATCCGACCGGCAAGCAGGCGCGACGAGTGCTCGGCGAAGGCCATA
>MGOM01000045.1:27629-28090 GCA_001797105.1 Chloroflexi bacterium RBG_19FT_COMBO_62_14
CAGCCGCTCCCATGGGATCTGAGACCGAGACCAAAGAGATACAGGTCGAGGCCGACTCAACTATCGACCGCCATTACGCCGGCGACACCGATAGCGCAGGCGATGACGCCCTCCCGACCCCCGAGCCATGGGAAGCCTTCCGCGGTCCTGATCCCGGCGACCGGCACGTCGAGAAGACGTCCTCCGAGCCCAGCCCGGTCGATGAGGCCCGGGCGGAGTTCGATCGGATTGCCGAACGTCTCAACGTTCGCCGCCGGCGCTCCAATGAAGACAATCGCGTGCCGGCTTATGTCGTTGTCTCGAACCGGACGCCCTTGATTCAGGCGTTCGGGGTTGACCGCTTCCGACGGCTTGACGAAGCGGCCATGAGTCTGGTCCAGGCTGTCCGCCGTCGCCCCGGATGGGCTGCCTATCGGCTGTATACCGACGATCCGGGATCGCTGGAAGAGTTCGGGTTGGCC
>MGOM01000045.1:28103-29029 GCA_001797105.1 Chloroflexi bacterium RBG_19FT_COMBO_62_14
GGAACGCCTGGCAGATCAAGCTTCGCCTGGCCGACCTCGACCACGAGCTGGCCAAACGAGGCGAGATGATCGGGGCGATGCTGATCATCGGAGGACATCGGATTGTGCCGTTCCATATGCTGCCCAACCCGACCGACGACGATGACGACGCCGTCGCCTCCGACAACCCTTATTCCACAACCGACGAGAACTACTTCGCCCCGGAGTGGCCCATCGGTAGACTTCCTACGGATGACGATCTCGATATTCTCATCCGCCAACTGCGGAGCGCTACGGACGAGCATCTGATCGCCGTCCGAGCCGTCAGCGCGTGGGTGCGGCTGCGCCTGGGGATCTCCAGCCTTCTGAATCGCATACTGCGGCGACCCGTACGTACGCTCGGGTACAGCGCCAGCATATGGCGTAGGGCCTCCCTGGCTGTATTCCGGACGATCGGTGATCCACAGACTCTGTTCACCTCTCCCCCGGTTGAGGCCGGTGCGCTGCCCTCGGCTGCGGTCCAGCCGATGAGGCTCTCGTACTACAACTTGCACGGGATCGTCGATGGACCGGAGTGGTTCGGCCAACGCGACCCGCTGCGTGACAAGTCGACCGCCACGGAATTCCCGGTCGCCTTGCGTCCGGAGGATGTTGTGAACGGCGGCCGCGCCCCAAAGATCGTCTTTACCGAGGCGTGCTTTGGCGCAAACGTCTTGGGTAAGACCGCCGAGACGGCCCTGTGTCTGAAATTCCTCGCATCGGGCAGCCACGCCGTCGTGGGGTCGACAAAGGTCTCCTACGGGTCCGTCACGCCACCCTTGATCGGTGCCGATCTTCTCGGCCGGCTTTTCTGGGAGAACCTCAACCAGCGGTTGCCGGCGGGTGAGGCGCTGAGGCGCGCCAAGCTCGGGCTGGCGGCGGCAATGCATCGCCGGCAGAGCTACCTC
>MGOM01000046.1:0-1607 GCA_001797105.1 Chloroflexi bacterium RBG_19FT_COMBO_62_14
CAGTCGATTCGATCCAGCCATAGAAGGGGGGCTGCAATGGCGGCCACGGTGACTCCTCAAGCGGATAGGCCAAAGAAGAGATGGTTCGGTTGCCTCTCGACTGTCATCCTTCTCGGCGTGGTCCTTGCTCTCTGGGTTTTGATCCGGCCTGGCGTCTTCACCGTTCAGCCGATTGGCGCACTGCCTGAAGGTGTTACATTCATCTATCATTCTCGCAATCCGGAGATGCCCTTCTTCTCATCGCCGGATGGCCTGTGTCTCAAGATTCAAGGGTCAGTCAATTTGCTCTGTCGGGCGGCTGGTATTGGGGCAATTAACGAGCTTAGCGACCGCATTCTTCTCAAGTTGCCATATAGCCGATGGGCATATCTTCGCTCGACGGGAGGAAGGGAATTCGATCGCTAATCAATTGTTGGCTCAGCAGGATTGCAGAGGGCTGGCAGGCTAACAACTCGCTGGAGCGGACGCAGCCTCAGCGCGGTTTCATGTACGATGTAGAGATGCTGCGCCGCTCAGCTCGCAGCCGTTAGCCATCCGTAGGTCAGGGTGTCATCATGCCAGTCACCCGAATCGAGGTCACCGATCTATATAGCGCCTTCTATGAGATTGCGCAGCGGATCTGGTCCGAACCCGATTTCCGCGGCCAAGCGCTTCCGGGAACGTTTCACGTTGGAGACTACTGGTACGCAGTCGAAGACTACCTAGAAGAGCACCTGTTCCTCGCAGGATGCGCAAGGCGATTCTCCCGCCTAACGGGAAGAGCCTTGTCAATTTCCGAAGTTGCAGTCGCATTGCGCGTTTGTGATCACAAAGGAAATGTAAGACCGGGCGATTCTGGCCACTACCATGGAAGCGGATTCGACTGGGGCAAACCCGATGACGAGGTCATTCGTCCTCTGATCATTGCGGGCGACTTGAAGGGAGATCGAATTGGCCAGTTCCGTCTTTTCGTCGAAGCTCAGGCGGATGGCTAACAACTCGCTGGAGCGGACGCAGCCTCAGCGCGATTTCATGTACGATGTAGCCATGCTGCGCCGCTCAGCTCGAGGCCGTTAGGCGTCACTGGTGATGCTCAATAGGTGGTGAATGAACTACAACTTCGGTCCTGCTAATGAGGGGGAGCGAATCGTATACGGCTCTGAGCGACCTGGGTTTGACTTTCATTCGGTGGGCGCCCAAGATGTCTCTCGCTGGATCACGTTCATGCGGAAGAACGGTATCAAGCGCGTCTGTTGCCTGCTTGCCAAGGAACAGTTGGATTTCTACGATGTCGATCTCTTAGAGCAATACCGACACGAGTTCGGGCCGCGAAATGTATGCTCCGCCGCAATCCCCGATCGTCATCTGTGTGATGAGAAGACACTCACTAGCAAGATCCTCCCTTTCCTGCGGGAATCAGACCAAAAGGGCGAACCCGTAGTAGTACATTGCTCGGGGGGAAGCGGTCGAACCGGGCAAGTTCTCAGTGCGTGGTTAGTCCACGCCCGTGGGTTGTCTATCGAGCAGGCTTTATCACAGGTGAAACACCCAAGGCGAAATCCACTTGAAGCCATCATCATTGGAAATGCGTCGATGACGCAATTGAGGAGTCTTCTTGCCAAGTGCCA
>MGOM01000046.1:1693-1773 GCA_001797105.1 Chloroflexi bacterium RBG_19FT_COMBO_62_14
CTGAGGATGTCTTGGCCGGGCCGCTCAGCTCGAGGCCGTTAGGGCGCACGCCTGACCAACAAATCGAAGGAGGCTGGAAT
>MGOM01000046.1:1840-10638 GCA_001797105.1 Chloroflexi bacterium RBG_19FT_COMBO_62_14
GCAGGGTGGCTGGGCCCAGCGGTCCGTGACGGCCGGGGATGCCGCGGGCAAGGCGATGGGCGAGCGGATGGCGGCCGGCGGCGGCTTGGCAGGATGGCTTTTCGGACGGCGGACATATGAGGGCCTGCTGGCGCACTGGAACAGCCAGGGCGGCCCATTCAAGGAGGCGCTTAATAATGCGCCCAAGTACGTCGCGTCGACCACTCTCAAGGATCCGCTGCCGTGGCCCAACTCAACGCTGTTGCGCGGCGACATGCCGGAGGCCGTGCGCGCGCTCAAGGCGCAGACCAGCGGCGTGCTGGCGATCATGGGCAGCGGTGAACTGATCGGTTCCCTGATGGCTGTTGATCATATTGACGAGTACTTGCTGATGATCCACCCGCTGGTTCTCGGCACGGGACGGCGGCTTTTCCCAGAAAACGTGCGCGCGCGCCTACGGCTGGCATACTGCGATATCACGCCAACCGACGTGGTAATCGCCACGTACGAGCCGACGAAGGACTGACCACGAATCGAGGCGCCTGGATCCGGAGGGGAATCCTATTGAAGTCTGTCAAAGTGCGCCCTAACAACGCGCTGCAGCCGACCGGCTTCGCCGGCGGCTGAGCGCCAACGCTATCCGCCCTGGCACGTGAGGTCTCTTGAGACACTTGAGGCATTCGACTGAGGCGTACTGCATTTTCTTGGTGATACTCACAGGATGCTCTGCGCAACCTAGGGGTGACGTCACAGCAACCAGCCCTCCAGGTACTGCGGCTTTACCAGCTGAATGGACTGCAACAACTACATGGGTTTCTCCAACCAGAATGCCTTCCCCAACTTCAACCGAAACACCTATGCCAACGAAGAGGCCTACTTTCACGCCCCGGCCTCCTACCCCTACCCCTCGACCTACTGTACCGCCGGAGACAAAGAGGGCCTATTGGCTCGAGATGCTGTCCACGAACGGAGGCTGCGATTTGCCGTGCTGGCTTGGATTGCATCCGGGGTCTGCAACCTGGGAAGATGTCGCATACCTATTCGCACCAGTCGCAACGAGCGAAATACCCTTTCCCCCGTCAGTCGTCACGAAGCGATACGATTTCGGACTGAGTCTCAACCGGCTTGACATCGTGAATCTTCTCTTGGGGCTATTCGAGAAAGAAGGGGTGGTCCAGCACATCTATGTAAACTATAGTGCTGTCAATGAGCGGGATAACCCCGCGTACAATGCTTCATTCGCCAATGCTGTGCGACGCTACTCGCTACAGCAGATCCTGGCGGATAATGGCGTCCCCTCTCGCGTGCTCCTAGAGATTCCCGCATATCCCGCAGAGCTCAACGCACCCTGGTGGTTCACAGTGTGGGTTTTCTATGACGAACTGGGCATTCTTGCCGAATACAGGGGAGAAGGCCTGGCTCATTCGGGGGACCAGATCAGGGTATGCCCAGAATTCTCGCGCGTACATGGCATCTCCCTGTCGCTCCAGTCGCCAGAGAGCGACATCCATATTGAGAACTTGTCTAACGAGACGGCATACATTGAGGAGGGATTGAAAAAAGGGTGGATACACACTCTGCAGGAGTCGACGACTTTGGACCTTGGAGGCTTCTACCTGACGTTCGTGCAAACCGAAAACCGAGGATGCTTTGTAACACCACTTGATTTCTGGTGATGAAGTAATCAGGAACTACGCCTTCAACTGTGGCTTGAACTGGCTCCTTCCCTCAATTCGAATGGCCAATCGCCCAGGAGGACCGAATCTAGGTCCGGGCTGGGCGGATAACAACTCGCTGCCCCGCACAGAACGCGGGATCTTCGAGAGCGGACCCGGCCAGCTCGGCGCGATGATATGAAGGAGTCTTGGCTGGGCCGCTGAGCTCGAGGCCGTTAGCCCGCTCTTAAGAAGAGGCGCACCGCCCAGAAGATCAATTCAAGGAGGAGAGTCCAAAGGCCAACAATCTTCATCCCACACTTCAGTTTCAGTGTCCGATTTCTAGTGGCAAACGGGAGAATAGACCATGTTTACATTCGAAAGAAGCATTTTCATCAACCGTCCCCCGCAGGAGGTCTTCGACTATATGTCCGATCCTGGCAACGATACCGACTGGCGAGATAGTGCCGTATCATCGGAATGGACCTCCGAAGGCCCGCCCGGTGTCGGCTCGACCCTGCGCTCGGTGGACAAGTTATTGGGGCGCAAAATGGAATCCACATCCGAGATCACAGCTTGGGATCCACCCCATCGTTACGGTCAGAAAGCGATCAGCGGCCCAGTTCCTTTTGAACTCACAGTCAAGTTTGAAGCAAAGGAGAAGGGCACACAGCTGACCATGAGTGGCAATGCGGAGCCCGGCGGCTTCTTCAAGATAGCCGAGGGATTGGTCCGCAAGCAGCTTGAAAGGCAGTTTGACGCCGATCTCAACGGTCTGAAGCTTGCGCTAGAGGCAGGCTAGCCAGGCATCCCGCCTGCTACTGCAGCCAATTGTCCAAGATAGCCGGCCGACTCACATTGAAAAGGCGGGCTAACCACTCGCTGGAGCGGACGCAGCCTCAGCGCGGTTTCATGTACGACGTAGCTGTGCTGCGCCGCTCAGCTCGAGGCCGTTAGGCGCCACATTTGCCGCATCCTATGGCAGTGGCGTCGACGTGATCAGAGGTCTCGGCTGATCCTGTGGGTGTCACTGTCATGGCTCATGGCTGGACTTGGATCACTCGCAATGCGCGGCGAGAATCCTGATATCGAATCCCTCATCCTGCAGCTGAAGGGCGCAGACCCGGAGCTGAAAGAGAGCGCGGGTCGTCGTCTCTTGTCTCTCGGCGAACGAGCCATACGGCCCCTAATCCACGCATTAGATTCCGGGCGTGGAGTCGATTCACGAGTAGCGGATCTCCTTGCCGAGGCAGATGATCCGGTGGTAGCCGACTACCTGATTGACTCGCTCTCACACAAGAACACTGTAGTCGCCATCGGCGTATGCGAGGTGCTTGGCAGGCGAAAGACCCACAGCTCTGTTCCCCGTCTTATCGATCTGCTTGGTTCAGGTAGTCTCCCGCCGAAGTACATCATTAATACCTTGAGGGAAATCGGCGATCCCCAAGCGGCCTCAGCACTTGTGCAGTACCTTTCTCATTCGGATCAAGACACGATGTTCACCGCCGCCCGTGCCCTCGCGAGCTTTGGCCACGCCTCAATCCCATTCCTCCGAATGGCATTTGAACATACCAATCCTCAGATTAGGTACATGGCGGCGAAGGCGTCTGGTTGGATAAACACCCCCGAGCTCAAGGATGACTTGCTTCAGTTGGTACAGGATGAAAGCCTCCTGGCAATCAGAGACGCTACACTTGCACTGGCGCGATTGGCCGACCCAAGCCTAAGAGACTTGTTCCTTGGTCTGTTGGGTCACTCGGATGGAGATGTCAGGCGACATGCCACCTTCGGAATCGGCCAGCTGCTAGATCCAACTACTCTGGGCAACCTGCTCGAAAGGCTGTCCGATGAAGAACGATCTGTACGAATTGCGGCAGCTGAAGCATTAGGCACACTTGGGGACTATCGTGCGCTTGATCTATTGGTAGGCTGCCTCCAGGATGAGCGCGGCACTGTACGGCAGGCGGCGGCAAGGGCACTCGGCATGATCGGAGATGTTCGGGCGCTGGATCCATTGATACAAGCCGCAAACGACAAGTGGGAAGGAGTGAGGTATCGCGCCGCCGAAGCATTGGGCAAGTTGGCGGATCCGACTTCAGTACCGACCCTTGTGGACCTGTTAGGAGACACCCATATTTGTCATTATGACTATGAGCGCGATGTCGTCAAGCGAGTTTGTGACTTTGCCGCAGGGGCATTGCGTCATATCGGCACAAAGGAAGCGATAGCTGCGATCCTGCGGTGGGAACTCGGTCCACAATGATCGCCTCAGCTGATGCTACTTATCCAGATTGAGTTCGAGGCAATGATCAATTCTGGCGCCTAACCACTCGCTGAAGCCCTGGAAGTACACCAGGATCTCGGTAAGTACCTCCGGGACGGACGGTCTTCGACGGACCCGGCCAGGTCGGCGCGATACTCTGGATGAGTCTTGGCCGGGCCGCTCCGCACGAAACTGTTAGGCATCTGTAGATAGCATGGATACGAATTCCATCGTCCTTTGGCTGGTTCTCCTGCTTTCCATCGTTCTTATTGCCGCTCTAGTTCGGCGCAGGGCTACGTTGCGAAGCCGGTCGAATACCCAAGCGGGCCTGAAGCTCTCTGGCTCCCCAGTGCCCGATTGGCCGATCCCATTTGGGTACAAGTGCGCCTGGTATTCTATTCAGAGCCCCGATGTGGGGAGGCTTGTTCAACTAATTGGGCTTCAAGAGGCGCAGAGTGCGACCTGGAGAGAGGGAATTGAATCAGCCTACGGCGATTTGGTCTTTGTATCTCCTGCCGTAGGCGGGTGGGCATTCGTTGTCGGTGCGTCTCTGGCCGCTATGGAGCCCCGATCGCTCACAAGCCAAGTACGTCCAGTCCTGGAGAAGTTGAGTTCTGAGTTTGAGATTGCGTGCTTTTTCGCAACGCACAGGGTCGTCGAGCTCCATATCTGGGCAAAGGCCACAAAGGGAAAACTTGAACGAGCCTACGGCTACCTTGGCGAGACTGGGGAGATCATCTGGGATGAAGGCATGGCAACGGTAGAGGAAGTCGGTATTCTCAGCCATATTGATGAAGCCGCGGTGATGCAGATTGCGAGAGGCTGGTCTCTTGCCCCTATCGACCTCGAGGGAATCAGCTCTGAGCCTTCGCTTGGCTTTCTGGGGACATTGTGAGCTGCGTCTGGAAGTTGGCAGACAGATGCCTAACCACTCGCTGGAGCCCCACTCACTCCGTTCGTGGGACAGGCAGACCCGGCCAGCTCGGCGCGATACTCTGAATCAGTCTTGGCCGGTCCGCTCCCTGGCCTGCCTGTCCTTGTGCTCTTCAAGGGCGGCCTGGGCAGGCAGCTCGAGGCCGTTAGGCGTCCCCCGTCCCCCTTACGCCCGGTCAGTATCTGGACTAACATGACGTGAACTCGCCGCAACACAGACACACCGAAGAGTAACCGCCATGACAACCGCCGGTCATCCCCACGAGGTATTGCTCGATCAGATCAAGGAGAAGTTCTCAGCGATATTCCAGCATACGAGTCAGGGTGTTTACATTTACATGGACGATCCTCACTGGATCTGCAACGACCGCCTGGCTACGATGCTCGGCTACGCTTCTGCCGCCGAACTGCACACTCTGGCTACGGCCTCTCCATTCCTTGATGTCACCGTCCCCGCAGACAGAGAAGAGCGCGTTGTCAAGGCGTATATGAACTCGGTCAATGGCAAGGTCGCCAGCAGCATCCCTGTCACCTGGAAGAAGAAGGGTGGCGCCATTCTCAACACCGAGACCATCTTCGTTCCGATCAGCTACAAGGGCAAAGCCCTAACGATTCACTTCGTGACCCCGATTTGACCATTTCGCGCGGCACCCAGCGCATCCCCGTCAACAGGCCAATGACGATGGCCGGAGGTCGTCTTGGCGCCGCCTAACCACTCGCTGCCTGCCCAGGCAGCAGGCCAGGAGAGCCCTGGAAGTACACCAGGATCCCGGTAAGTACCTCCGGGACGGACGGTCTTCGACGGACCCGGCCACGGCGGCGCGATACTATGAAGGGGCCTTGGCCGGGCCGCTCCCTGGCCTGCCTGTCCTTGTGCTCTTCAAGGGCGGCCTGGGCAGGCAGCTCGAGGCCGTTAGGCGGCTCGCCTCCGGGTGGAGGCGAGCATCCCAGGGCCTCTTCCCAGGAACACGACCATGAACGAACCCCGCTCTCTTCGGCTCACTCGACTCATGATCTATCTGAATGCCCTTCTGTGGCTACTCTTCGCCCTAATTATCGGGGCGGGGGCGCATCCCTCATATCCCATCGGCAGCGCCTACCACCTTCTGATGGCCCTGGCCGCTTTGATGGGCACCGCTTTCCTATTCGCGCTCGCCTGGCTTCTTCGAAAGCCGAACCCCCTTGCGTATTGGGCTTCCGTCGCTGTGCTGGCGGTCACGATCCTGATGGCGTTGTTCGACGAGGTCGGACCAGCGGATCTCGCCTTCATTCTCACCACCCTACTTCCTCTGGCATTCCTCATTAAGAACCGAAGCTGGTACCTTCAGCCATCCGTTCCCGCGGAGAAACCAAAGCGAGCCGCCTAACCTCTCGCTGCCTGCCCAGGCAGCAGGCCAGGGGAGCCCTGGAAGTACATCAGGATCCCGGTAAGAGCATCCGGGACGGACGGTCTTCGACGAACCCGGCCATCTCGGCGCGAAACTCCGAGGGAGTCTTGGCCGGGCCTCTCAGCCCGAAACTGTTAGGCAGCCGATGTCTTCATGCGACGGCGGCCGTTTTCCAGCATCCAGGATGTGACCTATAATTGGGAGGAAGCACCGCCCTAGCGATGCGGAGGTATGCCATGCGACTGAGGGTTGTCCTCGAGCCGAGTGATGAAGGCGGCTATACCGTGTACGTCCCTGCGCTCCCCGGTTGTCTTAGTGAAGGCGACACCGAGGAAGAGGCCTTGGCCAACATCCAGGAAGCGATCTCCGTATATCTTGAACCGGTTGAAGACGACCTGATCGAGGGTGACCGTGTCAAGGTCCAGGAGATCGAGGTTTGACGAAAGCCCCAAGTCTTGCTTACGTGGAGATCATTAAAGCACTCCAGCGAGACGGATGGACTGTGGTCCGCCAAAGGGGAAGCCACATTCGACTGCAGAAGCGTCTGGGGGATGAATTGCTCAAGCTCACCATCCCAGCTCACCGGCCAGTAAGAAGATCCACGCTCTCCCACATCCTGAAGCAAGCTCGACTAGAAGTCGACGACTTCCTCGAATTGCTCTGAGTGATGGTTAATCAGTGCGGCCCAATGTCAATCGCGGCTTGGCTAGCAGAGATTGCCGGCTGCCTAACCACTCGCTGCCTGCCCAGGCAGCAGGCCAGGGGAGCCCTGGAAGTACACCAGGATCCCGGTAAGTACATCCGGGACGGACGGTCTTCGACGGACCCGGCCAGCTCGGCGCGATACTCTGAACTGGTCTTGGCCGGGCCGCTCCCCGTACAGAACACGGGACAGGCAGCTCGAGGCCGTTGGGCAGACCGGCCTCAAGCTTGCCCCCCGTCGGACGCGGCGAAGCCACGTTGGGGTTACAATACGTCGGGAGGAGTCCATAAGTGGTTCAGGCTAAGATAGATCTCGTCACCCTAAGAGAGTTCTGCCAGAGGAATGGGATCCCCCGGCTCCTCCTCTTCGGCTCAATCGCCCGCGGTGACGCCACTTCCAACAGCGACATTGACCTGATCGCGGACCTACCAGGCGATCCAAGCCTCTTGGACATGGTTCGCCTTGAAAGAGAGTTATCGTCGCTCTTGGGGCGAAAAGTCGATCTCCTCACACAAGAGGCGATCAGTCCCTACATTCGCGAGCGCATACAGGACGATCTCTAGGTCCTATATGAGGCCGGCTGACACCGTCTAACTCCGGCACATCCTCGACTCGATCACCAAGATAGAGGGCTATCTCGAGGGGCTCGACGAGCAACGCTTTCTTAGCGACCCCCGAGCACACGACGCTGTCGTCCGCCAAATCGAGATCGTCGGCGAAGCCACGAAGCACCTTTCACAGGACATTCGCTCGCTAAGTCCAGCGACCCCCTGGCATGACATTGCAGGGATGCGGGACAAGCTGATTCACGACTATTTCGAGGTCGACCTCCACCGCGTATGGCTGACTGCGACTCGTGACCTTCCGCCCTTCAAAGAAACCATTCTGCGACTCCTCGGGGGCCCCTAGCCCTGAATTCTCAGGTCTGCCCGACAATTCGCTGTGGCGGACCCGGCCACGGCGGCGCGATACTCTGACTGAGCCTTGGCCGGGCCGCTCCCCGTACAGAACACGGGACAGGCAGCTCGAGGCCGTTAGGCTGCATTGCCAGGTTTGAAACCATGGCCAAACACCCCACAGCGCTGCTGCTTGTCATCTTGCTCTCAAACACGTCGTGCAATCCGTTGCAGGGGGTCTCGACTCCCTCTGCGAAGCCACCTTTGTCAGCCGCAGCCACTGCGACCAGTGAACCGCTCAGACGGCACACGCCTCCCCCTACACCGATTGTCCCGTCCCCTACTCCGCCGCCATGGGAAACCGTCTCCAACCTACCTTCCCTTCCGCGCAGCCGGATATTCTATGAATTGACGGACGGCGTCTATTCAGCCGATGTCGATTGCGCCCTCTTCGCGCCCGCATGTCTGGCGGAAGCGATTTCACTTTCACCTAGCCCGGAGGATCGGGGCCAAATGACCGTGTCGCTGCAGGGGGACCTCGTGGCTATCTCAAGAGTCGATGTGTACGGTAGTCAAGAACTCCACTCGTCAATCCGCCTCATCTCGGTGGTTGACGGTCGCACATGGCGCATTGCACCCAAAGGCACGATCTCTCCAGCGTGGTCCCCCGACGGCACGCGCGTTGCCTACGTCGATTACCTTCACCTTGGGGGCGGACGGCCCCGCATCTGCCTGAGCAACACCGTCGAGCCCTATCATTGTTTCCCAGCTCCTGGGTCTATAGGCCTCGGGCCTCTTGTATGGTCCCCCGATGGACAGTTCCTTGCCTACTGCACGTACGAATCGGTTGAGGATGAATGCGATCTCTACACGATGGATGTCGACGGGGACAAGCCAGCCCTGGTCGCTGCCGGCTCGTCAGATCCGGTCTGGTTTGCCGACAGCGAAACCTTGTTGTTCTCTCGTTGCTCGCGGTACGAA
>MGOM01000046.1:10709-11144 GCA_001797105.1 Chloroflexi bacterium RBG_19FT_COMBO_62_14
GGATGTCGCCTCTCAGCCTATCCCCAGATCACGAGTACATAAGCTTCAAATCGAGCGGTCGGTTGGGTGTTTTCTCTGCAGTTTGTCTGCAGGGTGCCGAGGAGTGTGGCGATACCTTGGCCTTCCTCTCCGATCCTGATCTGGAAGTCATTAGCAGCTCATGGTCGCCTGATAGTCGGTTCATCTCATACGGCGCGCTGCTCAGTGAGGGCGCTGGCATCTATGTGGTCGCTGTCGACCGCTCAGGGACGATAACGATCCGACAGTCAGACATCCGTTTCAGTCCCGGCGTCGATTGGCGGCTGTCGCCGTAGCGGACGATGCAGCCTAACCACTCGCTGGAGCCTCACTCACTCCGTTCGTGGGACCCCACTCGCTCAGCTCATGGGGCAGGCAGGCGGACCCGGCCACGGCGGCGCGATAATCTGAAGCAGT
>MGOM01000046.1:11167-14083 GCA_001797105.1 Chloroflexi bacterium RBG_19FT_COMBO_62_14
TGCCTCTCCTTGTGCTCTTCAAGGGCGGCCTGGGCAGGCACCCCGAGGCCGTTAGGCGGAGCTCGAAGGTTGCACTCCCGGGAGCCTCTGGTAGAATCGACCTGATGGAAGATCCCATCCAGCCCCCCAGACTTGATCGGACCAAGATCTCAGTCAGCAGCTCTTTCGAAGACACCGAGACCTTGGCCTTCTGGCACGCTCAATCACCTGAAGCCCGTCTGCGCCATGTCGAACAACTCCGCCGGGTGAATTATGGACATCGGGCTTCCGCAAGACTTCAAAGACTTCTTGAGATTGCTCGACGCTAACGGCGTCGAGTACCTTCTGATTGGCGGCTACGCCGTCGCGTACCACGGGTATCCTCGGGCCACCGAGGACATCGATATCTGGATAGCCTCCAACCCCGAGAACGCCCAACACATCATCTCGGCGCTCAAGGAGTTCGGCTTCGACGTCCCAGAGCTCAGCCCTGACCTATTCCTCAAGCCAGACAGCATCATCAGAATGGGCGTTCCCCCTCTCAGGATAGAACTCTCCACGACGATCTCAGGTGTCGCCTTCGGCGTGTGCTACAAGGAGAGAGTCACTGAAGTCATTGACGGCATCAACGTCAACATCATCAACCTGGCCGATCTCAAGAAGAACAAGAAGGCCAGTGGCCGGTTCCGAGACCTTGACGATCTCGAACGCCTTCCGTAGCCCAATTCAAGGCCCTGCCTAACCACCCTCTGCCTGCCCGGGCCGCCCTTGAGGTGCACAAGGATCCCGCTACGCTTCGGGGGCCCTGGACGAACACCAGGACAGGCGAGCAGGTAGGCCAACCCAGCCCTGGAAGTGCAGCAGGACGCCGGTAAGAGCATCAGGGACGAACCCCGCTAAGAGCATGCGGGGCGAACGGCCCCGCTAAGAGCATGCGGGGCGAACGGCCCCGCCCAGAACACCTGGGGCGAACGGCCCCGCTAGGAGCATGCGGGGCGAACGGCCCCGCCCAGAACACCCGGGGCGAACGGCCCCCCCAGAACACCCGGGGCAGGCGGTCTCCAACGGACCCGGGCCAGGCTGGCGCCTGCCTTGGCCGGGCCACGTGCCTGCTTGTCCTGATGTGTTTCCAGGGCACCCGCAGGGTGTCCTTGGGACCTTATCAGGCCCACCCCGCACAGAACCCCAGACTCTCTCCGTTACGCTCTGGGAACCCCGGAAGTGCTCCGGGACGGGCAGGCACGCCGCTCCCCACTAGGTTCGTAGGGCATCATCCGCTTCGCTGATGGGGCGGGCAGGCGAGGCCGTTGGGCGGCTTCGCTCAGGTTGGCGGTTCTGCCTATACACGGCGGCCCCATGCAACCAAGGAAGGTGCGGCTTTCCGTAATTGAAGTCGTCGCAGGCGTTCAGATGGAAACAAGCGGTAAATCGAGGCCACCTTGCACTGTTCGGTGTGGACTTTTCCGTCTATGATTCCGCCCTGAGGACGGATTCTTCCATCCACTCGATGTTGGGCGGATCAGAGTGTTCCCTCATATCACGAAGGGAGAACATGAGCGCTGATCAAACTGCACCCAAGAACATCGATGAATACATTGCGGGCTTCCCGGCTGATGTCCGGGAGATTCTCGAGAAGATAAGGATGACGATTGGAAGAGCGGCACCGGACGCGGAAGAGAAGATTAGTTATCGAATGCCGGCCTTCACTCTGAGAGGCAATTTGGTTCATTTTGCTGCCTATAAGAATCACATCGGGCTCTATCCTGCGCCAACAGGAACTGAGGAATTCAATAAGGAGCTATCCGTTTATAGAGCAGCAAAGAACTCGGTAAGATTTCCATTGGATAGACCGATTCCTTTCGACTTGATAAGCCAGATCGTGAAGCTTAGGGTGAAGGAAGACTTGGACAGAGCCGAAGCAAGCCGGAAGAAGAAATAGAGAATATTGCCTGCCTGTTGCTGCATAGTCTGCGTCAAAGAATCACCGCCCACCCACAGCGTGCAGGCGACTTTGCTTCGCTGCTCGCCCCCAGGCGCCTGACGCGGAACGTTCGGCGGCTTGCCTGAGGTTGGCTCTTGTCTAGGGGCATGTGTAGATTCTTGATGGGGCAAGGCAAGGTGAGTCTAGAAACGGTCAATGTCAGGAGGTCTCGATGAATCATGGTATCCGAACGTTCATCCATCCCGTCAGAGACATTGCTCGGGCAAAGACGCTATACAGCTAGCTTCTGGGAATAGAGCCCTATGCTGACGGAGCTTACTATGTTGGCTTTAGAGTTGGGGATCAAGAAATAGGTTTAGATCCCAATGGCCGCAACGCAGGAATGACGGGACCCGTCGGCTACTGGCACGTCAGCGACATTGAGGAAGGTCTGCGATCACTCCTAGACGCAGGCGCACAAATGCAGCAAGAGGTCAAAGATGTCGGTGGGGGCAAGCTGACTGCAACTGTAAGAGACGAGGACAATAACGTCGTCGGGCTCGTTCAGTCAGCTTGATCGCACACGGGACGATTCCGTCTCTCCGTCAATAAATGACCTCCGCCCCGCCAAGAAAGGGCGCCAAAGCGGTGCCCAAGATGTCGATGGGGCCCAAGAATATAGACGCGGGAGAGGACACATGGCGGAGGCTGGCAGACAAACGCTCCGGCTGGACTCGCTCGGCCAGCTCGAATTGCGGTATGTCCTTGCGGAGATGGTCACCTACCGGGGCCGGCGAGCTGTGCGCCTAGTCGAGTCCGACGAAAACCCTGCGGACGATCAGGCCGTTGCCGTCATCTCAGGCTCCGAATTCAAGGACGGGACAATCGAGATCGACGTTGTGGGCATCCCGCGGCCCGATGCACCTGATTACGCCCGTGGATTTGTCGGTGTCGCCTTTCGCCTCCACTCAGCCGCGCGTCACTTCGAGTGCTTCTTTCTGCGTCCGACGAACAGC
>MGOM01000046.1:14090-19177 GCA_001797105.1 Chloroflexi bacterium RBG_19FT_COMBO_62_14
TCCGCCGCAATCATTCCACCCAGTATATGTCTCAACCCGACTATCCCTGGTTTCGCCTCAGGGATGAAAGCCCTGGTGTGTACGAATCCTACGCGGACCTTGAGCCAGGTGCTTGGACGTCCGTCAAGATTGTCGTCTCCGGGATCCAGGCGTCTTTGCATGTTAACGCAGCTGCACACCCGTGCCTCGTCGTGAACGACCTAAAGCTTGGGGACTCCCACGGCCAAATCGCCCTCTGGATTGGCGGTGGCACAGAGGCCTACTTCTCGACCAGGATCGACGTAGCGCATTCAACTCGGGCTGCCTAACAACCCGACCTTGAGAGGCACAAGGGCAGCCTGCCTTGGCAGCTCGAGGTCGTCCGGCAGCGCGTCCGATCCTCCACCAGAACGGGGTGACCAGATGGAAGCAAGCCCATGCAAAGTGCATAAACTCGTCGCGGATGTTTGCCTTATTGAGGCTGGAAGAGTCCTGTTCGCAAGTTACATGAACACCGACGCCTATGACGGCGAAGCGGGTTGGTTCCTCCCCGATGACTTCCTCCGCCACACGGAGCATCCGCAAGACGCCGCCAAGCGAATCCTGGAAGATCAGGCTGGTGTCTCCGCCGCCTCGCTCCGGCTCAGCCATATCGAATCGTTTGAGGGGCACGGGTACTGGCACCTGATCTTTCACTATGCGGCCTCGGCCACCGGCCATCGAAGCCTCACCCCCGGCCGGAATGTCAGGGAGTTGAACTGGTTCCCTCTCGACCAATTACCTCCGGCCGAGCAGGTCGCCCATCATGGCTGGGCGCTCGAGACGCTAAAGCAGATTGTAGAGACCGGCACGTAGGATTCGGAGCGCTTCTTGAGAACACGATAGAGCCCTGGAAGAGCAACAGCATCCCGGTAGCGGCATTCATGACAGGCGGTGCTTCGCGACACCATCCGCTCCTAGGCCCCGGAAGAATACCGGGATAAGCAAGCGGCGCAGGCCAGCGCGATCTAGGGTCGAGAATAGGATTGTCGGTCGCCCCCCGCTCTGGCTCTCTGCGAGCCTGCCATCCAATGTCCTTGAAACAAGCGGCTGGATGGGAGCCAGGACCCTCTACGCTTCGCTACTTGGGTAGGCTAGCATGCGGGGCGAAGCAATCGAGGCGCCATCCTGACAAAGGAACACCCATGATCACCAGGACAAGGAAGATCCCCCGGATGACTCGGCGACAGATTCCCCCCTCAATGACCCCCAAAATGCCCACACTGAACGCGGTCGAACAAACGAAACTGTCTTGGGCCCAGTTCATTGGATCCTACGCCGCCGTGCCAAAGGCCTTCCAAGGCTTCTTTGAACCCCTCCTTGCCGAGGGACGGGCATTCCCCTATGCGGTTCTCACCCCAACCTATGCAGGGTTTCTTCACAGGGCAACCGAGAAACTCATCTGCGATCTTGGCCACGAGATCCATATCCTGGAGAGACTCGGTCAAGGATTTGAACTGCAAAGTTATCCACTCGAGCGGATCAGTTGCGTCGAGGTCACAGCCATCTTGCTGGACACCCGGGTCAAGATAAGCGGGGTCACGCAGCAGGGTGTTCCCTCTTCCTCCACCTTCAAGTTCAATTCAGTGACTGACTATCTGTTCACGCCGATCCTGGAGAACATACGGCTTGCCACAGTCGATTCCAGGGACGAGGTCCTGAGTTCGGAGCTGGAGAAGTTCGACCATTGGGCAGAGGTGAACTACAAATTCATGAACTACGCGAAGCACAGCCTGGTGAGGGGAGAAAAGGTCATCCAGGCCGTCCTGCAAGCTGAAATCCGGGCGGGTGAGTTCACACTCATGGGCAGGACGTTCTATCGGAGAATCTCGCCCGCCCACATGACGATCCTGACCGATCGAGAGTTGATCGTTGTCCGTGAAGAGGGGAGTAGGGGCGGGGGTGGACAGGTATGGCGGAACGTGGCACTACATCCCGCTGAAAGAGGTCGTAGCTCTTTCGATAAGCAGCAAGGGGACGCTGCTGGCGCTATCCATCCAGCTGCCTCAGGACGCTCGAATCGAGCGTCTGTTTCACCCTTCGACCAAGCGAGAAGTCGACCAACTGCTCGACCGGTTTCGGGAGTTGACCGGAGCGTAACAGACTGACGCCGCGGAACACGAAGCGCGAGTTTGAATCCAGTGACCCCACAAGCTGGATTCGCAGCAACGAAAGAATCCCCTCAACCGCAACGAGTGGAAGCATGAAGCCCTTCAGCCGACGATCTCTGCCCTCGTCCGGCAGATCTGGGCCGCCGACAGGTGACCATCGGCGTCCCGCCCAGCGCGTGGATGAGCATGATCGAAGCGTTACGTACCGGCGGACTTAGCTCGAGGCTAACATGCCTTCTTCTCACCATTAACAAGCCATTCCGTCTTCCAGAGGCGGGCGACAATGTATACTGGAAGCCATCAGGTTACTTGGGGGGTTCTTTAGCACATGGGCTTCGGGGGGCGCTCAATCCTGGAGTCATCTATGGAGCCTGCTCGAATTCGCCATCCACACAGAGGTGCAGGAACGAAGCTGCTCAGTCTCCCGATTCATCCAATCTTCTGGGGCATCAGCCCAATCCTGTACTTATACGCGCGGAATGCCATGTTCATCCCGTTCGTCGACACGCTCCGAAGCCTGGCGTTCTCTGTTGGGCTTGTCGTTCTCTTCCTGTGTGGTTTTCGCCTGATTCTGAGAGGATGGGAAAAGGCAGGTGTCCTATCTTCGTTGCTGACAATCCTGTTCTATTCCTTCGGCCATGTCGCCAATTCCCTTGAACGATGGTCCCACACACAAGGACTGGAGTTCGATGTCGCGATCCTGGCGGGAATCTGGCTGTTTGCCTTCTTCGTGCTTTCACTGATCATTGTCCGCTCCAGAATGCCGGGACAAATCGCGCAGTTCTTGAACATGACCAGTGCGATCTTTGTGATCTTTCCTCTGGTCTCAATCATCTCGACCTTGGCTATCACGAGCGGGGACAATCGCTCCGAAACCGCGGTCCTTTCGAAGGTCCGCGGCGAAGCGCAAGCCGAACCATCCATTCTTGAAGTGCCGAGGTCCGAGCTGCCTGACATTTACTACATTGTCTTAGATGGATACTCGAGGTCCGACATCCTCGATGAGTTCTATGACTACAACAATTCCTCGTTCATTGAAGGACTGGAGCAACGCGGGTTCTTTGTTGCCTCCTCCAGCCGCTCAAACTTCCTCAACACCACATATTCCCTGAACACGTCGCTGAATCTGATGTACTTCAGCGACTTCCCAAGTCGCATTGCCAGAACGGCAAGATACAACTTGAGGACCAACTACGCGAACGACTTCCTTCGGGAACAAGGGTATCAAGTCGTGGTCTTCGATTCCGGTACCGGAGATACGAACAATCAGTATGCGGACGTGTTCATATCCCCTCCTTCAAGCCGGGCCGAGGGAAAACCGCAAATCAATGCGTTTGAACAGCTCCTGGTGCGAACCACAATGGGGCTGCCGCTACTCAATGTAGACTCACAGCCGGACGACCCCGAGCTTTCCAGTAACGTGGTCACTGCTGCCGTTGATCGGGAGCTCTCCGAGCGCAGAGAACGAATCAATCATGCGTTTGCTCATCTTCCGGACTATGCCTCGAAACAGGGTGCTTACTTCCTCTTTGCACACGTCTACCTTCCTCATGAACCTTTCTTATATGGACCGGGCGGCGAAGAACTCAAATACCGGCGCGAGACCAACCTGTACTGGTACGAGTTTCCACCGGAGGACTACGTCGAATTCTACGCATATCAAGTCGACTACATCAACCAGAAGGTGTTGCATACGATCGACGCGATACTGGCCGAGTCGGATAACCCGGTTGTTATCGTTCTGCAGGCAGATCACGGGGATGGACACTACCTGGACTGGAATGTGCCGACCACCGAGGGGGTGGATATCCGATCCGCCATTCTCAACGCGATCTATTTCTCAGATCGATCCTATCAGAATCTCTACCCGACCGTGACGCCGGTCAACACGTTCAGGATCGTCTTCAACCACTGGTTTGGGACGCAATTCCCTCTGCTGCCGGATAGGGTGTTCTTTCACGAACATCCGGTGATGACGCCGTTCAATGAAACGCCTGAGTTCATTGATGCATGCGTCCGATTCGGCATCTGTCTGCCCTCCCCCGGGAGTTGACTGACGTGGATTGCACAGGCCGTGAGAGTGATTAGAATTGGGAGCTGCTTGGTAGAGTTTCCGGTCGATCACGGTAAAGGGGTCACACGCCGCCACGGCGGCGGTCGCACTTAAGTCTATATGCGCAGCCTCCGTTCCTTACTTGCGGTCCCATGTGCCCTGGCTTGCGCCGGGCTGGCTTGTGGAGGCGTCGCCAGCACCACGCTGGCTCCGCCGGCCACCGCTCCGCCCGCACCTACGGTCACCTCATCACCCTGGCCGGCAACAAACGAATTCGGCGTGCGCTACTGCCTCTACGACCCGGTAGCGCCTCAAGCCGGGCCCCCGATTCCGTTCGCCGGCCCTCCAGGCACGCCCACCCCATATCCCACCTCGACCCTGCCCGGCGGAGCTCCGGTGGACTCCGAGGGGAGGGCCCGCCAGCTCGAAGTGTTCCAAGGACTCTGGAATGCGGTGAACGACAACTATGTCGATCCGGGGTTCAACGGACAGGACTGGGAGGCCATCAGGAACCGCTACGAGGCGCTCGTTGAGGGTGAGCTTTCCGACGAAGCCTTCTATGCTGTCCTTCAGGCGATGGTCAAGGAACTCGGGGACGAGCATTCCTACTATCAGAGCCCAGCCGAAGTGGAGGACGAGGCACGCGCCGTTGCCGGTCGACTGGACTTTGTCGGGATCGGAATGCTGGCGACGAACGCCGCCAATGGCGGCGCGGTGGTCATCATTGTGTTCCCCAATGGGCCGGCGGCCGAGTCCGGCCTGCTGCCCCACGATACCATCCTTACGGTTGACGGGGGCCCGCCTCGGGATGAGGCCGGCATAAGCCGGACGCTGGGTCCGGAAGGCACCCCGGTCACGCTCACGGTTCGGACCCCCGGCGGGACGCCTCGCGAAATCACAGTGAC
>MGOM01000046.1:19271-22261 GCA_001797105.1 Chloroflexi bacterium RBG_19FT_COMBO_62_14
GGCGATGACGGCCGGCGGTCCGCTCGACGGCTTGATCCTGGACAACCGTATGAACGGCGGCGGGTTAGGCAGCGTGGCCGAGGCGAGTCTGGGGATGTTTGTCGGGGGGGAGCAGGGCGCCTTCGTAACCCGGGGGACTCGGGAGGAGCTGGTCGTCGAGGCCGAGGACATCGGCGGGTCGCAGACGGTGCCGCTGGTCGTCCTCGTCGGCCCAGACACCGTCTCCTACGGCGAGATCTTCAGCGGGATCATGCAGCGTTCCGGACGAGCGACGGTTGTTGGGCAGGCGACCCTTGGGAATGTCGAGCAGCTCAGGCGATTCGATTTCACCGATGGCTCACGCGCCTGGATCGCAAGTGCGACATACGAGCCGTCTGGCCTGCCGGCCGGGATATGGGAGGATTCCGGGATCGTCCCGGAGACACTCGTCTCCGGGAATTGGGACGAGTTCCGCGAGGCCAACGATCCGGGTCTGGCAGCGGCCGTGAAGATTCTCCTGGCGCGCTGACGGCTGGCCGGAATCCGGGACAGGAACGCGGGACTTCTTATGCCGCGCTTCCCAGACCACCGTCCGTCCTCCCGAAGGACGTCGGAGCGACGATCTAGACTGGATCTTGACAAGGTGGGCGGCCGAGAGCGCCGTGCCCACCGGGGAGCCAGGCTCCCACTTTGGGTTCTGGCTACCCAACTTGCGCTTGCATTCAGCCTCATCGCCGCGACCGGCATCCATCCGGCACTCCCAGAGACGGGTTTCGGCCGATGGGTGATGGCCGTATTGGCGCTACTGAATGCCTTCGTTTTCGTAGGCCTGGTCGTCTTCCTGAGAAGGCACAGCCGGATTGCGTATTGGCTGGCATTGGTGCTGCTTACAACCATATCCGTCTTGACCTATGCAGATGAATTCGGACCGGCAGATCTCATCGTTCTTATGATCAACATCCTCATGCTTCTTCTGCTGGTCAGGGACCGAGGCTGGTACCTCTCGCCCGCCCCGTCCGATCTGCGGCGGAGTTGAGACGCCGGGACCGGTTCATGCTCGATGCGTAGCGGAGTGATGGTCGATAGTCGTCAGCCAGGCCGGCCGGGCGGGGGAGACACTTCGGCGTTCCGGGTGACCGAAGGATCGTGGATCCCCCCCACCGAGAGGCAGACATGACTCAGACCCCCCCGACTCCTTACATGTCACAGGTCGACAGACCGTCTATGCCTCCGGGCTACGGCCTCAAACCTCCGTCGGAAGGCCACGGTCTTCTCTCGTGGGACTTCCTCCGCACGAGGATGGAGGAAGCGCACAACTATTGGCTCGTAACTACCTCGGCGAACGGCCTGCCCCATGCCGCGCCCGTTTGGGGCCTCTGGCATAGGGACGCTTTCTACTTCAGCACCGACCCAAGCTCACGCAAGGGACGGAACATTGCACTGGGCCGCCAGGTTGTGGTCCACCTGGAAAGTGGCGATGAGGTCGCGATCGTCGAGGGACGTCCGGAGCGCGTGCAAGAGAATGAGCTCCTCGATCAACTGGATGCGCTCTACTTCCGCAAGTACGCTTTTCACCTAAAGGGCACGCCGACATATCGGGTGCTGCCCGCCAAGGCGTTTGCGTGGTTGGAGGCGGACTTCACCGGCAGTGCAACAAGATGGCGCCTCAGGGCCTGAACCCGCTGGCAAGTAGTTGACCGTCGGCGGCTTGAACCGGATCAGCCTGCCCGAACTCTGCTTCAAGGCCACCTGGAGAAGCCAGATTCATGTCGAAACAAGACACCTCCTGGCTGGCCCATCCCATCCGTTTCGCCTCGGGTCGCCTCAGGTCAGTCAATATCTGGTCTCAGTTGTGTGGCTCTGCGGGCAGGGGAGTCGGGCATGGACAGGCGCCCGGCCCGGATAGCGCTGGCAGCCATCACCAAGCTTGCCGGTTCACATAGACAGTCATCGATGTCGCTCCCGAAGCCACTCGGTGTTATCCTGTCCACGAGGAACCTGGGATGGCCAAAGATAGGCTCGGCACGCCTAAGAAGACCGATGTTCATATCGCTCTGCTGCGCGGCATCAATCTCACAACGCACAACCGGCTGCCGATGGCAGGTCTGGTCACGACATTCGAACAAGCTGGCTGCCGGCATGTGCAGACCTACATCCAGAGCGGCAACGTCATATTCGAGGCACAGCCTGAACTAGCCCGCCAGATTCCGGGAATCATCAGCAAGGCGATCACCCGGCAGTTCGGGCTGGAGATTTCCCTCGTAACGCGCACCGCCGCTGAGCTCCGCACGATCGTCCGGGCCAATCCGTTCCAACGATCCGGCGCAGATGAGCGCCTCCTCCACGTGGCGTTTCTGGCGGATTCTCCCGCCGCCGACAGGGTTGCTGGGCTTGATCCAGACCGCTCCCCACCGGATGAGTATGTCGTGCGGGGCCGGGAGATCTACCTTCGATGTCCGAACGGGGTCGCGCGTAGCAAGCTCACCAACGCGTACTTTGATTCCAAGCTCGCCACGATCTGCACGATCCGAAACTGGAAGACGACTCTCAAGCTTCTCGCGCTAGCCGGCGGTTGAGAGGGCTTGCACACGAGGTCGCCGCGGTCGAGACGTGTCTCAGAAGACGGGTGATTCACCTGACCGCTTGCTCTTCACAGGCGCTGGGGTACCCTTCCGGCGCCGGCGCACCTTCTAGTTTTACTGACGGCCTTTCCGTGCATCACACCGGGGTGCAAGCTCAATCGGTAGCCCATGACGAAGGCCGTTCCCAGGTGAGCGGCAGCCTCCGCAGCAGCTCAATCAAGTTCAAGGATCGACACTATCCGCCAAGGAGGAAGACTATGAGCGCCCGAGGGATCCCAATCGTCAAATTGAGTATTCTGATTGCAGCCCTGACCCTGGCGAGCTGCACTCTGCCGGCATCCCCCGTACCGTGCATGTTCACGGCGAATGACAGCCTGACTGCTTATCGCTTACCGGATATAACCTCAGATGTCTTCGGGACCATGCCGG